>NZ_JBEZEB010000006.1:164761-356181 GCF_040648615.1 Catellatospora sp. NPDC049111 | reverse complement strand
CGGCCGTGGGGGTACTCCACCCCCGCCCCGCCAAAATGGGGGGGGGGGGCCCCGGGGCCCCCTCCCCGCCCCACCCCCCCCCCCGCCGGGGGGGCCCCCCCCCCACCCGGCGGCGGCACCACCGGCATGTCCGGCCCCCGATGTCGGCAGCCAATGGCTCGTCAAGACTGTGAACGTGCACAGGAATTTCGGAGACGCACGCGTATCACCCGGCGAGAGGTCTGACCGCATCCTGCTCTGCCACAACCACTCCTCACCTGCACTTATCGACAAAGTGGACGATGCGGCGACGGCACGGTTGCCCCTTGACAGTCCCAAAGTCGCCGCTACTTTGAACTGGGAGCGTGCACAGAAGTCTTGTCGCCCGTGTTTCGAGCAGGTTGACCAGGAGGATTCATATGCGCGGTAAGCGCACCGTCCGTGCTCCTTTGGCGATCGTCGTGGCCACGGCCGTCACGCTCGCCGGTTCCGTCGTAGGCACCGCGGTGCCGGCGACGGCGGCGGCAGCGGCCGTCGCCACCACACCGGTCGAGAGCGACCTCGCCGCCAAGCCCTGGGTGTCAGCTGCGGCCGGCAGCGGATCGGCCACGGCTTCCCGCGCGATCGACGGGGACCTCGCCACCGCATGGGTGGCCAAGCGACAGCGGGCCGGGGAGTGGCTGACCCTCGACCTCGGCGGCGCCTACGACAACGTGCGCAAGGTCGAGGTCGTCTTCCCGGACAAGGGCGCCGTTTACCAGTACGTCGTCGACGCGTCCTCCGACGGGATCAGGTGGACGAGGGTCGTCGACCGCACCCGCGCCTGGGTGCCGGGCCGTGGCGCGGTGGACCTGCTCACCCGCCCCGGCACCGCCTACCTGCGCGTCACCATCACCCGCGCCTCGCCGGGCGCGAAGATCGGCGTCAGCGAGCTCTCGGCCTTCAACTACCTGCGCGACGACCTGGTCCTCGGCGCCGACCTGTCCTACGCCGACCAGAACACGGCCAGGGACGGCCTGACCTACCACGCCGGCGATTCCGCCCAGGCCGTCGATCTGCTGTCCTTCGCCAAGAACGCCGGCATGGAGTACGTCCGCCTGCGGGTCTTCAACGACCCGCGCGACGAGCGCACCCACGAATACCTCGACCCCGCCTACCAGGGCCCCGAGCGAACCGCGGCGGTCGCGACGTCGGTCAAGGACAAGGGCATGGGGCTCGGCATCGACCTGCACTACTCCGACCACTGGGCCGACCCGAGCAAGCAGGCCAAACCGACCGCATGGACCGGCCTGTCCTTCGCGGACCTCACCGCCGAGGTCTACGACTACACGCACGACTACCTCCAGACGCTGGTCGACCAGGGTGCCACGCCCGACAAGGTCGCCGTCGGCAACGAGCTCATCAACGGTTTCCTGTGGGGCAGCGAGAAGCCTCAGCCGTGGTTCGGCGATCCGGCCGACTGGTGCTACAGCTGCTATTTCAACAACGATCCCGCGTTCGTCGCCCAGCCGGGCGGCGGCCTGCTGTGGAACTACTTCGGCTCGTCGGATCCGGCTGAGCGGGCCGCGTACGACGCGGCGTGGGACCGGTTCACGACGCTGCAGGCCGCAGGCATCAAGGCCGTCCGTGACGTCTCCGCCGCCAACGGCCTTCACATCAACCTCGAGACCCACGTGATCATCGACAACGGCAGGCTCGACCGGACGCTGGAGTTCTGGAACCAGTTCCTCACCCGGCTGAAGGCCAAGGGCCAGGACATCGACGTGATCGCGCACTCCTACTACCCGCAGTGGCACGGCACGGCGGAGAACTACGAGGCCAACCTGCACGCGGTCGCCGCGGCACACCCGGGTTACCAGTTGGAGATCGCCGAGACCTCGCACCCGGCCAACGACTGGGACGGGGTGCCGGTGCCGAACTCGCCGTACCCGAAGACCGCGCAGGGCCAGGCCGACGCGTACCAGCGGGTCTTCCAGATCGCCAACGACCTGCCGGACAACCGCGGCGTCGGAGTGCTCGTCTGGGAGCCGGTCAACTGGCAGGAGATGGTCGACTGGGGCAACTCCAGCTGGCCGGTCCTGAAGGTCTTCCCGTCGGTCGACGTCTACCGCGAGAGCGACGCCGAGCATGTGCTCCAGGACACGGTCTACGTCGCGACGCCGGTCCGGCGCGCACCTCGTCTGCCGGCGGCGGTCAAGGTGCTGACGACGGCTGACGGCTCGATCGCGCCCGTCACCGTCACCTGGGACGCAGTCCCGAACCGCGCCACCAGCGCACCAAGGGAGTTCGTCGTGAACGGCATGACCGCGTTCGGACCGGTGACCGCCGTCGTGGACGTGGTGAGACACCTGGCCCCGGCGCACTGACCTGTACCGGTGCGGACCACTTCGGCCTCTGCGGCGGGCCGTGGAGCCGAGGTGGTCCCCGAGGCCCTGCCTCGGCCGGAACTCCACGGTGGACGGTCGGCACGGGAAGAGCCTTCACAACGGCGGGGGAGTCTGCTTAACTGTCTCCACCTCGGCCGGAGAGCGCTCTCCCGTGCGGCCGGGGTAGAAGGAGGTGAATGCTCGCACGCTCCACTGAGGCCCACCGTGTCACGGTGCGGCTGACAGCCCACCGACAGACGTGATCGGCGCACGTCTTCATTGTTCTCTCTACCGGAGAGGTGCATACCGATCATGTTCCTTCGCAGAGTGCTGCTCTGTGCCGCCGTCGTGCTGGCCGGGGTCGGCTTCAACGTCCCCCCTGCGCAGGCCGCTCCCGACTTCTCAGTGCTGATCTTCAGTAAGACGGCAGGGTTCCGGCACGACTCGATCCCGGTGGGCATCACCGCGATCCAGCAGCTCGGCACCGCCAACAACTTCGCCGTCGAGGCGACCGAGGACGCCACCCAGATCAACGACACCAACCTGGCCCGGTTCAAAGCCGTGATCTGGCTGTCCACCACCGGCGACGTGCTCGACGCCACCCAGCAGGCCGCGTTCGAGCGCTACGTGCGCGCGGGCGGCGGGTACGTCGGCGTGCACGCCGCGTCCGACACCGAGTACGACTGGGCCTGGTACGGCAGCCTGGTCGGCGCGTACTTCGCCAGCCACCCGGCGATCCAGCCGGTCACGGTGCGCGTCGAGGACACGGCCCACCCGTCCACCGCCGGCCTGCCGGCGAACTGGAACCGCACCGACGAGCTCTACAACTACCGCACCAACCCGCGCGCGTCGGTGCACGTGCTGGCCAACCTGGACGAGTCCACCTACACCGGTGGCAGCATGGGCGCCGACCACCCGATCTCGTGGTGCCGCGCCTACGACGGCGGCCGCTCCTGGTACACCGGCCTCGGCCACACCCAGGAGAGCTTCAACGAGGCCAACTTCCGCACCCACCTGCTCGGCGGCATCCGGTACGCGGCCCAGGGCACCGGCAGCTGCACGGTCGGGACCCCGCCCGTCGGCACGTTCAGCCAGGTGACGCTGGCCAAGGGCGTCGCCGAGACCGGCGAGCCGATGGGCCTGACGGTGCTGCCGAACCGGGGTGTGCTGCACACCTCCCGCGACGGCGTCGTCCGGTACACCGACGTCAACGGCAACACCAAGGTCGCGATGACCCTGCAGGTGTACACCCACGACGAGGAGGGCCTGCAGAGCATCAAGGCCGACCCGAACTTCGCCGCCAACCGGTGGGTGTACCTCTACTACGCGCCGCCGCTGAGCACCCCCGGCGGCGACGCCCCGGCGACCGGCACGGCGGCGCAGTTCGCCCCGTTCAACGGCTCCAACAAGCTGGCCCGGTTCACCGTCCGCGACGACAACACGATCGACCCGGCGTCGCAGGTCACGATCCTCGATGTGCCGACCAGCCGCGGGCAGTGCTGCCACGTCGGCGGCGACATCGACTTCGACGCGGCCGGCAACCTGTACCTGTCCACCGGCGACGACACCAACCCGTTCGACTCGGGCGGCTCCGCGCCGATCGACGAGCGCGCCGACCGCAACCCGGCCTTCGACGCGCAGCGCACCGCGAGCAACAGCAACGACCTGCGCGGCAAGGTGCTGCGGATCAAGCCGGGAGCGACCGGCGGCTACACCATCCCGGCCGGCAACATGTTCGCGCCGGGCACGCCCAATACCAGGCCCGAGGTGTACGCCATGGGCTTCCGCAACCCGTTCCGGATGAGCGTGGACAAGGCCACCGGGGTCGTCTACCTCGGTGACTACGGCCCCGACGGCGGCGCCGACCCGAACCGCGGCCCGGCGGGCACCGTGTCGTTCGAGCGGATCACCCAGCCCGGCAACTTCGGCTGGCCGTACTGCTCGAACTACAACACCCCGTACCACGAGTACACGTTCCCCAGTGGCCCGTCGACCGGCCTGTTCAACTGCGCCGGCGGTCCGACGAACAACTCGCGCAACAACACGGGCATCACCACCCTGCCCCCGTCGCAGGCGGCGTGGCTGCCGTACGGCGGGGCGGGTCCCTGGCGGCCCGAGCTGGGCGGCGGCGGCCCGATGGGCGGTCCGGTCTACCAGTTCAACCCGGCGCTGGTCTCGGACGTGAAGTGGCCGGCCTCGTACAACGGCAAGGTCATGCTCGGCGAGTTCACCAGCCGCTGGATCAAGGCGGCGACGATCAACGCCAACGGCACGGCCGGCGCGATCGACTCCGTGCCGTGGTCCGGCACCGCGATCATGGACATGGAGTTCGGGCCGGACGGCGCCCTGTACGTGCTCGACTACGGCACGACCTGGTTCGGCGGCGACGCCAACTCGGCCGTCTACCGCATCGAGTACAACAGCGGCGGCAACCGGGCGCCGATCGCCCAGGCGTCGGCGAACCCGTCCACCGGGGCCGCGCCGCTCACCGTGCAGTTCAGCTCGGCGGGCAGCAACGACCCGGACGGCGACGCCATCACCTACGCCTGGGACTTCACCAGCAACGGCAGCACCGACTCGACCGCGGCCAACCCGACGTTCACCTACGCGGCCAACGGCGAGTACACCGCGACGCTGACGGTGCGCGACACCGGCGGCAGGATCTCGACGGCGAGCATAGTCGTCGGCGTCGGCCGGCCCGGAATCCAGATCATCGTGCCCGGCAACGGCACGGTGTTCCAGTTCGGCGACCTGGTGCCCTACGAGATCCGGGTCACCGACCCGAACGTCGGCACCGTCGACTGCAACCGGGTCGTGCTCAACTACGTCCTCGGCCACGACAGCCACGGACACCCCATCACCAGCAAGACCGGCTGCACCGGCTCGATCCAGACCACGGTCGACGGTGAGCACGACGCGGCCGCGAACATCTTCGGGGTGCTCGCCGCGGTCTACACCCCGCCGACCGGCGTCGCCGTCCAGGCCCAGCACCAGCTGCAGCCCAGGACCCGGCAGGCCGAGCACTACAGCACCATGAACGGTGTCACGATCGCCGCCAAGGCGAGCGCCCACGGCGGCAACGCCGTCGGCTACATCGAGAACGGCGACTGGATCTCGTTCACGCCGTACAACCTGACCGGCGTCACCGGGTTCAAGGCGCGGGTCGCCTCGGCCGGGGTCGGCGGCACGCTGACCGTGCGGGCCGGCTCGCCGACCGGCACGGTCGTGTCCACGGTGGCGGTCGCCCCGACCGGCAGCTGGGAGACCTGGGTCGACGTCACCGGCACGGTGACCGTGCCGAGCGGAACCCAGCAGCTGTACCTGGTGTTCACCGGCGCGGCCACCGGCTCGCTGTTCGACATCGACGACTTCACGTTCACCGCCGGCGGCACCCAGCCGCCGACCGGCACGAACCTGGCGTTGAACCGTCCGGCGACGGCGTCGAGTGTCGAGGGCGCCTACACGGCGGCGGCGGCGGTGGACGGTTCGCTGACCACCCGCTGGGGCAGCGCGTTCGCCGATCCGCAGTGGATCCAGGTGGACCTGGGTCAGTCGTACGCGATCAGCCGGGTGAAGCTGACCTGGGAGGCGGCGTACGGTTCGGCGTACCAGATCCAGACCTCGACCGACGGCACGACCTGGACGACGGCGCGTTCGGTCACCGGCGGTGACGGTGGCGTCGACGACAACACCGGGCTCACCGCCACCGGCCGGTACGTGCGGATCAACGGCACGGCCCGGGGCACCGCGTGGGGCTACTCGCTGTTCGAGTTCGAGGTCTACGGCGACAGCGGCCCGCCGCCGACGACGACCAACCTCGCCCTGAACAAGCCCGCCACCGCATCCAGCGTGGAAGGCGCGTTCGTGGCCACGGCGGCGGTGGACGGTTCGCTGACCACCCGGTGGGGCAGCGCGTTCGCCGATCCGCAGTGGATCCAGGTGGACCTGGGTCAGTCGTACGCGATCAGCCGGGTGAAGCTGACCTGGGAGGCGGCGTACGGTTCGGCGTACCAGATCCAGACCTCGGCCAACGGCACGACCTGGACCACGGTGCGCTCGGTGACCGGCGGCAACGGCGGCGTCGACGACAACACGGCGCTCGGGGCCACCGGCCGGTACGTGCGGATCAACGGCACGGCCCGCGGCACCGCGTGGGGCTACTCGCTGTTCGAGTTCGAGGTCTACAGCTGACCGCCTAGCCGGTTGGACGTGGAGGCCCGCTCAGGTCCTCCACGTCCAACCGGCAGTACCACGTTTCACTTGCCGGTGCCCTCCGGCAGCCCGTCGCCGGCCATCAGCCCGTCGACGCCGGTGGTGTTCAGGTAGACGTGCTGGTGGCCGTTTCCCGCATCGACGTTGATCTGGTCGAGCTGCGTCGCCGCCACCGACCAGGCCGCCACCGCCAGCTCACGCTGCCGCCCCGCCGCCGCCACCACCGGCGCGCGCGACGACTCGGGCAGGGACTGCGCCGCGGCCAGCGTGTCCACCGCGGCGGCCAGCTGCTCGACCGCGTTGCGCAGCGAACCCCGGGCGACGTTGGTGGCCGTCGTACCCGACACGGTCGTGGCATACCAGGCGAGCTCCGGCCCCATCGCCTGCTTCCACTGCGCGAGCTGCTTGCCGTCGACCTTGCCGGGATCGGCGAGCCCTTCGACGATCGGCGTGATCACCCCGGCGGTGGCCCGCGCGCGGGTGGTCAGCTCGCCGATCTGCGTCTTGTCCCGGCTGGCCTCCTGCTCCCGCAGTTGCTGCACCGCGCTGTCCGCGGCCCCTGGCGCGGCGGTCTGCGTCCCGATCAATACCCCGACCAGCACCGCTACGGCCAACCCGGCCAGGATCCGCAGCGCCTGTGCGGCCGTGCGGGCCGGCGGCGACCCAGCGGGCCTGGTGTAGGACGGCTTACCGGTCTTACGTGACATCGGACGCTCCTTGGCGAAGGCAGGACAGGTCACCGATCGTCGCCGCACGATCATCCGCGACGACAGTAGCGACGGCGATCGGCCGGCGTCCATACCCGATCGCCGTCCCGGTGGGCCGGGGTCATCCTCGGACGACGAACTCCAGCTCACCCACCGGGTTGGCGAACTGGCTGACCCGCAGCGACACCTGCATCCGCCACGTCCCGGCCACCGGGAGCATGACCTGCGCCGTGTAGAAGCCCGCCGACACCTGGGTCAGCGGGATGTCGCCGAGTGCCGCCCCGTCCGAGGTCAGCCGGACCACCGGCGGTGCGACACCCTCGGTGGGTTCACCGGCCGCCGTGCTCAGCCGCAGGGTGATGGTGTTGGAACCGCGGGTCAGCGGGGTGAGCGAGGCCCGCACCGTGATGTCGCCCAGGGTCGTCGTATGGCTGTCCGGATTGGCCTGCGACGCGCTCGCCGGCCGGGTGTCGCGCTCGGGGCTGGTGTCCACGAGGAAGCCGGTGACGATCAGGGCGACGGCGAGGATCGCGCCCTCGATCGCGGTGGCGCGCACCACCGGCCGGGAGTGTTCCTGCCGGCCGGTCCTGTTCGCTGCCCGCTGCAGGCGTGGCAGCAGCTTCCACCTGTTCCACGCCGCGATGGCGACAGCCGCCAGCACGATGGCGATCTTCGCCAGCACCAGCCGGCCGTAGCCGGTGTCGACCAGACCGGTCCAGGACCCGAGGATCCGCCAGGCGAGCAGCGAGCCGGTGGCGACCAGGGCCGCCAGGACGCCGGCGGCGGCGGTGGAGAACCGGGCGAGCGTCTCGGCCGCGGCGGTGCCGTGACCGGACAGGGCCGGCAGGGTCAGGGCCAGGCCGGCGAGTCCGCCGAGCCAGATGCCGCCCGCGAGCAGGTGCAGCGCGTCCGCGCCGATGACGAGAAGTTCGGGGCTCGCCGCGCGGGTGTGTCCGACCAGCGCGGGGGCGGTGACCGCGAGCGCTGCGGCCGCCGCCGCGGTGAGCCGTCGCCGTCGCGATGCCGACGCGGGACCGAGCAGGGCCGCGGCCAGTGCCAGTCCACCGACGACGGTCGCGGCGACCGCGTACTCCGTCGGCGGCAGGGAGGACCACGTCGCTGCCTCGCCGAGCAGCGCCGGCCCTCCGCCGAGCAGGTAGACCGCGGTGATCGGCAACGTGGCGAGCCAGGCCGTGGCGGCGACGGCCGCTGCCGTGCGCGCGAGGGCGGCCAGGCGGCGTCGTGGGCGATCGACGCCGTCGGCGGGCAGGAACAGGGCGGCGAACACGACGAGCCCGGTGGCGAGCAGCAGGCCGGCGTAGCCCACGACGCGGACCAGGGTCAGCGTCCAGGGGACCTCCGGGATGCTGTTCTGGTCGCTGGGCGGGGGAGTGGTGACGGGGCTGGGCGCGCCGACGGAGAAGGTGAGCGCGCCGCTGATGGGATGCCCGTCGTCGGAGACGACCCGCCAGGTGATCACCGTTGTGCCGTTGCCCAGGGGTGCCGCCAGCGCGACTGCGAGCTCGCTGCCCTCGACGGTCGGCGTCGCGGCCACCGGCTCGCCCTGCGGGCCGAAGACCTGGACACCGCCCGGGACGCCGCGTACGGCCTCGTCGAACGTGAACAGGATCCGGTCGGGCGAGGTCTGCAGCACCGCGCCCTCGGCCGGGTCGGTGCTGGTGAGATTCGCGTGCGCGTACGCCGGCCGGGGGAGTCCGAGCAGGATCGCGGGTACGAAGACCAGGATCAGCAGCGCCGTCGCCCGGCCGCGTCGCGTCCGCCGGTCGATCATGCCTGGCGGCGCGGTCGGACGAGCGCCAGGCCGCCGAGGACCGAGCCGAGGAGGCCGGCCGCCAGGGCGGCGATCGTCAGCACGCGGTCGGTTCCCGGCGCGGGCGCCGTGGCGGAGGCGTGGGTGGCGTGCGGGTCGGTGCTCAGGTGGTGGCCCGTGCCCGCAGCGGGCTCGGAGGTGATGAAGCTCGGGGCGGGCAGCTGGAGTTCCTCGGCGTTCCGCCCGTCCTGTGCGACCTCGATCCAGGCTGATTCGCCCTGCTCGCAGGTCTGGATGGTCGGGAAGACGAGCTTGGTTCCGTTGGCTTCGGGGAGTTGGACCGTGAGCTCGAAGACCTCGCGGTAGCCGTCAGGGAGCGGGGACTGGGTGCTGAAGGTGACCGAGGCGACCCGTTGCGTGATCTTGTTGCCGTGGGCGTCGACGGCGGGCGGGTCGACCGTTTCGGTCTGCTTGGCGACCGTCCACAGTGCCGTCCGGGTGGGGGTCACCGAGGTGATCTCCGCCGGAATCTGGATTGTGATCTTGGTGGTGGGTGAGTCTCCGCAGCCGTGCCCGACGCTGAACTGCAGCACGGCGTGAGCGCCGGCCGCGGTCGTGGACGGGGTGACGGTGACGTGCGCGCTCGCCGGGGACGCGAAACCGAACGCGCCGACGATCAGCGCGACAGCACCGGTCTGCACGAGGTGCCGTGCCCGTGTCCGAGCCGGACGGCGGTCGTGCCGGTCGGCCCGGGGCCGGTCGGATCCGATGTCATTGCGCCGCATGTCGCATCCTCGCGCCGGTGGGACGAGTCGGCTCGCCGGTGTCGATCCGTGCGCGGTCCGCCGAGTGGGGTCGCATGATTCGACCAACAGGCCGAACCGATGTCAAGTATGTGAACTTCGCGCGGAGGGCTCCGTTGCGCTGTCCAGGGCAGCCCGGTAGCGTTCGTTCACGTCAGTGAACTGAAGTCCGTATGATGGACAGCCGGCAAAGGAGGGGCACCATGCCCAACATCACCGTCGAACTGCTCGCGGGCCGGTCCTTGGAGCAGCGCAGGGCCTTCGCCCGGGCCGTGACCGACAGTGCCGTCGAGATCCTCGGAGCCCGTGAGCAGGACGTTCGGATGGTGTTCACCGAGATCACCGCGGATGTCGTGGCCAACGGAGGCGTGCTGGCCAGTGAGGACGCCAGCCGTGCCGGGGTGGTGGCCGCGCTCGCCAAGGACTGAGGTCGCTGTTCGGGCGCGCAAGTCGATGGGCCGCACCGGCTCAGCCTGGCTGGTCGAGGGTCCATGCGGGTGTGGAAAAGGGGCCGACCTGTGGTCGGCCCCTTTTCTCCGTTCGAGCCGCGGCCTCGGCGGCCGGCACGTGGCGGGTCAGCGCGCCAGCCGGTTGTCGCGCATCGCGGACAGTCGCGCCTTCACGCTCAGCAGGGTCTCGATGATGAGGTCCTCCCGGCCCTGCTTGAGGCGGCTGATCGGGACGGCGACGCTCAGCGCGTCGACCGAGCGGCGGGAGAACGGCAGCGCGACGCCGAAGCAGCGCACGCCCAGGCAGGACTCCTCGCTCTCCTCGGCGTAGCCGACCTGGGCGGCCTTGTCGATGATCGCCAGCAGGGCGTCGCGGTCCGTGATCGTCTGGGCGGTGATGGCCTTGATCTGGTGGGGCACGAGGGTGGCGCGGACGTCCTCGGGCATCTCGGCGAGCATCGCCCGGCCCAGGGCCGTGCTGTAGACGGGAAGGCGCCGGCCGACGGCCGAGTACATCCGCAGCGGGTACTTGGACTCGCGCTTGGCGGTGTAGATGATCTCCGCGCCTTCCAGGCGGCCCAGGTGCACCGTCTCCTCGGTGGCCGCCGCGATCTCGTCCATGACGGCGCTGGCGCGCGACAGCACCGGGTCGCCGTCGATGTAGGCGGAGCTGACCGTCAGCGTGTGCACGCCGAGCCGGTAGATGCTGCCGGTCTGGTCGGTGTCGAGCCAGCCGCGGGCGCACATGGTGCGCAGCAGCGCGTGCAGGCTGCTCTTCGGGATGCCGAGGCGCGTGGCCAGCTGCAACTGGGTGCCGGGGCCGTTGGCGGCTATGTCGTCCAGGACGTCGAGGACACGCGCGGCGGACTTCACCTGCGAGTTGGCGGAGCTGCTGTTGGCCGTTCTGTCCGCGTCCACCGACGCCTCCTCATCAATCAACCGTGGTGCAGGCACTACGCGTACCACACTAAACCACAGTTCACATAGAGGGACTGACTTCGGCCCCTTGACCCGTGATCGGAACCACAGGTATCGTCGCGCTCAGTTCACATAGCGGAACCGGGTTCACAAACGAGGAGAAGTTTTGATCGAGGTAAGGCACTCTGCATCGCCGTTCAGCGTGGAGACGGCAACGAATGCGGACCTGCGAAAGAACTTTCTCGTCGAGAGCCTGTTCCGCACCGGCGAGGTGCGCGGGGTCTACACCCACGACGACCGGCTGGTCGTCGGCGGAGCGGTGCCCGGCGCCGGACAGCTTGCGCTGCCGGCCTGGGACGTGCTCGGCGCGACCACGCACCTGGCCCGCCGCGAGCTGGGCATCGTCAACGTCGGCCAGGCCGGGCACGTGCTCGTCAACGACGAGAAGTTCGAGCTGCGCCACCTGGACGGGCTGTTCGTCGGCCGGGGCAACGAGGTCGTGTTCGCCGGCGAGGACGCCGCGTTCTACTTCGTCTCCGCCCCGGCGCACGCGACCTACCCCACCGCCCTGCTGAGCCACGCGGCGATCGAGCCGGTCAAGCTCGGCACGCCGCAGGGCGCGAGCGAGCGCAGCCTCTACCGCTACGCCTGGGGCCAGGAGCTGCAGACCTCGGTGCTCCAGTTCGGCGTGACCGTCATCGCCGACGGCTCGGTCTGGAACACCTTCCCGCCGCACCTGCACGACCGGCGCACCGAGGTCTACATGTACGTCGACCTCGACGAGAAGGACCGGATCTTCCACCTGATGGGCCAGCCCGGCGCGGCACGCCACCTGGTCGTGCGCGACCGCGAGGCCGTCATCTCCCCGCCGTGGTCGATCCACTCGGGTGTCGGCACCGGCTCCTACGCCTTCATCTGGGCCATGGGCGGCGAGAACAACGACTACACCGACCTGCAGCCGGTAGCGCTGGAGGACCTGTGACCGCCCAGCCCGCCGGGCAACTCCGTTCGCCGTTCGACCTGACCGGCCGCTGCGCCGTGGTGACCGGCGCGGGCCGCGGCCTGGGACAGGCCATCGCCGTCGGGCTCGCCCAGGCGGGCGCCGACCTGGTCCTGCTGGGCAGGCCGGGCAGCCAGTCGGCCACCCGGGACCGGCTGTCCGTCTTCGGCGCCAAGGTGGAGACCGTCGACCTCGACGTCAGCGACCACGACGCCGTCGAGCGGGTCGCCGCGCAGGTGAACAGCGACCGCCAGGTCGACATCCTGGTCAACAACGCCGGGATCATCGACCGGGCGGACTCGGTGGACGTGAGCCGCCAGTCGTGGAACCGCGTGGTGGACGTGAACCTCAACGCCCTGTTCCTGCTCTGCCAGCAGTTCGGGGGCCCGATGACCGAACGCGGGCACGGCAAGATCGTCAACGTGGCCAGCCTGCTGTCCTTCCAGGGCGGGCTGCGCGTGGCGGCGTACGCCGCCAGCAAGCACGGCGTCGCCGGCGTCACCAAGGCCCTGGCCAACGAGTGGGCTCCGCTCGGCGTCCAGGTCAACGCCATCGCGCCGGGCTACATGAACACCGACAACACGACCGCGCTGCGGGCTGACCCGGACCGCTCCCGGGCCATCCTCGAGCGCATCCCGGCGGGCCGCTGGGGAGACGCCTCCGACATCGCCGGAGCCGCCGTCTTCCTGAGTTCCGCCGCGGCCGACTACGTCAACGGCCATGTCCTGGTCGTCGACGGAGGCTGGATGGCCCGCTGACTCTGGCCTCCAGCGCACCAAAACCGCACCATACAACGACACTGTCGCCACCAAGCCCACCCGGCGGCAGCTTTCGCTCTCTGTTTGTGCCACCCACCGCCGGATCCTCCGGCACTGAAGAGATCGAGGACAATCCGTGAAGATCGCGTTCCGTCCCACCGCAGTTTTATTGACCTTGTCCCTGGCAGCCGCCGGCCTGGCCGCCTGCAGCGAGGCCCCGGCCGGGGAGAACGGCCCCGCCGGCGCGGGCGCCTGCAAGCCGGCCGACGTCAAGCTGGTCGGCCAGGTCCGCAACGAGTCCAACCCCTACGAAGCCTCGTGGCTGGCCGGCGGTGACGCCTTCGCCAAGACCGTCGGCCTCACCCAGCAGCGCCTCACCTACGGCGGTGACTCCACCAAGCAGCAGGAGCAGATCAGCCAGCTGCTCGCCGGGGACACCAAGTGCCTGGTCATGAACGTGCTCCCCAACGGCGACTCGGACACCGCGCCGATCGTCAAGGGCGCCGACAAGGCCGGCGCGTTCCTCGTCACCCAGTGGAACAAGCCGGCCGACCTGAAGCCGGCCGACTACCAGACGTGGATCAGCCACATCACCTACAACGGTGTGGAGTCCGGCAAGCAGATCGGTGACGCGCTGGCCAAGTCGATCGGCGGCTCGGGCGGCATCATCGCGCTGCAGGGCGTCCTGGACACCGCGGCGGCCAAGGACCGGTTCGCCGGCCTGCAGGAGTCGCTCAAGGCGAACTCCGGTGTCCAGCTGCTCGACCAGCAGACCGCCAACTTCTCGCGTGCCGAGGCGCTGACGGTCACCAAGACGCTGCTGACCAAGCACGGCGACAAGGTCAAGGGCATCTGGGCCGCCAACGACGACATGGCGCTCGGCGCCCTGGAGGCACTGCAGCAGGCGGGCAAGGCCGGCAAGGTGGCCGTCGTCGGCATCGACGCCGTGCCCGACGCCGTCACGGCGGTCCAGAACGGCTCCATGACCGCCACGGTGTCCAGCGACGGCACCTGGCAGGGCGGCATCGGCCTGGCGATCGGCTTCTGCGTCGCCACCGGCAAGCTGCAGGTCAAGGACATCGCGGCCGACAACCGGGCGTTCTTCGCCGAGCAGTTCCTCATCACCAAGGACAACGCCGCCGACTTCGCCCAGCCGAAGACGAACCCGTCGGACTTCGACTGCGCCAACGTCTTCAAGCGTGTGGCCGGGCCCCTGAAGTGACGGTCACATCCGGGACCGCCGCGTCTCGCCGGATCTTCCGGCGGGGCGCGGCGTTTCGAGACGCCGGGCCTCCGGTCGCGCTGGTCGTCCTCTTCCTGATCTTCGCGGCCCTGAGCCCGCAGTTCCGCAGCATCGAGAACGTCCAGAACATCGTGGACGCCGCCGCGGTGCTCGCCGTGGTCACCTGCGGCATCACGTTCGTGCTGATGATGGGGTCCATCGACCTGTCGGCCGCCGGCGTGATGGGCGCTTCCGCCCTGACCGTGTCGCTGCTGGTGGCCAACAACCGCAACGACAACGACCTCGGGCTGCTCGGGATCGCGGTCGCGGTCGTACTGGGCTGCGCGTTCGGCTGCCTGAGCGGGCTCGCGCTGGTGCTGCTGAAGGTGCCCTCGTTCATGGCCACGCTCGGGGTGTCGGCCATCGGGCTCGGCGTCGCGACTCTCCTGTTCGCCGGCGTCCAGCCCAACATCACCGACACCATGCTCAAGAGCTGGGCGATCGAGCGCTTCCTGGGATTGTCGTACCTCACCTGGATCGCCGCCGCGTGCATCCTGGTCGGCTGGCTCATCCAGCGCTACACCAGGCTCGGCCGGTACGCCTTCGCGATCGGCGGCGCCGAGGAGGTGCTCACGCTGTCGGGCGTGAAGGTGAAGCCGTACAAGGTCGCGGTGTTCGCCCTGGCCGGGGCCTTCTACGGGCTGGGTGGGGTCATGGTGACCAGCCAGCTCGGCGCAGGTCTCGTCCAGGCCGGCAACGGATACGACTTCTCGGCGATCACCGCCGCCGTCGTCGGCGGCACCCTGCTCACCGGGGGCCGGGGCGGCGTCCTGCACTCCGCGGTGGGCGTCGTGCTGGTCATGGTGCTCACGAACGGTCTCGTGCAGATCGGCGTCAGCCCGTACTGGCAGGGCGGGGTCGAGGGCCTCATCGTCGTGGCCGCGGTCGCCGCCGCGGTCATCCCCCAGCGTCGCAGAAACCAGGTGGTCAAGTGAGCGGCCCAGCCGAACGGGAGCCCACCACGTCCGCGCCGGTGCCGGCGCTGGAGGTCCGCGGCCTCGTCAAGCACTACCCGGGCGTGAAGGCGCTCGACGGCGTCGACCTGGTCGTCCATCAGCACGAGGTCCTGGGCCTGGCCGGCGAGAACGGCGCGGGCAAGTCCACGCTGCTCAAAGCGCTGGTCGGCCTGGTCACCCCCGACGCCGGCGAGATCTACGTCCGCGGCGAGGCCGTCAAGCTGCGCAGCGTCGTCGACGCCGCCGACCACGGCATCGGGATGGTGTTCCAGGAGCAGTCGCTGGTGCCCAACCTGACTGCGGCGGAGAACATCCTGCTCGGCGGGGAAGGGGGCGCGGTCCGGCGCGGTGTCTACCGCTGGGACGTCATGCGCCGCCTGGCCCAGGAGCAGCTCGACAAGATCGGCTCGAAGATCGACCCGCTGGCCCGCACCGACTCGCTGTCCTTCGCCGACCGGCAGATGGTCGAGATCGCGAAGGTACTGCGCATCGAGCAGCGCAGCCAGCACCCGCCGGTCATCATCCTGGACGAACCGACCTCGGTCCTGGAGTCCAAGGAGATCGAAACCCTGTTCGCGCAGATCCGCCGGCTGCGCGAGTTCGCCTCGGTCGTGTTCGTCTCGCACCGTCTCGACGAGGTGCTCGACGTGTGCGACCGGGTGGCGGTGCTGCGCAACGGCCAGTCGGTCGGCGAGGTCGCCACGGCCGGGGCCGTCCCGCGCGAGCTGCACCGGATGATGATCGGCTCCACCGGGTCCGACGACCACTACCACGAGAACGCCGCCACGGCGGTCGAGGCCGAGCGGCCGCGGCTGTCCGTGCGCGGCCTGTCGGGCCAGACCTTCCACGACATCGACCTCGACGTCGCGGCAGGCGAGATCGTGGCGATCGTCGGCGTGCACGGATCCGGCCGGGAGGACGTCTGCCGCGCCCTGTTCGGCGCGGAGCCGACGACCGGGGGCGAGATCCGGATGGACGGCAAGAAGATCAGCCTGCCGAACACCCGTGCCGCGTGCGCCGCCGGCATCGGCTACGTGCCGGCCGAACGCAAGACGGAAGGCATGGTCGGCCCGATGTCGGTGGCCGACAACATGACCCTGACCAAGCAGAAGGCGCGCTGCTCGGGCCCGTTCGTGGCACCCGGGAAACAGGCCGGACTGGTGGACCGCTGGATCGAGCGGCTGTCCATCCGCACGCCGGGCCGTGACACCCCCATCCAGCGGCTGTCCGGCGGCAACCAGCAGAAGGTGGTCCTGGCCCGCTGGCTGGTCGGCGGCGACATCCGGCTGCTGTTGCTGGACCACCCGACGCGCGGCCTGGACATCGGCGCCCGCTCGGAGGTCTACCGCCTGATGCGCGAGCTCGCGGCGAACGGGGTCGCCACCGTGCTGCTGGCCGACAGCCTCGAGGAGGCCATCGGCATGGCCGACCGCATCCTGGTCATGAACGACGGCCGGGTGGTGGCCGAGGTCGCCTGCCCCAACGGCGGCAAGCCGAGCCCTCTGGACCTCGTGAAAGAGATGGTATGAGCACTCCCGTCGCCGTGCAGCCGGTCGCCGAACCCGCGACCGGCAAGACCGGCCCCCGCCCAGCGCAGCGACTCACCGGGTTCATGCCGCTCATCGCCCTGGTGGCGCTGGTGGCCGCACTCGCCGTCGCGGACCCGGACTTCCTGACCGCGCGGAGCCTGACCGCGGTGGCGCGGACCGCCGCGCCGCTCATCGTGCTCGCCGCGGGGGCGACGCTCATCGTCCTGTGCGGTGGCATCGATCTGTCCATCGCGGCACTGGCCTCGCTGACCACCGTCCTGCTGGCCCTCTGGCTGCCGGCCCTAGGCGGCCTGGCCACCCCGGTCGTCATCGCCGTCGCGGCGGCGATCGGCGCGGTGCAGGGACTGGCGCACGTGCTGCTGCGGATCCCGTCGTTCATCGTCACGCTGGGCGGGATGAGCATCCTGTCCGCGGTCGCCCTCGTCGTCTCCGGCGCCGGCACCGTGCGGGTGGTCGACGACACCCCGGTCGCGTGGCTCGAGCTCTACCTCGGCGGCTACGTGCCGATGTCAGCCGCGATGGCGCTGCTCGTCGTGGCCCTGATCGCCGCCGTCCTGAAGGCGACCCCGCTGCAGAGCTGGATCTCGGCCACCGGCTACTCCGAGTCGGCCGCGCGGCTCGCCGGAACGCCCGTCGACCTGGTCAAGATCGGCGCGTTCTGCGTCTCCGGCGCGTGCGCCGGGTTCGCCGCGGTCATGCTGGTCTCCCGCCAGTACAGCGGGGGCCCGACCATGGCCGACAACCTGCTGCTGCCGGCGGTCGCGGCGATCGTCGTCGGCGGCACCGCCATCACCGGCGGCCACGGCAGCCTCTGGCGGAGCCTCGCCGGAGCGCTCGTCGTGACGCTGCTGCGGGTCGGCCTGCCGATCGTCGGCGTGCCGTCCGCCTACGAGCAGATCCTGTACGGCGTCATCATCGTCGTCGCCGTCGCACTCACCCTCGACTGGTCGAAAGTGTCGATCATCAAGTAACCGATGCCGCTCCGGTGTCACGACCACGGTATTCGCACATAGGGAAGGCCACCATGTCCAACGAGAACTCCGCACTCCTGCCCGCCGTCCGATCGTTCCTGTCCTCGCCCAAGCAGCTGCTCATCGGCGGCGAGTGGGTGGACGCGAAGGACGGCAGGACGTTCGACACCGTCAACCCGTCGACCGAGGAGGTGCTGGTCCAGGTCGCGTACGCGTCCGCTGTCGACGTGGACCGTGCGGTCGTGGCGGCGCGTACGGCGTTCGAGTCCGGCCCGTGGGCGAGGATGACCCCGCGCGACCGCTCCCACCTGCTGTGGCGCATCGGCGACCTGATCGAAGCCCACGCCGACGAGTTCGCGCAGCTGGAAGCCCTCGACAACGGCAAGCGCGTCGAAGCGGCCCGGGACGGTGACGTCGCGACCTCCGCCGAGCTCTTCCGCTACTTCGCCGGCTGGGCGACCAAGATGGAGGGCACGACCATCCCGATGTCCGTGCCGGGGCGCGAGTTCCACGCGTACACCCGTCGCGAGCCGGTCGGCGTCGTCGCGGGCATCGTGCCGTGGAACTTCCCGCTGCTGATGGCCTGTTTCAAGATCATTCCGGCCATCACCGCGGGCAACACCGTCATCCTCAAGCCGGCCGAGCAGACCCCGCTGACCGCGCTGCGCCTCGGCGAGCTCCTGCTGGAGGCCGGCCTGCCGGCCGGCGTTGTGAACATCCTGCCCGGCTTCGGTGACACCGGGGCGGCGCTGGTCGACCACCACGGCGTCGACAAGGTCGCCTTCACCGGCAGCACCGAGGTCGGCAAGAAGATCGCCGCCGCGGCCTCGGGCAACCTCAAGAAGGTCTCCCTGGAGCTCGGCGGCAAGGCGCCCAACATCATCTTCAACGACGCCGACATCGAGGCCGCCATCGCCGGGGCGGTGCTGGGCGGTTACTTCAACGAGGGGCAGTGCTGCGTCAACGGCTCGCGCCTCTACGTCCAGCGCGACGTCTTCGACCAGGTCGTCGAGGGGGTGGCCGCGGCCGCGCGTGCGATCAAGGTGGGCGACGGCTTCGATCCGACCTCGCACATGGGCCCGCTGGTCTCCAAGGAGCAGCACGAGAAGGTGCTGGGCTACATCCGGGGCGCGGTCGCCGAGGGCGCGGTGCTCAACGCGGGCAGCGCCGACGCGGTCGGCGATCGCGGCTTCTTCGTGCAGCCGACGCTCATCACGGCCGTGAACGAGCGGATGGCCGTGCAGACCGACGAGATCTTCGGCCCGGTCGTCACGGCGATCCCCTTCGACACCGAGGACGAGGTCGTCGCGGCCGCGAACAACACGGTGTACGGCCTCGCCGCGGGTGTCTGGTCGCGCGACATCGGCACCGCGCACCGCGTCGGCGCCCGCCTGCGGGCCGGCACGGTCTGGCTCAACACGTGGCACGCCGACGACGTCACCCTGCCGCGCGGTGGCTTCAAGCAGTCGGGCTGGGGGCGCGAGCTCGGCTCGTTCGGTCTGGACGACTACACCGAGCTCAAGACCGTCATCGCCGAGCTGCGATGAGCTCAGCTCACCACGACGGTGAGCGATGTGGGTGACCTGACGAGGCAGGCCCGCCGGATCTTCCGGCGGGCCTGCCTCGGTATCGGCCGCCGTCTGCACTCGGGGTGAGGGCTTGAGCGACAGCGCCGCGATCTGCGGTTACATCTTTTTTGATGTGAGCACATCAAAAAAGATGTAACCGCTCGACGAGTGGTCCGCCGGCGGCAGGCGACGCCCGGTGACCACACCGCCACGCCGCTGCATGTGTCCGTCGGGTTGCGACGGACGGTCGCAATGGAACGAGTTGTGGTTCGCATATGAGAACGCTGTTAAAACTCGGTTCACGTACGTGGACACAATTCTTGACAGCCTATTCACGAGTGTCTTACGTTCAGGCTCCCGTGGCGGCGGCCGTCCTCGCCGCCACGCCCGCCGAACCTCAAGGGATCTCTTATGAAAGTGCCCCGCAGGTCTGCCCGCTCCCTCCTATTTGCGCAACTCGACCGACGGTTCCGCGGACTGTCTGGTCGGGCCGCCGCGGCGTTCGTCGCGCTGGCCACGATCGCCGGGTTGCTGACCGGACCCACCGCGGCCCACGCAGCCCCCGACAACGACGGCCGGCTCAGCATCCTGCTGTTCTACAAGCCCAACTTCCACGCCTCCAACGTGCAGGCCCGCCAGGCCGTGCGCGACCTGGCCGCCCAGCTCGGCACGCAGTACGGCCAGCCGGTGGACATCCAGGAGACCGACGACCCGGCGGCGTTCAACACCGCCAACCTCGCCATCCGCGACACGGTCGTGTTCGCCCAGACCGGTGGCGTCCTGTTCAACGCTTCGCAGCGCTCCGCGCTGGAGGCCTACATCCGCGGTGGCGGCGGCTTCATGGGCCTGCACTACACCGGATGGTCGGTCGGCGAGAGCGAGCACGACGTCAACCCGTTCTACGCCCGCCTCGTCGGCGCCGTCTCCGAAGGACACCCGGAGAACCCGGGCGTGCGGCCGGGCCGCGTGTTCGTGACGAACACCAGCCACCCGCTCACCCAGGGCGTTACGGCCAGCCTCACCCGCAGCGACGAGTGGTACGACTGGGTAGTCAACCCGGCCCCGTGGGTGCGCACCCTCATCCAGGCCGACGAGTCCTCCTACGGCATGGGCCGCCAGGGCTCCATGCACCCGGTCACCTGGTGCCAGACGATCGACTCCGGCCGGTCCTGGTACACCTCCATGGGTCACGAGGGCACCGCGTACAGCGAGTCCTACATGCTCGCCCAGATGAAGAACGGCCTCGCCTACGCCGCGAAGCTGCTGGCCGGCGACTGCTCGCCGCCGGTCAAGGACCAGGCCGGTTCCTGGAGCGGCGTCACCCCGTGGCCGCTGGTCCCGATCAACATGGCGCTGACCTCCGACGGACGTGTGCAGTCCTTCGGCAGCGTCGGCGGCTGGGCCAACGACACCACGCCGTACGACTGGACCGGCAACGACGGGGTCACACAGGGCGGCCAGATGGAGGTCGACGTCTGGGACCCGGCCACGCCGCGGACCCTGGCGAACGTGCGTAACGGCATCCTGCCGAACACGACGTACACCGACCTGTTCTGCGCCATGCAGGTGCAGTCCCCGCACGACCACTCCACGATGACGGTCGGCGGCGACGACGGCATGGGCGGCAACGCCCCGAACGACGGCGCGATCGGCGTCACCAGCTACACCACCAACAACGGGCTGCAGAACGAAGCGCCCATGAACTACCCCCGCTGGTACCCGACCGGCACCACCATGCCCAACGGCGACGTCGTCGTGCAGGGTGGCAGCCTCACCGGTGGACCGGGCGGGCGCGGCGTGCTCACCCCGGAGATCTACACCCCGGAGCAGGGCTCGGGCTGGAAGAAGCTCACCGGGGCCACGAACTCGGCCGCGTACGGTGACGGCGGTTCCGACCACGCCGGCGCCGACGAGAACCGCTGGTGGTACCCGCGCGCGTTCGTCTCCCCGACCACCGGGACCCTGTTCAACATCACCGGCACGCAGATGTACGAGCTCAACCCGTACGGCAACAGCGGGACCGGTCAGCTGACGCTGCGCGGCACCCTGCCCACCAACATCTCCAACCAGGGCGCCAACGGCAACCCGGTCGGTGCCACGTCCACCGCCACGATGTTCCGCCCTGGCAAGATCCTGCAGGTCGGCGGCGGCTGGTGGGGCAACGGCGGCGGCCCCGACGGCGCCCGCGCGGGCTTCGTCGTCGACATCACCGGCGGCACCGCCAACCCGGTCGTCACGGCGACCCAGCCGATGAAGTACCAGCGCCACTGGGCGACCTCGACGCTGCTGCCCGACGGCCGCGTGCTGGTCACCGGCGGCGGCCGGGAGAACAACGGCAACGGCGGCTACGTCACCAACCCCGAGATCTGGAACCCGGACACCGGCGCCTGGACCGAGGTCGTCATCCCGGCCGAGCACGCCCGGCTCTACCACTCCACCGCCCTGCTCCTGCCCGACGGCCGGGTCATGATCGGCGGCGGCGGCGCGCCCGGCCCGCGCAACTACACCGATGTGGAGTACTACTCCCCGTCGTACCTGTTCGACGGCAACAACGCCGCTCCGCGCCCGATCATCAACACCGCGCCGGCGAAGATCGGCTACAACGGCTCGTTCCAGATCACCGCGACGGGCACCGTCTCCAAGGTCGCGCTGGTCCGCAACGGTTCGGTGACGCACGGGTTCAACAACGACCAGAACTTCCAGAACCTGGCGTTCAGCCAGTCCGGCGGCACGGTCACCATCACGTCGCCGCTCAACGGCAACTACGCGCCGCCCGGCGCATACATGCTGTTCGTCTTCGACGCCGCCGGCACCCCATCGGTCGCGAAGATCATCAAGATCGACCCCGCGGTCATCATGACGCAGCTCAACCCGCGGGTCGTCGACCAGTTCGAGTACCCGCGCCTGCCCGCCGAGTGGCGCACCAACAACCCGCCCGCGACCGTCGACGTCGCCGCCGGCAACAGCCGGATGGTGCCGTGGACCGTCCAGAGCCAGGTCCAGCTGGTGCGCGGCAACGCCACCGGCCAGGGCGGCCTCGGCTTCACCGGCTACCAGCTGTCCCTGGGCACCGCGGGCAACATCCGGCGCACCGTCAGCGACCTCACCCCCGGAGCCACCTACCGGATATCGCTGCGCTACGCCCGCGACGCCCGGTCCTCCGGGACCGCCGCCGCGACGGCCAGCCTGTCGATCGGCAGCCTGAGCACCACGCTCACCGCCACGACAGCCCAGCCGTCGACAGCCGCCTACGCCACCTACTCCGGCACCTTCACCGCCGCGACCGCCTCCCAGGTGCTCACGCTGGCAGGGACCGGTGGCGCCAGCCTGATGATCGACGACCTGGTCATCGTCGGCGACAACGCCCCGCCGCCCGCCACGGGCATCCCGGTGCGGTACGAGTTCGAGGAGGGAACCGGCACCACCGCCACCAACACCGGCTCCGTCGGCTCGATCGGGTCCGCCGTCCTGACCGGCACCACCAGCTGGTCCGTCAACGGTGTCCTCGGCAAGGCCGTCAACCTGCCCGGCGGCAGCACCGCGAACGCGGTGGACTTGCCGGACAACCTGCTGCAGGGCGCGGCGAACTTCTCCACCAGCCTGTGGGTCCGCCCCGACACGAAGTCCAACTGGACCGGCCTGTTCCACATCGGTGACGGACTCGGCTCCGCCGGGAGCTACTACCAGATCCAGATGCAGACCCAGGCCAGTGGCAGCACCGGACTCGCCGTCACCTTCAAGGGCAAGACCGGCCCGGAGGAGCGGGTCTTCGCCACCCCGGCGCAGGACGTGGCCGTCAACCAGTGGAACCACGTGGCCTTCACCCGGCAGGGCTCGATCGGCACGCTGTACCTCAACGGCGTGGTGATCGCGACCCGTACCGACCTCACCGTCGGCATGACCGAGGTCGGCCCGACGGCCAACAACTGGCTGGGCCGCAACGGCTACGGGGACGCCGCGTTCGACGGTCTCATCGACGACGTGCGCCTGTACACGTCCACCCTGACCGCGGCGGACATCGCCAAGGTGTACAACGAAGGGGTCGCCGTCCGGTACACCTTCGACGAGAACACGGGGACCACCGCCGCGAACACCGGCGCGAAGTCGTCGATCGGCGCAGCCTCCTTCCTGGGTACGACCGGCTGGAGCGCAGCCGGAAAGTACGGCAGCGCGGTGTCGCTGCCGGGCGGTGCCGCGAGCACAAACAACCACGTCAAGATGGCCGACAACATCGCGTCCGGACTGGACGAGCAGTTCACCGTGTCCTTCTGGGCGCGTCCGGACACGCTGCCGAGCTGGGTCCCACTGGTCCAGATCGGCAGCAGCACGGACACGTTCTTCCTGCTCCAGTCGTCCACGAACGGCACGACCACCGGATTCGGGGCGACGTTCAAGGCGGCCGGAGTGGCCACGCAGGAACGGCTGCTGCTCGGCGCGGGCAACGACCTGCCGCTCAACGCGTGGACGCACGTGGTGTTCACGATGAACGGCTCGACCGGGAAGATCTACTTCGACGGCGTCCTGCGGGCCACCCGCACCGATTTCACCATCGGCATCGGTGACGTCGGCGTGGGCGGCACCACCACGGCCAACTTCATCGGCGGCACGAGCTGGGGGGATTCGCGGTTCGACGGGTTGATCGACGACTTCCGGCTCTACGGCTACGAACTCACCGCCGACCAGGTGACGCAGCTGTACCAGGGTCGCCGATGAGGTGACGCTCCGCTAGCGCATCCATACCGGCTGCGGACCGATCCGACACCTGGTGGATGACATGACGACGTGGGCCCCGGAGAATCCTCCGGGGCCCACGCTCGTCGTTCACCTCGCGGCGACCAGTTGCCGGGGCTCGGCGAGCCCCGGCGCAGGAACCGCATCCGCAGTCGCACTCGCAGCTCGAAGCCGGCTCCTCGACGGCGGCGACGGGGGACTGCGCAGCCGACCTCGGTTCGGCAGGCGCCTGTACGACGGCCGTCTGCTCGGTGGGTGCCTGCTCGGCGGCCAGCCGGTGGGCGAGCTGCTCGCCTTCGACGTCGATGTTGGGCAGGAGCCGGTCGAGCCAGGCGGGCAGCCACCAGGCGGCCTTGCCCAGCAGTGACATGACGGCGGGCACGATGGTCATGCGGACCAGGAACGCGTCGACGGCCACGCCGACGGCCAGCGCGAAGCCGAGGGACTTGACGATGGTGTCGTCGGTGAGGATGAAACCGGCGAACACCGAGATCATGATGAGGGCGGCGGCGGTGACGACGCGGGCGCCGTGGCGGGTGCCAGTGACGATCGCCTCGTCCGGGGTGGCGCCGTGGACGTACTCCTCACGGGCACGGGTGACGAGGAAGACCTCGTAGTCCATGGCGAGGCCGAACAGCACGCCGATGAGGAAGATCGGCATGACGCTGACGATCGGGCCGGTGGACTCGACCCCGAACAGATCGGCGAGCCATCCCCACTGGAAGACCGCGACCAGGGCGCCGAACGCCGCAGCGACGCTGATCAGGAAGCCGAGGGTGGCCTTCAACGGCACCAGCACGCTGCGGAACACCAGCATGAGCAGCACGAACGCCAACCCGACGACGATCGCCAGGTACGGGCCCAGGGCTGCGGTCAGCTTGTCGGACACGTCGATGTTGAGCGCGGCGGTGCCGGTGACGGCCAGGTCCCCTCCGGTCGACGCGGTCACCTCGCCGGCGTGGTCACGGATCGCGGCCACCAGGTCCTTGGTCTGCTGGGTGCCGGGTCCGCCGCGCGGGATCACGGTCAGCATGGCCGTGTCGCGAGCGGCGTTGATCGTCGGTGGGGTGACCATGACCACGTCTTGCAGCCGGGAGACGATCTGCTGGGACTGCTCGGCGGCGGTGCCGACGTCGCCGAGGTTGTCCTCGACGACCAGCAGCAGGGGGCCGTTGAAGCCGGCGCCGAAGCCTTCGCTGAGCTGGTCGTAGGCGCGGCGCTGGGTGGAGTCGGCGGCGGCGGTGCTGTCGTCGGGCAGGGCGAGGTTCAGGTCGAGGGCCGGAATGGCCATGACACCGGCCACGCCCAGGGACAGCAGCAGCGCCGGGATGCGGCGGCGCAGCACACCGCGCGCCCAGTGCCCGCCCATCGGCATCGTGCCGGGGGAGCGGTGCCGGCCGATGCCCCGGCGGTTGTCCCTGGTGAGGATCCTGGTTCCGGCGAAGCCGAGCAGCGCGGGCACCAGGCTGAGGGTGATCGCGACCGCGACCGCCACGGTGCCGGCGGCGGCCACGCCCATCGCGGTGAGGAACGGGATGCCGGTGACCGCTAGGGCGACCAGCGCGATGATCACGGTGAGGCCGGCGAACACGACCGCCGACCCGGCGGTGCCCACGGCCCGCCCGGCGGCCTGCTCGGGTTCGTGGCCGTCGGCCAGCTCGTTGCGGAACCGCGAGACGACGAACAGCGCATAGTCGATGGCCACGGCCAGGCCCAGCATGGTCGCCAGGGCCGAGGTCGACGACGACAGGTCGAAGAAGCCGGTGGCGACCTGGATACCTGCCATGCCGAAGCCGACGCCCAGCACTGCGGTCAGCAGCGGCAGGCCGGCCGCGACCAGCGAACCGAAGGTGATGAGCAGGATGAACGCGGCCACGGCGATGCCGATCGCCTCGGCTGCGCCGCCCGCGGACTGCTGCTGGGTGGCCGTGCCGCCGAACTCGACCCCGAGGTCGGCCTGCTCGGCCGTGCGTCCGGCGGCGTACAGGGCCTGCCGGTCGGCGTCGGTCAGATCGCCCGCTGGCACCGCGTAAGAGACCGAGGCGAACGCGGTGCGCTGGTCGGGCGACACCGTCCGGCTCTGGAACGGGTCGCTGACCTGCGCCACGTGCGGCGCGGCACGCAGCGCCCGCACCGCTTCGGCGATCGCGGCCTGCTGGGCCGGGCCGGTCAGCGTCGCCTGGGCCGGGGCGGTGAACACCACCTGGGCGGCCGCGTCGTCCGCGCCGACCCCCATCTTCTCGCGCAGCACGGTGAGAGCCTCGGAGGACTCGGTGCCGGGGATGGAGAACGCGTTGCTGGTCGGCCCGGACAGGGTCGCCGCCCCGGTGCCCAGGGCGGCCAGCAGCACCAGCCACAGGGCGGTGACCAGCCCGCGGCGCCGGAAGGAGAACCGTCCCAGTCGGTGGAGCAGCGTCGCCATGATCAGTTCCTTGCCGTGTCCGGGGGCGGCAGCGGGGGTGTGCCGACCGGTTGACCAGGAACGATAGAAGTCGACTAAGCCGAGCGGCTAACATTTGGTTACCCGAGAGGCATACCCCACATTCTGGTGGCCGTCCCGGCCTCGGCGACGCACACTCGCAGCTCACGGCCCTAGGTGGCGGCCTTTCGACGACTGGCGAGGAGGCCGACCGCGATGAGTGCCGTGCCGCAGCGCCGCCGCGGCGGGCGCGACCAGCTCCTGGCCGTCGCGCTTCGCCTGTTCGCCCGCGACGGCATCCAGGCGACCTCGCTGCAGGGCATCGCCGACGAGGCCGGGGTGACCAAGGCCGGGCTCTACTACCACTACAAGACCAAGGACGAGATCGTCCTCGAGGTGCTCGAGCCCTTGCTGGACGCCCTGCCCGCCGTGACGCGCCGCGCCGAGGCGCACCGCACCCGGGCTGCCCGAGTCGACGAGATCCTCGGCGGGCTGATCGAGATCGCGCTGCACGAGCACTCCGGCTTCGTGGTGCTGATGCAGGATCCGTACCTCACCCGGCTGCTCGGCCAGCAGGAATCCATGCGCCAGTGGTGGGACGAGACCAGCGCCCTGATGCTCGGGCCCGACCCGGACCCGCAGACCCGGATCGGCCTGGCCATGTTCATCAGCGGCCTGGTCGGCGCCAGCCGCGACCCGGCGATGGCGGACCTGGACGACCGCACCCGGCGGCAGACCCTGCTCGAATGCGGCCGCCGCCTCCTGCAACGCGACTGACGCCCTGCGAGTGTTCGTGTCCCAGGTCACTCGGGGAGCTGTCACTTTCCGGGGAGCCGGCCTGTCACCTGGACATGACTGACACCAAGAACGTTCTGTTGGCAGGGGCGAGCGGAGCCTTCGGCCGGCACATCGCCGCGGAGCTGACCGCCGCGGGATACCGCGTGCTGGGCCTGGGCCGGGGGCCGGGCAACAGCGTCGTGGCGGACCTGATGGACCGCTCGGAGCTGCTGCGCGCCGTGGACGGCCTGAGGATCGACACGGTCGTGCACGCCGCGACCGCGCTGCGGCACGCGCCGATGAAGCACGCGGACATGGCAGCGACAGACGCCCTGCGGACCACCGGAACCGCCAACCTGGTCGAGGCGGCTCGGATCACCGGCGCGCGGCGGATGATCGCCGAGTCGATGGTGTTCGGATACGGATACCGGGACATGGGCGAGCGGATCGTCACCGAGGACGACGCGTTCGGGCCGGCCGGCCAGGACCGGCACTCGCAACGGCACGTCGACGCGATGCGCACCAAGGAGAAACTGATCACCGGCGCGGACGGCGTCGAGGGCATCGCGCTGCGGTTCGGCCTGTTCTACGGACCCGGCGGCACCGAGGCGCTGGTGGAGCTGTTGAACAAGCGCAAGCTGCCGGCCGTGGCCGACCGCGGCCGGGTGCTGCCGTGGGTCGAGCTGACCGACGCCGCACGGGCGGTGGCGCTGGCCGTCGAGGGCGGGCGGCCCGGGCAGGCGTACAACATCGTCGACGACACCCCGATGGGCTTCGGCGCGCACGTGCACGCGGTCGCCGCCGCGTTCGGGACCCCCACGCCCATGACCGTCCCGGCCTGGCTCACCCGCCCGATGTCGTACGCCCACAAGATGTTCACCACCAGCATGCGGGTGTCCAATGCCAAGGCGCGGGCGGAGCTGGGCTGGATCCCGCGCCACCGCGACTGCGCCGCGGGCCTGGTCGCCATGCGCGCCTGACATGCGGCACCCTCTCGGCGCACCGGAAGTTGGTGCCGCCCGGCACGGCTGGCACGATGACCCGATGGCGATCATGGACGGGACGGAGCAGGACCCCTTCACCGAGCACCGGCGGCTGCTGTTCGCCACGGCCTACCGGATGCTCGGGTCGGTCGCCGACGCCGAGGACATCGTCCAGGACGCCTGGCTGGCCTGGCACAAGGAAGACCGGACCGAGGTACGCCACCCCAAGGCGTACCTCGTCCGGACCGTGACCAACCTGGCCCTGAACCGACTCACCTCGGCCCAGGCCACCCGCGTGTCCTACGTCGGCCCCTGGCTGCCCGAGCCGCTGCTCACCGCACCCGACGTCGCCGACGCAGGCGAGACGGCCGAGGACGTCTCCTTCGCCCTGCTCGTCGTCCTGGAGACCCTCACCCCCGTGGAGCGGGCGGTGTTCGTGCTGCGAGAGGCGTTCGGCTTCTCCCACGGCGAGATCGCCGGATTCCTGGAGCGCCCCGAACCCACGATCCGGCAGATCGCCCGCCGGGCCCGCGAGCACGTCCAGGCCCGGCACACCCGGTTCGACACCGACAAGGCCCGGCGCGAGCAGGTCACCGCCCGTTTCATGAGCGCCTGCGCCGGGGGCGACCTGAACGCGGTCATGGAGCTGCTCGCGCCCGAGGTCACCGCGTGGTCCGACGGCGGCGGCAAGGTCACCGCCGCGATCCGCCCGCTGCACGGTGCCGTCAGCGTCGCCCGCTGGCTGCTGGGCGTCATGGCCAAGCCCGAGATGGCGACGGCGACCGTCGCCACGGCAACGGTCAACGGGGAACTCTCCATCCTGTGCCTGATGGGCGGAGCGCCGATCGGCGCGCTCACCTTCGACATCGACGACAGCGGCCTGCTGTGCAATCTGCGGTTCCAGGTCAACCCCGACAAACTCGGCGGACTGACGAACTGACGCACCGCGTCACCGTGGACGGCGGGGCGGGACCTCATCTGGGGCCCGCCCCGCCGTCTGTCAGCAGGTCGAGCCGTTACCGGGTGCTCTCCCGGCCGTCGCGGACCACGAACTCGCCGGTCCCGGTCGTCGCGAAGGCGGTCTGCTCCAGCGTCAACGCGACCGCCCCGGCACCGCCGCTCACGACCTGGGACTCGGTGATCCGGTAGGTGGCCGGGACCGCACCGTCGGCGAACAGGCGCTTACCGTCGCCGACGACCACCGGGAACTGGATGAGCCGGTAGACGTCGACCAGGCCGGCGTCGTGCAGGGTGCGCACGAGCTGCCAGCTGCCGTGCACCTGCAGCTCGCCGCCCGGCTGCTCCTTGAGCCGGCGCACCTGCTCGACGACGTCGTCGCCGCGCAGCACGGTGGTCTTGCCCCAGGCCGCGTCGTCATCGGTGAGCGTGTCGCTGACGACGTACTTCTGCCAGTGGTTGAGGGCCGTGGCCACGATGTTGTCCGGGTCGGTCACCTGCGACCAGTAGGTACGCATCATCTGGAAGGTGGTCCGTCCCAGCAGCATCGCCTCGGCTTTGCCGAACCACCCGGCGACCGGTTCGAGCTGGCCTTCGCCGCTGTGCGGGACCAGCCAGCCGCCGCGGGCGAAGCCGTGCGACGGATCCTCCTGGACTCCGCCCGGCCCCTGCATCACTCCGTCGAGGCTGACGAAGGTGTGGACGCTGAGTTTCATGCGCGGTCTCCTAGGGTCGTGCGGCATGGCGCCGCTGTCGGCGGCAGACGGGATGTCTGTCGCGTGTGACCCTGTAGACAGGCGTGCCCGGTCCGACGTGACATCCTCCGCCGTGAGCCACGCCACTGCCGCGTGGCTCGGGACGGTCGGCTGTCGGCGGGGGCACCGTCGGGGTGCGGCCTGTTACTCGTATCGGTATTTCAGCGCGTCCCTTTCCACCTGCTCGATGTCGGCGATCGTCAGCTCCGGCATCCGCAGCTGGGCGAGCGTCACCTCGGCCGAGGTCGGCTGGGCGTCCGCGGGCAGCCACTGCTCGGGATTCCAGACGCCGCCGCGCAGCAGCGACTTGGGGCAGTGCGGGTAGACCTCCTCGATGCCCAGCACGAGCGCGCTGGCGGGTGGCTTGCCGACTGCGGTCAGCTGCGACAGCAGCTCGGGGCGGGTGGACACGCAGGCCCGGCCGTTCATCCGGAGGGTGGTGGTGCGCCCCGGGATGACGAACAGCAGCCCGGCCCGGCCGGTGGTGATGACGTTCTGCAGCGTGTCCAGGCGCTTGTTGCCGGTGGCGTCCGGTATCGCCACCGTGCGCTCGTCCAGGACGGACACGAACCCGGCGGGGCCGCCGCGCGGGGATACGTCGCAGTTGCCGTCGGCGTCGACGCTGGCGACCAGGACCAGCGATGAGCACGCGATCAACTGCCGGGTCTGTTCGGTGAGTTCAGTCATCTGCTTGCGTACTGCAGCGGCGCTGGGAAGTTCGTAGACCCGGCGCAGTGCCTCCTGGTCGGGCACGGCGTCGAGGCGCAGCGAGTCGAAGGCGCTTGCGGCATCGGCTGAGGTCATGCCGCCGACCCTAATAGGACTGGGCTGCCTCTGCCGCCCCTGGCGGGTTCGGCCGGAACCGGACGGCGTGCAACCAACGTAATCGATCAAATTACATAGATGAATGTTGGCACGTGTCCCACAAGCTCGCCACAAGCTCGGTGCCCGATGATGCGGCGATGACGATGAAATCGAAGATCCTGCCCGCGCTCGCCGCGACCGTGACGGCTCTGGCGGCCGCGGTCGCCACCGCCGCCGTCGGGGTCCACCCGGGGGCGGCCGCCGACTGCCGGCGTTCGGTCGCCATCGACCCGCAGGTCACCGTGGCCGAGGCCGGCGGCACGCTGACCTTCACCGTGTACACGGACTCCTGCGCCGCGGCGGGCTCGGTGTCCTATACGGTCACCGACGGAACGGCCCGCCGACCCGGCGACTACCAGCTCGCGAGCGGCGTGCTGCAGTGGCCGGCAGGGGACACCGGCAGCAGGCAGGTGCGGGCGGTGATCGCCGGTGACGGCCAGGCCGAGGCGCTGCTGGAGGACTTCGCCGTCACCCTGGGCAGCCCCAGCCAGAACGTACGGGTGGTGAGCCCGGTCGGCCGGGGCCGGATCTTCGATGACGACGCCCAGCTCCAGGCGGCCACCATCGACCACCGGCTGTGCCTGCTGGAGCCGCGCGGCACCGGGCCGGCGCCCACGGTGCTGCCGTCACCGTCGGCCAAACCGGACCCGGACCCCGGACCGACCGCGTCGCCGTGCACCGTCGAATCCGGCAACATCATCCAGATCGCGTTCAGCATCAACACCGCCGCCGCCGTCGAGCAGACGGTGCACATCCGGACCTCCGACGGCGACCTGCACGCCGGGCTGGACTACGTTGCCGTGGACCGTACCGTCACCATCCCGGCCGGGGCGACCGGCGGCACGGTCCCCGTCGAGCTGCTGCCGCACGCGTTCACCCAGAACGGCAAGCACTTCGACGCGGTCCTCTCGTCGTACTCCGCCGGCCTGGTCGTCTCGGGCACGGCGCGGGTGACCGTCTGGCATTAGCCGAGCAGTGCCATGTTCGCCAGCGTCGCCGACTGCAGCCGCTGGTCGTCGACCTCGCGGGACAGTGCGAGCGCCCGGCCGAAAAGGCTCAGGGCGCTCGCATGGTCGCCGCGGGACAGCTGCAGCAGGCCGATGGCGTTGGCGGTCTCGGCTTCGCGGCGCTTCTCGCCGATGCGCCGCCGCAGCGCCAGGGCCAGTCCGAAGTGGTGCAGGGCCCCGTCCTCGTCGCCGGATGCGAGCAGCGTCTCGCCGAGGTTCTGCAGCGCGGCGCCTTCCAGGTGGGCGTTGCCGATGTCGCGCGCGAGGCGCAGTGCGCGGTGCAGCGCGTCGAAGGCCGTCGGGAAGTCGCCGAGCCGGGTGTGGGCGTCGGCGAGGTTGTTCAGGGCCAGGGCGACACCGGGCAGGTGGTTGTCGGCGGTGTGCAGGCCCAAGGCCTGCTCGAACGCGGCCCGGGCGGCGGGCAGCGCGCCCAGCTGGGAGTGGGCGTGAGCGATGTTGTTCAGGGCCATGCCCTGCCCGCGCTGGTCGCCGCCCTCGCGCATCAGCTCCAGGGCGCAGGTGAGCTGCTCCAGGGCCTCCTCGTGGCGGTGGGTGACGTTGAGGGCGACGCCCAGGCCGCTGCGCATCAGCCGCTCGCCGACCGGGTCCTGCTGGTGCAGCGCGGCGGACAGGCCTTCGCGGCAGATCTCCGTGTAGTCGCCCCAGTGGCCCCGGTGGGTGTAGTAGCTGGCCAGCAGGTACGTCAGCTGCCAGGTGACCCGGGTGTCGCCGTGGGTGGCGGCCAGCCGCGCGATCGGCAGCAGGCTGGGGCGCTCGTCGTCGAGCAGGTCCAGCACGTGGGCGGTGTCGGGCAGCGGCGGCAGGTGGGGCGGCGGGTCCTGCCAGGACAGTTTCACCCGGTCGCGAGCCGGTTCCAGCAGCTGGTTGGCGGTCTCGGCCAGGGCCAGATACCAGGTGAACAGGGCGGTACGGGTGTCGGCGGCCTCGTCCGGGTCGGCGTTTTCGAGTGCGTACAGGCCGATCAGGTCATGGAAGCGGTACCGCCCGTCGGCGACCTCGGTGACCAGGTGAGCGGCGGCGAGTTCGTCGAGGGCCGCGGTGGCGGGCCGCCCGGCCACGGCGGTGGCCAGGTGCGTGGTGAACGTCGGGCCGGGGTGGTTGCCCAGCCGCCGGAACAGCGCCGCGGCCTGCGGGCTCAGCGTCCGGTAGGTCGCGGCGAACACGGCCCGTACGCCGCCGGGGTGGCCGGGCACCGCCAGCACGTCGAGGCGGTCGCCTTCGGACAGCTCGGCGACCAGTTCGGCGAGCCTGCGCAGGGGGCGGGCGGTGAGTTTCGCGGCGGCGATGCGCAGTGCCAGCGGATGCCTGCCGCACAGGTCCACCAGCCGGGCGGCGTGCTCGGGTTCGCGGTCGACCCGGTCGTGGCCCAGCACCCGGCGCAGCAGCAGCGCGGCGTCGGGGTGGGGGAGGGCGTCGAGGCTGACGGCGGCGACCTCGTGCTCGACGGCGAGCGCCGGGAGCTGGTGGCGGCTGGTGACGACCAGCAGGCTGCCGGAGTCCGGCGGCACCAGCGGCGAGACCTGCTCGGCGGAACCGGCGTTGTCGAGCAGGATCAGCACGCGGCGCTGGTGCAGGGCCGAACGGTACGGGCCGGGATCGTGCGCCGTCGCGCCGGTGCCCAGCGCCCGCAGCAGGTGGCCCAGGGCCTCCTGGGCAGGCATCGCGGCAGCCGGATCGTGGCCGCGCAGGTCGAGGAAGAGCTGGCCGTCGGGGTAGCGGTCGGCGACCCGGCGCGCCCAGTGCACCGCCAGCGCGGTCTTGCCCATGCCGCCGGGGCCAGAGATCACCGCGAGCGGGCCGGGCTGCGACAGCAGGGCGTCGAGCGCGGCCTCCTCCGACTCGCGGCCGGTGAAGTGTCCGACCACGGCGGGCAGCTGGGCCGGCCGGCGGGCGTCCGACGGGCTGTCCAAACCGGCGGCGGGGTCGCGGCGCTGCACGGCCACGTACAGCCGCCGCAGTTCCGGGCCGGGTTCGACGTCGAGTTGCTCGGCCAGGTGGCTGCGCAGCCGGTGGTATGCCTTGACGGCGTCGGTGTGCCGGCCCGACCGGCACAGGGCGAGCATGAGCAGCCCGACCAGGCGCTCGCGGCCCGGGTCGGCGGCCAGCAGCCGCTCGATCTCGTCGACCGCGGCGACGTGTTCACCCAGGCGCAGGCGGGCGTCCCAGAGGTCGTCCAGGCAGCGCATCCGCGCCTCGGCCAGCCGCCGCACCTGCTCGGCGGCCCAGCCGGCGGGTTCGGCGTCCTCGAAAGCCTCACCGCGCCAGAGCCCGAGCCCGTCGAGCAGGTGGGTGACCGCCTCGGCGGCCGCGCCGCGGGCCAGGGCCCGGCTGCCCCGGGCGGCGTCGTCGTGGAACCGGGCGACGTCGACGTCGGCGGGCCGCAGGTCCAGCAGGTATCCGGAGTCGCGGGTGACCAGGATACCGGGCAGGCCGCAGTCGTCGAGGGCCTGGCGTACGCGGGCGATGTGGGAGTACAGCGACGGGGTCGCGGTGCGGGGCGGCTGCTCGCCCCACAGCGCTTCGGTGAGCCGGGCCTGCGAGACCAGGTTGCCCGCCTGCAGGCCGAGCAGGCCGAGCAGGGTGCGCTGGCGCGCGCCGACCAGGGTGGCCCGCCCGCGCGGGCCGGTCACCTCGACGGGGCCGAGCAGGCGGACGGTCTGCGTGCTCGGGCCGGCCGGCTGCCGCCGGTCCTCGTCGACGCGGTCGCGCATGGTCGCCAGCCTGCCCTGCTCGGCCGGGGACGCGCCCAGCAGCCGCACCAGGATGTCGAAGCGGTCGGTGGGCGGCAGGGTCTTGCCGGTGAAGTAGTGCGCGATGATCCCGGTGGACCAGCCGGTCCGGGCGGCCAGTGCGCGGTAGGTCAGCTCGGTGCCGCCGCGCCGCCGGGCGTCGCGCCGTTTGAGCTGGCGCAGCAGCTGGGCAAGGTCCTGCAGGGTGCCCCCGTCGGCCATCAGTCTCCTTGATAGACGAAGCTGAGTATGTCCATCGTACGTGCGATACAACGATGTTCAACGATGTTCAGGATCGCCTGGGCAGGCGCCGGCCCGCTCCCACGATGGCTGCCATGACTGACACACCGTCCCGCCGTGCCAGGATCGGATGGAGCGTCACGGCGCTCCTGGTCATGGCCGTGCTCCTGCCCGCCACGGGCGCCTCGGCCGCCGAGGAGCCCAAGACCGACACCCCCGGCGTCGCCCCCGCCGAAGCCGTGCCCGGCGGCTTCCGGACCTGGGAGGACCTGAGCGAGGCGCAGACCCGCCTCAACACCGCCGCCGACGACATCCTGTCGGTGGACTCACCCGGTTACGCCGGCACGATCGCCGCGCCCGAGAACGGCGAGCTGCACGTGTACTGGAAGGGCGAGGTCCCCGCCGACGCCCGTGAACGCGCCGCCCGCACCGGCGTCCCGGTCCGCTTCCTGCCCGCCCGCTACAGCGAGGTCGAGCTCGCCGCCGAGGTCGACCGGCTCGGCGTCGACAGCCGCGTCGCCACCGCCGCACCGCAGGTCGACGGCTCCGGCCTGACCGTCACCGTGAGCACCGAAGCCGACCGCGAGGCGGTCCTGGCCGAGGCGCGCCTGCCGCTGACGGTCACCGTCGAACGCCGGCCCGACCTGCTGTTCAACCGTCAGGCTGACATCTCCCCGTACTGGGGCGGGGCTCGCTGGAACAACCTCAGCACGGGCGGTTCCTGCTCCACCGGATTCAGCGTCAACTGGGCCGGGTCACCCCGCATGCTGACCGCCGGGCACTGCGGCAACAACGGCAACACCGCCCGGATCGGCACCGCGACCCAGCCCAACACCACCATCGTCGCCGACGTCAACGCCCGCGACACGCAAATGCTCAACCGGCCCGCCAACCGCACCTTCGCCGGCCGTATCTACACCGGAGCCTGGAACAGCTCGTCGAGCATCCGGGTCGGCGGCTCCACCGCCGACTACGTCGGCAACTGGATCTGCACCGGCGGCTCGTTCAGCGGCGAGCACTGCAACGCCAAGGTGTACGCCGTCAACACCAGCGTGCTCGGCATGGCCCCGATGACGTACGCGGCGAAGGTGCCGGGCACCCCGACCGCGGGCAACTGCATCGCCGCCCCCGGCGACAGCGGCGGCCCGGTCTACTCGCACGGCATCTTCATCACGTGGCCCCTGAAGATCGAGATCGCGGCGGTGGCCCGCGGCACGATCACCGCGGGTTACCTGGACACGCCCTGCGTGTCGCTCGGGGTGTGGAAGACCGGCTCCTACCGGGTCTTCTACGCACCGGTCAAACGGCCGCTGTTCAGCCCGTACGTCGGCTCGCTGACCTACTACGGGGCCAGCCTGCTGTGACCCGAGCCCGCCGCGGCCGGGAGGGTGACACCCCTCCCGGCCGCGGCGTGTGACATCACCCCCACCGCCCGGCGGCCGGGACCTGAGTGCGGCCTTGCCTGCGGCGCACCGGCCCGCAGACTCGCCCATCGTGCCGGAGAATGCGTCCGGGCCAGCGTTCACGCCGGGTCACGCGGTCGAAGGAGAGTCACGGAATGCACTTCTGCCAGCGTTGTGAACCCGCGGTCGTTCTCGAACCGGCCACGGATGCCGCGGTCTGCGCGTGCTGCGGCTGGACCGAACCCGCACGCCGCGAGCCGCTGTATGTCGTCACCGGAGCATCCGGTTCGGGAAAGTCTGCGATCTTCACCCCGCTGGCCGCTGCGCTGCCGGAGTGCGTCGTATTCGACGTGGATTGGCTGATCGACCCGATGAAGACCGCCGGATCGGTCGACTGGGACGCGTTCCGCGATGCATGGCTGAGCGTCGCGCACGGGATCGCGCAGGGAGGCCGCAGCACTGTCCTGCTCGGGCCGCTGATGCCTGAGCAGTTGGCGGACCTGCCGTCGCGGCGCTGGATCGGACCGGTTCACTTCGCCGTCCTGGACTGCACGGACGAGCAGCGCCGCACCCGGCTTCAGGCCAGGCCGTCATGGCGGGAGCACGCGGTCGACGAGCACCTGCTCTTCGCCGCGTACCTGCGCCGCACCATTCCGACCGTCGTGCACACCGGAACGGAGACGCCGGCTCAGACCGCGCAGCGGCTCGCCGCCTGGGTGAGGCATACCGCGTCGAGTCGCGACAGATAGTCGACGTGGTGCTCGCATGGGTTTCGTAACGGCCGGGGCCAGGCCTTGCCGACCGGCCGGCCCCAGCCGTTCGCTCAGTACCGGTAGTGGTCCGGCTTGTACGGACCCTCGGCGTCGATGCCCAGGTAGTCGGCCTGTTTCTTGGTCAGGGTGGTCAGCTGCGCCCCTAGTGCGTCGAGGTGCAGCCGGGCGACCTTCTCGTCGAGGTGCTTGGGCAGCATGTGAACGCGCCGCTCGTACATCTCGGGCCGGGTGAACAGCTCGATCTGCGCGATGACCTGATTGGTGAAGGAATTCGACATCACGAAGCTCGGGTGGCCCGTGGCGTTGCCGAGGTTGAACAGGCGGCCCTCGGACAGCACGATGATCGAATGGCCGTCGGGGAAACGCCACTCGTGCACCTGGGGCTTGATCTCGACCTTGACGATGCCGGGCACCCGGCCCAGCCCGGCCATGTCGATCTCGTCGTCGAAGTGCCCGACGTTGCCGACGATCGCGTTGTGTTTCATCCTGGCCAGCTGTTCGACCGTGATGATGTCCGTGCCCCCGGTGGTGGTGATGAAGATGTCGCCCGTCGCGACGACGTCGTCGAGCCGGACCACCTGCAGGCCCTCCATCGCAGCCTGCAGCGCGCAGATCGGGTCGATCTCGGTGACGACCACCCGGGCGCCCTGACCGCGCAGCGCCTCGACCGCGCCCTTGCCGACGTCTCCGTAACCGCAGACGACGGCCAGCTTGCCGCCGATCATGACGTCGGTGGCGCGGTTCAGGCCGTCGGCCAGGGAGTGCCTGATGCCGTACTTGTTGTCGAACTTGGACTTGGTGACCGAGTCGTTGACGTTGATCGCCGGGAACAGCAGGCGGCCTTCCCTGGCGAGCTTGGACAGGCGGGTGACGCCGATGGTGGTCTCCTCGCTGACCCCGCGCAGCTGTGCCGCGATCCGGGTGAAGCGCTTGCTGTCGGCGTCCATGCTCGCCCGCAGTGTCTGCAGCATCAGCCGATACTCGGGGTGGTCGTCGGCGGCGGGCGGCGGGACCGCGCCCGCGGCTTCGAACTCGGCGCCCAGGTGCACGAGCATGGTGACGTCACCGCCGTCGTCGACGATCATGTTCGGTCCCTGGCCGTCGCCGAAGTCGAACAGCCGCATGGTGCACCACCAGTAGTCCTCCAGCGACTCGCCCTTCCAGGCGAAGACCGGGATGCCGGACGGCTGTGCGACGGTGCCGGTCGGGCCGACGACCACCGCGGCGGCGGCGTCGTCCTGGGTGGAGAAGATGTTGCAGGACACCCAGCGCACGTCGGCACCTAGCGCCGCCAGTGTCTCGATGAGGACCGCGGTCTGGATCGTCATGTGCAGCGAGCCCGCGACGCGGGCCCCGCGCAGCGGCTGGGCGGCCGCGAACTCGCGGCGGACGGCCATCAGGCCGGGCATCTCGTGCTCGGCCAGCCGGATCTGGTGGCGGCCCGCCTCGGCCAGCGACAGGTCCGCGACGGCGGAGTCGATGCCGTTGCGGTGCTGCAGTTTCGCGTTCATGGTTCCTCCCTCAGGAAAGGATCGACGGTCGGTCCCGAGCGGAGGTGAGGTGCGTGAGCCCAAGGCAAGAGCCGGTCGAGCACAGCAAGAAGGGCACCTCCGCGTTCGGAGGCGCCCTTGGGGAGAAGCCGGGGCCGAGCGTGGCGGGCTGCGGCCCGAAGACCGCCAGTCCGTCGCAGCGCCTCTCGACCTCGACCGCGCAGATACGCGCGGTCCGACTATACGACACGAGCGGGCCACGAGGCCTCGCCACGGGTCAAGACGCCAGATAGGACCTCCAGCCGCCGTGCTCGGTGATGTCGGGGGCGTCCTCGGTAGCCGCCGATTCGCAGAGAAAACCGGTCACGAGGCTGCCGTCGGCCAGGCGGACCTTGCCGAGCGTCATCGGCTCGGGCAGCGCGGCCAGCAACCGGCCGAGCGCGGCAGGCGGCAGCAGCCATATCTCACCGTCGATGCTGCCCCCGCCGGAGCCCACGCGCACCAGGCCCGGCTTCGGCGGCTGCGTCGGCAGCGCGTACAGGCGATACTCCGGCGCCGTGCGGACCCGGGCGACGCACCGGCCGCCGGCCGAAGTGAGCTGCTCGTTGAGCGGCTGGCCGGTCAGGTGCGCGCCGATGACCAGCAGCGGCAGCCCACCCGTCGGCGGGGCGGGCGCGGGCTCGTCCAGGATCAGTGCCGCGACGTCCGCGGCGACGGCGTCGGCGAAACCACGGGCGATCACCTGTACGCCGAAATGCCCGCCCTCGACCTCCCCGGCGGGCACGGCGACCGCCGCGAGGTCGAACAGGTTGCAGAAGTTGGTGTACGTGCCCACCAGCGCGTTGACGCCCACCGGGTCGGCGGCGACCTGCGCGATCGTGGGATGGACCGGGGCGGTCGGCAGCAGCAGCGCGTCGGCGTCGCCCCATGCGGCCATCGCCTGCTCGCGCAGCCGCTCCAGGCGCTCGGTGTCGGCGACCAGCACGTGCGCGGGCACGTCCCGGGCAGCGGTGATGATCCCGGCGACCGTCGGATCGGCAGTGGCGGGACGCCCATCGAGGAAGGCGCCGACGGCGGCGTACCGCTCGGCGACGAAACCGCCGCCGTAGAGCAGCCTCGCGGCGGCCAGGAACGGCGCCAGCCGGATCGGCCGCAGCCGCGCCCCCGCCTTGACCAGCGCCTGGGCGGCCTGCTCGAAGGCGTCCAGCCACGGCGCGGACATGGCGACCAGTTCGTCGCGGTCGGGCACCGCGACGACGGGCGCGGGCGGCGCGGCCAGCGGCGCGTCCGCGGGCCAGGGCCGCCCCGCAGGCTCCGACATGATCGACATCGCCTGCCGGGCGGCGGTGAGCGTGCGGGCGAAGACGGTGACGCAGTCGAAGCTGCGGCAGGCCGGCACCACGCCGTCGGTCGGGACCAGGCCCCGGGTCGGTTTCACCCCGACGACGCCCTGGTACGCGGCGGGTACCCGCCCCGACCCGGCGGTGTCGGTGCCCAGCGCCAGGTCCGCGATGCCCAGCGCCACCACCACGGCCGAGCCGGAACTGGACCCGCCGGACACGCGCGCCGGATCGCGGACGTCGCGGACCGCGCCGTACGGGCTGCGGGTGCCGACCAGGCCGGTGGCGAACTGGTCCAGATTGGTCTTGCCGAGCACGAGCGCGCCCGCGTCGACCAGCCGCCGCACGGCCGGGGCGCTGCGCTCGGGCAGGTACGCGTACTCCGGGCAACCCGCGGTGGTGGGCAGCCCGGCGACGTCGATGTTGTCCTTGACCGCCAGCAGCGACCCTGCCAGCGGTAACCGTTCACCCGCCGCCAGCCGCTGCTCCAGCGCGGCCGCGTCGGCCAGGACGTCCTCCTCGGCACGCAGCGCGATCCACGCTTCGGGGCGCTCGCCGCGGGCGAGCCGGGCGTACGCGTCGCGTACGCGGTCCTGCGGGGTCATCGGGTCCTCCCGGTGAGTACGACCAGCGGGCTGCCCGGGGCCACCTGGGACCCGGGGGTGACGAGGATGTCGGTGACCTGGCCGTCCTGCGGGGCGACGATCACCGTTTCGAGCTTCATGGCCTCCAGCGCCAGCAACGGCTGCCCGGCCCGGACGCGGTCGCCGGGGCGCACGTCGACCCGCCATACGCTGGACAGCATCGGCGCCTCGACCAGCGCGCCGCCGACGGGCACCGCGACGTCCGCCGCGGCGGCCGGGGCCTCGGGCTCGGGCCGGGGGTCGAACTCGCCGGCCGCGGCCCAGGCATCGCGTTCGGCGGTGAACGCCGTCGCCTGCCGGGACCGGAAGTCCGCGATGGACGCCGCGTTGCCGGCCAGGAACGTCTCGTGGTCGGCCAGCCGGAACACGCCGTCGTCGATACGCAGGTCGTGGCGTCCGGCGGCGACGTCGGCACGCAGGTCGAGCAGTTCGTCGGCACCGACCGGATACCAGGAGATCCGGTCGAAGTGGCGCAGCAGCCACGGCGAGCCGGGTTCGAAGCCGCCGGACTGCCGCCACCGCGACCACACCTGCACGGTGCGGCCGACGAACTGGTAGCCGCCGGGCCCTTCCATGCCGTAGATGCACAGGTAGGCCCCGCCGATGCCGACGGCGTTCTCCGGGGTCCAGGTGCGGGCCGGGTTGTACTTCGTGGTGACCAGCCGGTGCCGGGGGTCCAGCGGTGTGGCGACCGGCGCGCCGAGGTACACGTCGCCGAGGCCGAGCACCAGGTAGCTGGCGTCGTAGACGGTGCGGTACACGTCGTCGACGCTGTCGAGCCCGTTGACCCGGCGGATGAACTCGATGTTCCACGGGCACCAGGGCGCGTCGTCGCGCACCCCGGCCATGTAGCGGGCGATCGCCTCCCGGGTGGCCGGGTCGTCCCAGGACAGCGGCAGGTGCACGACCCTGCTGGGCACCTGCAGCGCGGAGGTCGCGGGCAGCTCGTCCTCCACGCTGCGGGCCAGGTCGAGCAGCCGCCGTACGGGCAGCACGTCCGGGTCGACGTGGACCTGCAGCGACCGGATGCCGGGGGTCAGGTCGACGACGCCGGGCAGCCGCTCGGCGCGCAGCCGCTCCATGAGCGCGTGGGCGCGCAGCCGCAGGCCCAGGTCGAGGGTCATCGGGCCGTACTCGACGAGCAGGTTGTCGTCGCCGCTGCGCCGGTAGGTGACGGCGGGTCCGGCGTCGGTCGGGTCCCGGCGGGCCAGCACGCCGTCGTCACCGGTGCCCGGCGGCAGCAGCAGCACCGGCCCGGACCGGTCGGCCCGCAGCGCGGCGGCGGTGTCGTCGCCGACCGGTGTGAACCGGACCGTGTCGCCGGGGCTGAGCTGGCCCAGCTTCCAGCGTTCGGCGGTGACCACGGTGGCCGGGCAGACGAATCCGCCCAGGCTCGGGCCGTCCGGGCCGAGCAGGATCGGCACGTCGCCGGTGAAGTCCACCGCACCGACGGAGTACGGCGTGTCATGGATGTTCGACGGGTGCAGCCCCGCCTCGCCGCCGTCGGCGCGGGCCCAGCGCGGTTTCGGCCCGACCAGGCGCACCCCGGTGCGGGCGGAGTTGAAGTGCACCTGCCAGCTCGCGGCGTAGAACGCCTCGATGTCCTCGCGCAGGAAGAACTCCGGCGCGGCGTGCGGGCCCTCGGTGACGGCGAGCCGCCACTCGGTGCCGATCACGGGCCGGTCCTGGAGCGGGACCGGCCCCGCGATCGGCCCGGTCGGTGTGGCGGCCCGCAGCACGTCGCCGACCCGCAGCGCCCGCCCGCCGTGTCCGCCGAACTGGCCGAGGGTGAACGTCGCCGCGCTGCCCAGATACCGGGGCACCGCGAACCCGCCCGCGACCAGGACGTACGCCCGCAGCCCGGCGGTCGCGCGGCCCACGTCCAGGACCGCACCCGCGGGCACCTCGACCGGCTCCCAGCAAGGCACCGGCGTGCCGTCGACGGTCACCGGCACCGTCGCGCCGGTGACGCAGACGGTGGTGGCGGCGGTGAAGCGCAGCGCCGGTCCGTCCACCGTGCACTCCAGCCCCGGCGCGCCCTCGGCGTTGCCCAGCGCCCGGTTGCCCAGCCGGAACGACAGGTCGTCCATGGGTCCGGACGGCGGCACCCCGACCTCCCACAGCCCGGTCCGGCCGGGCCAGTCCTGCACGGCGGTGAGCGTGCCAGGTCGTTCGACGACGATCCTGGGCTCGCCGTCGGCCACGTCGGCCAGCGTGGCGGTGCTGTGCGCGGCGGCGAGGACGCCGGCGTCGGCCGCGGCGGCCCGCAGCAGCCCCAGGTTCGTCTCGACGCCGTCGACGCGGGTGCCTGCCAGCGCCGCCCGCAGCGCCGCGAACGCCTCGTCGCGATCCGTGCCGGTGACGATGACCTTGGCCAGCATCGGGTCGTAGAAGGTGCTGACCTCGGTGCCGGCCTCGACCCACCCGTCGATGCGGGCCGACGCGGGGAACTCGGCCCGGGTGACCAGCCCGGCACTGGGCCGGTGGTCCTGCGTCGGGTCCTCGGCGTACACACGCGCCTCGACGGCCGCCCCGGCCGGGCGGAGCGGGGTTTCCACGACGCTGTGGTCGCCCTGCGCCAGCCGCAGCATCCACTCGACCAGATCCACGCCGAAGACCTGCTCGGTCACCGGGTGCTCGACCTGCAACCGGGCGTTGACCTCCAGGAACGACGCCTGCTCGCGTTCGGCGTCGTACACGAACTCCACCGTGCCCGCTGAGCGGTAGTCCACCGACGCGCACAGCGCAGAAGCGGAGGCGTGCAGCCGCTGCCTGACCGCGTCCGGCAGCCCCGGCGCGGGTGCCTCCTCGATCACCTTCTGGTTGCGGCGCTGCAGGCTGCAGTCGCGGTCGCCGAGCACGACCACGCTGCCCCGGCCGTCGCCGAACACCTGCACCTCGACGTGCCGGGCGCGCGGCACATACCGCTCCAGGAACACCCCGCCGCTGCCGAAGCTGGCCACGGCCAGGCGCTCCACCTGGTCGTACGCCGAAGCCAGCTCCTGCGGCGTATGACAGGCCCGCATGCCGATGCCGCCGCCGCCACCGGTCGCCTTGACCATCACCGGGTAGCCGACGCCGTCAGCGGCGGCCAGCGCCTCGTCCAGGCCGGACAGCAGTCCCGTGCCCTCGATCATCGGCACCCCGGCGGCGCGGGCCAGGTCCCGGGCGGTGTGCTTGGCCCCGAACGCGGTGAGCTGCTGCGGGGTGGGGCCGACGAACACCAGCCCGGCCGCTTCGACGGCGGCGGCGAACCCGGCGTCCTCGGACAGGAACCCGTACCCGGGATGCACGGCGCCCGCGCCGGTGGCCAGCGCCGCCGCCAGGACCCGGTCCACCCGCAGGTAGCTGTCGCGGGCGGGGGCCGGGCCCAGGTGCACGGCGGCGTCGGCCATCCGCACGTGCGGGGCGGACCGGTCGGGATCGGAGAAGACGGCGACGGTCTTGAGCCCGAGCCGCGCGGCGGTGCGGATGACTCGGCAGGCGATCTCGCCGCGGTTGGCGACGAGCAGGGTGTCGAACATGGCGGGCCTCTCAGCGGGGACGGCGGCTCAGGGCGCGGTGACGACCAAACGCACCGGGGTCGGGTCGAAGCCGTTGCACGGGTTGTTGACCTGGGGGCAGTTCGACACCAGCACCAGCACGTCGAGTTCGGCGCGCAGGGCGACGCGCAGGCCGGGGGCGGAGATGCCGTCGACGATGCCGAGGCTGCCGTCCGGGTCGACGGGCACGTTCATGTACCAGTTGATGTTGCTGACCAGGTCGCGTTTGCCCAGGCCCCACCGCGCTCCCTCGGCGAGGAAGTTCTCGACGCAGGCGTGCTGGTGCGCGGTGTGGTGGCCGTAGCGCAGGGTGTTGGACTCGCGGCTGCACGCCCCGCCGACGGTGTCGTGCCGGCCGACCTCGTCGGCCACGACGGTCATCAGCGCGCGGCCCTCCGACGAGCGCAGCACGCTTCCCGCGGTCAGGAAGATGCCGCCCTGGGCGGCCAGCGTGTCGGGTGCGGAGTACCGCTCGGCGGTGTCGTCGGCGCGGTAGATCAGGCAGTCGACGGCCTGGTTGCCATGCAGGTCGACAATGGTCAGCACCTGCCCGCGGCGGACGACCGCCGACCACGGGGCCCTGGCGGGGACCGTCTCGTCGAGCACGACGGTGCCCGGCACCAGGGCGGGCACGGTAGTGGACGCGGTCACGAGAGCCCCCGGGCGGTGAGGTGGTCGGCGGTGTTGGCGAACGCGCGCTCGCCCTCGGGCGTACGCGTCCACAGCGGATCACCGGGCGCGGTCCGCCGGTCCCGCCAGGCCCGCACCTGCACCGGGGTGCACGTGTACGCCGGACGGGGGTCGATCGGGTGCGGCACGTTGGCCAGCAGCGCGACGACCGGCATCTCGGTGCGCAGTTCGACGCTCGCGCCGGGCCCGGCCGAACCGAGCCAGCGGAACGTGCCGTCGGCGTCGACGCGTACGCCCTGGAAGAACGAGATGCTCGGCGGCAGGTCCCGGCGGCTGAGCCCGTGCTTGGCCGCGGCCAGCGTGAACAGCTCCCGCCCGGCGGGGGAGGGGCCGTGCGCGCTGCCGTCGCCGTAGCGCTCGGTGTTGCGCAGCAGGGTGGACGTGCCGCAGAAGGTGTCGGCGCGGTCGCGGGCCCCGGCGGTGACCGAGGCGAGCACCCGCCCCTGGTCGGACAGCAGCAGGTGGCCTTCGCCGACGTAGGCCTGCCACAGCACCTTGACGGTGTCGGCGACGTTGAGCCGCTCCCAGGGCTCGTCAGCGCTGAACAGCAGCACCGACACGCAGGCGTCGCCGTCGAGGTCGGTCAGCCGCAGCGCCGTCCCGGCGGCCAGCCGCCGGTGCGCGTAGCCCCCGCCGGGCACGGTCTCGGCCCAGACCAGGTCGGCGGCGTCGACGCCCGCGGGCGGCTCGGCCAGCCCGCGGGCGGGCACGGTCGGCATGCAGGCCGTGACGGTGCCGCCCTGGGCGCGGGCGTGTGCCCGCGCCCCGGCGGTGGTGGCGGTCGAGCCCGTCACGCGGCCTCTCCCTCGGCCACGACGGCCAGCGGGAGCAGCAGTTGCGGCGAACTGGTCCGGGCGCGGAAGCGCCGGTACACCAGCGCGCCGACCAGCAGCGAGCCGCCGACGAACAGCAGTGAGAAGTAGTGCAGGTACCAGTGCTCGCCGGTCGGGTCGTAGACCTCCTGGCGGGGCCAGCCCAGGTTGAGGATCATGCCGATGCCGTAGACGACGGCCAGCACGTTGACCGCCAGACCCCACCTGCCCAGCGAGAACAGCCGCCCGCCACGCTCGGTGGCGGCGGCGTCCTCGCCACGCGGCCAGCCCTTGAGCCGGCGCACCAGCAGCGGCACCGTCACCAGCGCGTACGCCATGTAGAGCATGACGATGCAGACGCTGGTGAGGGCGGTGAACAGCGCCGCCTGTCCGATGTTGACGAACAGCACCGCGGCGGCGCCGACGCCGACGACGATCGCGGGCAGGGCCGGCGCGCCGGTGCGCGGCGACACCTTGCGCAGCGCGGCGGAGAACGGCAGCACACCGTCGCGGGCCATGGAGAACACCATGCGGCTGCCCGCGGTCTGGATCGCCAGGGTGCAGACCACGACCGCGATCGCGACGTCGATCAGCAGGATGCGCCCGCCGGTCTCGCCCAGCCTGCTCATCAGCACGTACGGCAGGCCCTCGGTGGCCAGCCGCCCGTCGGTCAGGCTAGGCGCCGCCATCAGCGCCACCAGCAGCATCAAGCCGCCGCCGATGCCGGAGGCGGCCAGCGCCCGCAGGATGGTGCGCGGCGCGGTGTGGCGCGGGTCGCGGGTCTCCTCGCTGAGCTCGCCGGCGCTGTCGAAGCCGACCACGACGTAGGCGGCCATCAGCGCCGACACCAGGAACGCCCCGACGTAGCCGAAGCCCGAACCGGTGCCGCCGGTGTCGAGGACGACGCCCGGCCCGCGCTCGGCGTTGACCAGCAGCAGCACCACCACCGCGACCACGCCGATGATCTCCAGCGTCACGCCGGTGCTGTTGATGATCGCCATGAGGCGTACGCCGATGACGTTCACCAGCGTGGTCAGGCCGATCAGGATCGAGCCGAGGATGACGGCGTTGGTCGCCCCGGTGGGCGAGGTCAGCGACGGGTCGTCGCCGACGAGCTGGAACCCCGACCAGATCGACGGGAGCACCACCTGCAGGGCGATGGCCGCCGCCGCGACGGTGACGGTCTGCGCGATGATCATCACCCAGCCGGCGAACCAGCCGACCGCCGAGTTCGACAGCCGGCGCGACCACTGGTAGATGCAACCGGAGATCGGATACCGGGCGGCCAGCTCGGCGAAGGTCAGCGCGACCATGAACTGCCCGGCGAACACCAGCGGCCAGGTCCAGAAGAAGGCCGGCCCGCCGAACGAGAAGCCGAAGGCGAACAGCTGGAACACCGTGGTGAGGATCGAGACGAAGGAGAACCCGGCGGCGAACGACGCGTAGCTGCCGATGCTGCGGCGCAGCTCCGGCTCGTAGCCGAAGCCGCGCAGGTCCGCGGCGTCGGTGCCGGGTCCGGTCACGGCGACCGGGGGCGGTGCGGGCGGAGCTGGGGTGGGGGACATGACCGCCTCCTCGTTTTCGGCGGCGGATCCTGAACCCGCCGACCGCCAATACCTGTCGGCCGACAGATTTATGCGGAGCCGTATCGGGCTGAGTCCTCTGCGGTAAAACCTGCGTTGCCGCAACCTCACCGCGGACATGGCGGAGCAGTGAGCGGCCCGGTGCGGCCGGGATGCGACGATGCAGGGCGTGAAACCGCAGCCCGCCGCCGTCGGCCGTCCCAGGTCAGGAGCGCGCCGCCTGCCCGCGGCCACCGCGCGCGAGGAGATCCTCGACGCCGCCGCGGAACTGTTCGCCCAGCGCGGCTACGCGGCGACGTCCACCAGGCTCATCGCCGAGGCGGTCGGCATCCGGCAGGCCTCGCTCTACTACCACTTCGACAACAAGGAGCAGATCCTCGCCGAACTGCTCGAAGCGACCGTCCGTCCCTCGCTGGACTACGCCGCCGACCTGGAACGGCAGGGCGCCGCACCGGCCGCGGCCCTGCACGCGCTGGCGACCTACGACGTGGGAGTCCTGCTCACCGCCCGCTGGAACGTCGGCATCCTCTACGGCCTGCCCGAGGTCGCGACCGAGCCCTTCAACCGCTTCCGCGCCGAGCGGGAGCGACTGCGCGAGACGTATCGCGTGCTCACGGCCGCCGCCGCGCCGGCAGGCGCGGACGCGTTCCTCGGCGATCTCGTGTTCGGGCTGGTGGAGAGCGTCATCGGGATACGCCGCGACCTGCCCGTCGCACCGCCGGAGGAACTGCAGCGGGCGGTGGCCGCCGCGGTGCTGCGCCTCGTCGGGGTGGACGCCTGACTCGCCTGACGTGCGGTCAGGAGACCGATGGCGGCCAGCGGTGTTCGCGCCACTCGTCCCACGTCGCGAATCCGGCCGGCGGGTCGTCGACGGGTTCGCTGCCGTCGAGTTCGCCTGGGGTCGGGATCTGCATGAAGGCAGCCCACTCGGTCAGTTCCTCGTCGGACATGGGCCAGGTCGTGTGCGGCTCTTCGGCTTGGCGCTGATCGACTCGTTTCCGCTGCTCGGCAGGGGTCAGTTCGCAGTAGAGCAACTCGACCGCCGCGCCCCGGTCCGCTGCTGCCCGGCGCAGCGCGGAGCGCTCGTCCCGGCTCCAGAGGCCGAAGTCGATCACGACGTTGTTGCCGAGTTCCAGGGCGCGCAGCCCGATCCGGATGAGCCGCCCTTCGATCACGTCCCCGGCCGAAGTCGGATTGTCGTCACCGTAGAGGGCCTTCACCCATTCGTCCTTCGTCAGACGAAGCGCGTCCAGCTCGATCTCGATGCGCCGGGCCGTGGTGGTCTTTCCTGTGCAGGGCAGACCCACCGTCAGGAACAGTGTCGGTCGCCTCACGCTCACCCGCTTTCGATGGGACGTCGCGACACCGACGTCGGCCCGACGGATCGCGGCGTCCGCCGATCATCGGATCATCGCCGGTGACAGGTCTGGCTAAACTCGGCCGGAGACGGCCCTCCAAACCGTACGCCGGATCGGCCCCATTCGCGTTCAGCACCAGCTCGTGACGGATTCGCGTGGCGAGACGACCGCAGTTCGGACCTGGGAGGTGGCGTGCGGGTCAGCGACGTGATGACGGCCTTCCCGGCATACATACGGCTCGGCGCCACCATCCGGCGCGCGGCCGAGGTGGTCAGCGTGTCCGAGGTCGGGCAGCTGATGGTGCTGGACCACGAAGGCCGGTTCGTCGGCTCACTGTCGGAAGAGGACCTGGTGCGCGCCATGCTGCCGGGCTTCGACGACGTCACCGCCGGCGGCGGCACGCTCGCGGACGCGTTCCGGATCTTCCTGGAGCGGGGCCGCTCCCTCGCCGACCGCCCCATCGACCCCCTCGTCGTCCGCGACACGGCGACCGTCAGCCCCGGCGACGAACTCGCCCGCGCGGCGATCATCATGATCGACCGCGGCATCCGGCGGCTCCCCGTCGTCGACGGCGGCAAACTCGTCGGCACGCTGTCGCGCGCCGACCTGTGCCGAGCGGTGATCTACCATTCCTGAGATCCGGCTGGTCCTGACCGATCGGCACACCCAGGCCACCAGCGAGCAGGTGCGCGCGCTGCCGGTCACGTTCGGCCGTGACGCCGGCGCGGCCGCGGTGAAGCTCGACGACAGCAGCGTGTCCCGGCGCCACGCACAACTGGAGATGATCGGCGACTACCTGGTGCTCACCGATCTCGGCAGCACCAACGGCACCTACGTCAACGACCAGCGGCTGACCCGCCGCCAGGCGCTCGTTCCCGGGGACCGGATCCGGATCGGCCGGTTCGACGTGGCCTGGAAGTTCGTCGATCCGAACGCGACGGTGTCGGTCGACGAGTCGCACCTGACCGTCTTCCGGCCCGACACCCCGCCCGACGTCGCCGCGCGGCGGGTGGTGCGGGCCGCTGAGGCGCACAACCGGCAGGTCGGCCACGAACTCGACGGGTTCCTGTCGCTTGCGCACGGCTTCCTGCCCGCACAACCGCCGCTGCTGGCCTTCCCGGACTCGCACCGCGCCTGGGACGAGATGACCGACCGGCTGCCCGAGCTGTTCCGCCGGCTCACGCTGCGCCGGGCGTTCGACGCGATGCCGGTCCTCGACGCCAGACCCGAGGCACTGCCCGACCGCTACCTGCTGCGCGCCTCGACCCTGCTCGGCGTGTTCGCCCACGCCTACCAGTACATGGCGATCGACCCGCCCGCCGCGCTGCCCGACTCGCTGCTGCGGCCGTGGACCACCGTCTCGCGACGGCTGGGCAAGCAGACCCCGGCCGTGTCGTACATCGACCTGTTCTTCTACAACTGGCGGCTGCGCGACCCGTCCGGTCCCCGGGCGCTGGACAACATGGACCTGCTCGTGCCGACCTGGAACAACGCCGCCGAGCGGGTGTTCTACCTGGTCACCACCGAGTTCGCGATGGGGCTCACGCCCGTGCTGGGCGCGATGCTCGACGCCCAGGAGGCCGTGGTCGCCGACGACCCGGCCGCGCTGGAAGGCGCGCTGCTGGTGATCCTCGACCAGTTGCAGCACGTCACCCAGGCCATCTACCCCCAGATCGACCCCAACCCCCGTGGCCGGCATCCCCTCGACCAGGTGCTGTGGGCCAAGACGGTCGGCACCGCGGGCGTGCCGATCTTCGACGGCGCGCCCAGCCCGAGCGGCACCGCCCAACCGCAGATCCACGCGCTCGACGCGTTCCTCGAACGCCGGGACTACGGCTCCCTGGTCGGGCAGCAGAGCACCTACCTGGCCGGATACTTCCCCCGGCACTGGCGGGAACTCGTGGCGGCGCTGCGCGAGGTGTCGGTGCGCCAGTACGTGGAGGACACCCGCAGCAGCGCCCTGCGCGGCGTCTACAACGCGATGCTCGACGCCTACGTCGGCGACCGCGGCTGGATGGGACTGCACCGCATCAAGGCCTACGGCTTCCTGGAAGTGGCGTTCAAAGTCGGCCGACAGGTGACCACCGGCGCCCGGTTCACCGGGCTGTTCAAGGACCGGACCTGGGACAAGGTCGACGGGGAGCTGGCCGTCGTCCGCGAGGAACGCCGCCCACCGGTGGGCGCGCCCGTGGTGTTCGGGACCGCCCGCCGGGGCCGGGTCGTCACCGGCGAGTCCGGTGGCTGGACCTGCTACCTGGACCTCGACGTGACCGGCCAGGGCGTGCACCACCTGCCCGGCGACCGGGTCGGCGTGCTGGCCGAGCACGACGACGACCTCGTGCGCCGCACGGTCGCCGCGCTGCAGGCCACCGGCGACGAACTGGTGCCGCTCACCCCGCGCTGGCGGGCGGCGGTGGCCCGCCGGGAGGGCTACGGCGACGTCGACGTCCTTCCGCTGCGGACGCTGCTGCGCTTCGCCCAGCTGCGGCCGATCGGCCGGGAGGTCGCCAAACGGCTGGCGAGACTCACGGCCGTCGGCGCGTGGCAGCGGGTCGTCGACGCCCGCATGGAGGACCAGTGGGAACTCTGGGACGTCCTGAACCTGCTGTACGCCGGCGGGTATGACGTCACCCGGCTCTGCAAGGCCGACGCCGGCGACAGCGACGCCTTCTGCGCGGTCGTCGCGCCCGAACCGTTCCGGCTCTACTCGATCGCCTCGGCTCCGCCGCCCGGTCAACCGGCGACCACCCTGAAACTGGTCGTCGCCGGACTCGACTACACCTCGGCCCGCACACCGTGGTCCGTCTCGCGCAAACGCCAAGGCGCGGCATCGCACTTCCTGCGCCGGGCAAGTCTCGACGGCCGGCAACGGCTCTCCCTGCAGATCGTGGCCACCCCCAGGTTCCGGCTGCCGGCCGATCCGGCGGCGCCCATCGTCATGTTCGCCGCCGGCTCCGGCATCGCCCCGTTCCTGGGGTTCGTCGCCGCCCGCACCGGACCCGGCGAGAACCGGCTCTACCTGGGCATCCGGACGCCGGACGAGTTCGTCGAGCACACCGAGCTGGACACGGCGGCCGCGGCCGGTCGGCTGAACCTGTCCGTCGCGTTCTCCCGCGCCGATGCCGGGATCCGGTTCGACGGCCGGAGACATGTCGTCGGAGCCGGGCAGCGGCGGCGCGTCGACGACGTGATCCGCGCCGACGCCGACGCCCTCTGGGACCTGCTGCGGCCCGTCGAGGACGGCGGACGCGGCGCATCCGTCTACGTCTGCGGCAGCTCGCGATTCTCCGTCGCGGTGCTCCAGGCGCTGACCGCCATCGTGCCCGGCGACGGCCGGGAGTTCCTCCGCCGACTGGTCGCCGAGGGACGTCTCGCCCAGGACGTCTTCACCACCTACCTCGGCCACGCCCAGCAGACGCCGCGTGTCGAGGTGTCGGACCTGGCGCAGCACGACACGCCCGACATGGGTTACTGGATGGCCGTCGGCGGCGCGGTGATCGACGTCAGCGAGTTCATCCACCTGCACATCGGCGGGCCGCACATCGTCCGCAACTACGTCGGCATGGACGCGACCGCGGCATACCGCAAGGTGCTGCACCACGCGCACGCCGAGATCGACTCCCAGCTCTCCATGTATCAGATCGGCCACCTGCGCCGACTGCAGTTCGGCGCGCGCTGGGGTGTGGTGCTCACCGAGGACGGCTTGCGCTCGCTGCCGCTGGAGGAACTGTTCCGGGGCTGGGTGCGGTTCCTGTACATGCTGGTCGCCATGCGCAACGCGCTCACCGCCGACTACGGGTTCACCGCCTCGGTCACCACCCTGGGTGAGGACCCCCGGGACCTGACGGCCTTCAAAGCGCAGTACGTCATCGAAGGACACCGCCGGTTCCTGGTCAGCTACCTGGACGGGATCCTGCACGACGACCTGCGCACCCTGTGGCAGCACACCGTCGGCTTCTGCGACCCGCAGCAGGACGTCCGCCACCTCGACGCCGAACTCGCCGCCCTGGCGGCCCGGCCCGACGTCACCCTCGTGCGGACCTCCGTGACCGCCGTCAAGCAACTGCTGCTGACCGGCGACGACCACCGGCGGGTCACCGCACTGTGCCGCATCTACGAGCACGCCGACGTCCAGCTGCTCAGCGACCTGAAGTCCGCTGTACTGCGAGCGATCCGGGCCTTCGAGATCCACGAGGCCGACGTCGTCGAGCAGGCGGGAACCGAACTGCTGGACGCCGTCCGAGATGTGCTCGCGGCGGTGTCGGCATACTACGAGCGCCTGGCCGCGCAGACCCGCACACACGGCGTCGCGACCGACGGCGCGGTCGAGGAGGCGATCCCGGCCGACCGGGGCCTGCCCGGCCACGGCGGCCCGTTGCTGGTCCCGGGTGACCGCGGCGAGAGGTGATGTCGGCGGCGGTTCGATGAGTTTCCGCGCCGGGACCGGTCTTAGGGTGGAGGGGCGAGAAGAAGGAGATGGTGATCATGGCCTTTCCACCTGTCGTCGACCAGGCGACCTGGCGTAAGGAACTGGACGAACTGCGTGTCCGCGAGAAGGCGGCCACCCGGGAACTCGATGCGATCGCGGCGCAGCGGCGACGGCTGCCCATGGTGTCGATGCCCGATTACACCCTGGTCGGGGCCGAAGGTCCGGTCCGGCTCGTCGACATCTTCGACGGCAAGTCGCAGCTGATCGTCTATAACCACATGTGGGACCCGGACGCCGAGTGGCAGTGCGGCGGGTGCACCAGTCTGACCTCGTCGTTCACCCGGCTGGACTTCCTCGACAACTACGACGCGCGGTTCGTCATCGTCACCCAGGGCCCGATCGAGGCGGCCCTCGCGTACGCCGAACGGGTCGGCAACACCATGACGTGGTACTCCACCGCAGACAGCCCGTTCGGGGCCGACGTTGACGCCCCACCCGGCGGCGGGTTCGGGTTCAACGTGTTCCTGCGCGACGGCGACCGGGTCTACCGCACCTGGCACACGACCGGCCGCGGAGCCGAACAGCTCACGTACACCTTCGCGCTGGTCGACACCCTGCCCTTCGGGCGGCAGGAGGAGTGGCAGGACTCCCCGGAGGGTTGGCCGCAGCAGCCGACCTACAGCGGCTGGCTCGACTCGCCCGACGTCGCCCGGCTGTACGGCCCTGCGAGCTGAACCGTCTCACGACCACGCACGGCTTGAGCCCGGCGTCGACCGGGGGTCGCAGTCAGGCTCAGGCCGCGCTGCTCAGCGTCGTCCCGTACGGGGCTGAGCCGACTCCACACGGGACTACTCCGTGCCGTCGGCGGGCAGGCGCTCCGGCAGCCCGAGCCCCGGGAACCGGTCACTATGGAACGTGACGATCTCGGTGATCGTCCCGCCGGTGATGCGCAGGACGTCGATCGTCAGCGGCAGGTACGCGCCCTCCTGCTCCCGCCAGTGGTAGAAGGCGACGGCGGGCTGCCGGTTCAGGTACGTGAGAACGGGCCGCAGGCCCTCCATGCCCTCGAATCCGCTCGCCGTCCAGTCGTCGACGACCGCGTCCCGGCCGATGTGCAGACCCGGCGTGGGCGGCATCGAGCAGCGGACGTCGTCGCGCAGCAGGGCGGCGATCGCGGCGATGTCCGTGGCCACGCCGGCTTCGGTGTAGCGGCGGACCAGTTCGCGCGTTCCGGCGTCCGGCTCGCCGCCGGTCCAGTCCTGCCGCTGCGCGGGCAGGTGCTCGCGCAGTCCGGCGCGGGCCCGCTGCAGTGCGCTGTTCACGGAGTTGACGGAGTCCCCGAGCAGTTCCGCGACGTCCTTGGCCGGCCAGCCGTGCACGTCCCGCAGGATCAGCACGGCACGCGGCCGCGGCGCGAGGTGCTGCACTGCGACCAGGTACGCCAGCTCGATCGTCTCGCGGGCGACGGCGACGGCCTCCGGGTCGTCCGCCTCACCGGCGGGCAGTTCGTCGAGCAGCCGGTCCGGGTAGGGCTGCAGCCACCGCACCTCGCCGCCGGTCGCCGGCTCCGGGCGGCACCTGGCGAGCAGGTCCAGGCAGGCGTTGGTGGCGATCCGGTACAGCCAGGCCCGCAACGTCGACCGGCCCTGGTAGGTCTCCCGCTTACGCCAGGCCCGCAGGAACGTCTCCTGGACGGTGTCCTCGGCGTCCTCGAACGAAGCGAGCATCCGGTAGCAGTGCACGTGCAACTCCCGCCGGTGCCGCTCCACCAGCCCGGAGAACGCCGCCTCGTCGACCTCGCCCAGTCCGCTCACGCCCAGCTCTTCCAGCCGTGTGTCCGCACCCATCACGTCATCCTTCCGCTTGGTGAAGTCCCGTCGTAGGTATGACGGCTGCGGGCGCGACAACTCATCACCAGGCCGGTTCGCCAGGGGGAGCACCTGTCGAGCAACATCGATGTTGATGAACTTGATCGTGTCGGTGGGATGCTTCTCACCTGGGAATACGTTCCCCGAAGCTCGGCTGAATACCGCGCGGCATCGGCGTGTCAGGCGGCAGCCACGGTGATGACTGCGCATACGCTTCGCACCGGGCCAGGGGGCCTGGCCCGACAACGTACGAGGTCAGCGTACGAACTACGGGGGTTCAACCATGTCCATTGCTGTACTGCGCTCCGCGAGAGCCGCGGCGATCCTGACGACGCTCGGGATAGGCCTGGGCCTCATGGCCGGCGCCGCGCACGCGAAGCCGCACCGCGACCGCTTCTGCATCAGCCCCATCTTCACCGGGGGCAGCGAGCAGTGGCGGGATCTGAACCAGCGCTACGACGTGCGGGAGCGGATCGTCGGCCCGCCTGCGCCCGCGACCGACGACATCGCCGACCCGCCCGGTGGGCCCGGCTGCCGCACGGCGCTGGCGGGGGAGAGGTGGGTCCGGGCCGTCCCGCCTTGGCTCACGGCGACCGCGACCGAGCAGGCGGCGTTCATCACCAACTTCCAGAGCGCCCGCTATGTGATCGACGCCGGGACAGCCCGCGAGTGGTCGGTCACGCTCGGCCCGGAGGTCCTGCGGTCCGGGACGGTTCCCGCTGATGTCGTGCTGCCTGCGGGAACCGCAGGGTTGCCCTACGTCGTCCCGGTGTCTCGGGCCTTCCATCCGCTTCGTCCCGGCACCCACACCAGTACTCTCTTCGTGACCATGGCGGAGCGGGTCTGCACCGGTCGCGGGCCCGCCCCGGGCCTGGGCGCCGAATGCCTGGAGGCCGGCGAATCCGAGTACCCCATCCTCGACAACGGGCCGTTCACCGTGCTGCCCGGCCACCCGCACGCCACCCCGTAGGGTGCGTCCCACCCCGGGTTCTGCACTCATCCACGTGTCAGGACCCGGGGTGTCTTCGTCGCTGCCCGATCGGAGATGATCACCGGACAGCGTGTCGGCGCGCTCGTGGCTTGATCCGCCTTTGTAGAGTCGGATGATGTCTGCTGGCCTTCGGGTAAACATTGTTCGGATGATCGGATTGCCGCTGCTGCTGTCGACGGCCCTGCTGGCCGGATGCGGCGGCGACGGTGAAGGCACGGACGTCGACTGCAGCCTTCAGGAATGCGTCGTCACCTTCCAACGCGGCGTCGACGCCTCGGCGAGCGTGTTCGGCCTGAAAGCCGAGCTGGTCGAGGTGAAGGACGGCATGGTCACCGTCGACATCGGCGGAAACCAGGTCACCGTGCCGGCGTCCGGGCAGAGCGAAGGCGTCCAGGTGCGTGAGGTCACCGACGAGAAGGTCGTCATCGTCGTTCCGTACACCATCGCCGGCTGACCCGGCGCTGCGGTGACCGTCAGGCCGCGTCGCTCAGCTTCGCGGTCTGCTTCCGCAGCACCGCGATGGTCTGCTCCAGGTAGTCGGTGATCGTCGCCAGCTGCTCGGCGTCGTAGCGGGCGACCACCGTGCCCATCTCCCGGGTCAGGTCCGCGAAGATGGCGCTCAGGTCGGGCCGGTCGGCGGTGGCGGCGATCAGCACCCGCCGCCGGTCCTCGGGATCCGGCCGGCGCTCGACGTACCCGGCCCGGACCAGCCGGTCGACGATGCCGGTGACCGCGCTCGCGCCGACGGACAGCTGCGGGGCGAGCGCGCCCGCGGGCAGTGGGCCGCCGCGCACGATCATGCCGAGCGCCTTGTGCTCGACGGCGGTCAGTCCGAGTCGACGGGCGACGGCCTCGTGGAACAGCACGCTGGCAGTGCTCAGCTCCCAGCCCAGATCACTCACGACGCACACCTTAACCCGCTGGTATTTACTTCACGGCGCTGAATAGTTTAGTGTCGTGAAGTATCTGGGGAAGGGAGCGGCTGACATGGGATCGGCCTGGAGTCTGAGTGTCGAGGCGGCGCGCTGGGCGCTGCGGTTCTACGCGGCGCACTGGCCGCTGGTGCTGGGATTGTCGCTGATCCCCAGCCTGCAGCGGTTCATGGTGATCAACTATGGGGACCGGCTGCCGGCCGGGGTCGGCCCCGCGAGCGAGGTGCTCACCGCGGGCGTGCGGATCCTGCTCGTCTACCTCATCCTGCGCATCGCGGCGGTCGAGGCGGGCTGGTCCCACCTCGGTGTCGGGGAGCGCTGGCAGCGGGTCGGCCAGGGCGTCGACGGCCGGATGCGCGACTTCCTGCTGCAGTTGCTGGTGCTCGGCATCGCGTTCGTCGTCTTCGACGTGCTGCCGGAGACCGCGATCTCGCTCTGGGCGCCCGAGGAGCGCAAGGACCTGCTGCAGGCGATCCTCGTCAGCGTGAAGAACCCGACGGTGATCGCGATGACGATCCTGTGGATGGTCGGCGTGGGGCACCAGCTGGCGGCGTCGCGACTGGACGACCTGGCGCGCGTCTGACGGGCGCGCGGTCCCGGAAACTGGGCCCCGCCGACGGCGGCCCGTGAGGCTTTCGCCTCAGGAATCGATCCACCTTCGTAACTACGTTGAAACGACTCGCTCTTTCACGTACGCAGGAGGTCGGGCATGGCAAGGGACTGGATCAGGCGGCGGGTGCGGGCGGTCACGCTCGCCGCCGGCGGCGCGGCGATGGTGCTCACGGTCGCCGTGGTCGCGCTGACACCGTCGGCGGGCGCCGCCGCCGAGCTGGTGGTGCAGGCAGAGGCGTACGCGGCGCAGTCCGGCGCCGTCGTCGAGCCGACCGTCGACACCGGCGGCGGCTCCGCAGTGGGCTACCTGGCACGCGGGGACTGGCTGCGCTACGACGGCATCGACCTGGGTGCTTCGGGCACGATGGCCGTGTCCGTACGCGTCGCCTCCGCCGTCGGCGGCTCGGGCGCGATCGAGCTGCGCACGGCGTCGACGACCGGGCCCGTGCTGGCCCGGTTCACCATCACGGCGACGGGCGGCTGGCAGGCGTGGGCCACCCAGACGGTTAACCTCACCAGCCACCCGGCCGGCGTCCAGTCGGTGTACGCGGTCATGGCCAACACCGGCAGCGGCGCGGACTTCGTCAACCTCAACTGGCTCTCGTTCAGCACCGGCGGCACCGGCGGCGGCACCGGCTGGGTCGATGTCGACCCGGTGAAGTGGAACGCGCAGCTGGCCGCCTTCCGGGCCATGGCCATGGCTCCGGCGCCGCCCAACGCCGTGCGGGTCCCCGAGTTCAACGCGACCTGCACGTACAGCCACTCCTTCAAGGACGATCCCATCGTGTTCCCGGGCCTGCCGGGCGCGTCGCACATGCACAGCTTCTTCGGCAACCGCAGCACCAACGCCAACTCCACGCTCGACACCCTGCGCGCCAACACCGCCACAACCTGCACCCCCGCCCCCGCCGACCTGTCCGCGTACTGGGTGCCGACCCTGTATCACCGCGGCGTGGCGGTGGAGCCGAAGGGAGTCGTGGTCTACTACGGCTCGCGTCTGGCCGACCCGAGCCGCACGGTGCCGTTCCCGCTCGGCTTCGAGATGATCGCGGGCAGCGCGAGCCGGCAGGTCCCCACCCCCGCCGGTGCGGTCAACCAGTTCTACTGCGTCGGCGGGACCACCGGCGGCGAGATCGGCCGCAGCGCCGACGGCAACTGGCCGATCTGCTCGCCGGGCGGCACGCTGATGTTCCAGCTCGTCTTCCCCGACTGCTGGGACGGCGTGCACCTGGACAGCCCCGACCACAAGTCGCACGTGGCGTACACCGCGGACGGAACGTGCCCGGGCGCGTTCCCGGTGGCGATCCCGTCGGTCTCGTTCGTCATCGCGTACCCGGCCGTCGGCAGCGCCGACGGGTTCACCCTGGCCTCGGGCATGGCCTCGTCCATGCACGGCGACTTCGTCAACGTCTGGGACAACGACGCGCAGGGGCACCGGGTGAAGAACTGCATCGTCCAGTCCGCCAAGTGCAACAGCGCCGGGCAGTTCTGAGCGGCTGCCTGGGCGGGCGGCGTGCGAGACGCCCGCCCAGGCAGCAGGTCCGCCGCGTCAGCTGACGGTGATCGTGTTGATGTCGGGGGCCGAGCCGGTGTCGTTGAAGAACCTGATCCAGCAGGAGCCCTTCGGAAGCCGCAGGCGCACCGACACCCGCACCGGGATCAGCCAGCTCCGCGCTCCGGCGAGGGTCAGCTCGCTGACCGGGCCGCCGTCGACGGCGAGTTTGAGGGTGCGCGGCTGCTCGGTCTCGTAGACGACGGTCACGGTCCGCTCACCGGCCTGCGGCACGCCGGTGATGCGTACCGCGAGGGTGTTGGGGCCGCCGATGTAGCCGACCCGGCTGCCGTCCACACAGGTGGGGCACTCGATGACCCGCGCGCCCACGCGGATGTTGGACGGGTCGGCGGCGTGCACGGTGACCGGCCCGAACGTGGTCGGCCGTGCCGCCCTGGCCGGCGGCACTGCCGCGTTCGTGCGCTCCGCCGACGACGCGACAGGCCACGGCACGACAGGCGACGGCGGAACGGGCGACGGCGGCGGGGTCGGCGGCGAGCCGGGCAGCGCGCCGACCGCAGGTCCGCGGTCGTCCAGTGGTGCGGGCGTGATCAGCGGTGGCACGACGGCGATCGTCGCGGCGACGGCCAGCCCCAGGGCCGACCAGCCCAGCAGACGGCGGGAAACGGCGACCACGGCTTCACCTCTGCCCGGTCCACACGACGACCGCCTCGGTGCGGCTGGCCACGCCCAGCTTGGCGAAGATGTGCTGCAGGTGGTTCTTCACCGTCTTCTCCGCCAGCATCAGCCGGTGGGCGATCGCGGCGTTCGACAGGCCCTGCGCGACCTGGCCCAGCACCTCCTGCTCCCGCCGCGTCAGCCCGAACCGGGACCTGGCGAGTCGCCGCCGCTCGGCGAGGTCGCGTTCGGTCCGCTCGCGTTCGGCCTGTTCGCGAACCGCCGCCGCGGCGACAGCCGCCGCCACCGGCGACAGCCAGCCCTGCCCGGCCACCACGGCCAGCACCGCGCGGTGCAACTCGGCCGGATCGAACGCGCCGTGGACCAGGTAGCCGCGCGCGCCGCCGCGCAGCATAGCCGCGATGAGCTGCGGGCTCGCATCGCTGGTGAGCACCAGCACGCAGGTGTGGGCGACCAGTTCGCCGAGCACCGCGAGCCCGTCCGCGACCGGCATCCGGTGGTCGAGCAGGGTCACCGTGGGCCGGTCCCGGCGGGCCAGCGCGACGGCTTCGCGCCCGTCGGCGGCCTGCCCCGACACCTGGATCCCCGGGAGAAGCCCGAGCCAGCCGGACAGGGCCGCGCGCACGATCGGATTGTCGTCGACGACCATCACCGAGATCATGAGGATGCTCCGGTCGGCGCGAGCGCGATGTCCGCGACGACGGCCGTGCCCGCACCCGGTGTGGACACCACCCGCAGGGTGCCGCGGATCGCGGCGGCCCGTTCGGCCATCCCGATCAGGCCGAAACAGTCGCGCCAGTCGGCCGGCACGACGAACCCGGACCCGTCATCGGCGACCCGCAGCCTGACGCCGCCGGCGGCGTACCCCAGCTCCACCGTCACCAGGCGCGCCGCGGCGTGGCGGGCGATGTTCTCCAGTGATTCGTGCAGGATCTGCGCCAGTTCGTAGCGCAGCTCCACCGGCAGGTCCCCGGCAGCGACCGAGCAGCGCACCGGCACGCCCGCACGCTCGGCCCACCTGCGGCAGATCCGGTCCACCGTGGTGGCGAACTCGTGATCGGGGTCGTCCAGGCGCAACCCTTCCAGAACCTCCTGCGCCTGGCGCACCGCCGCGGTGGCCCCGGCCGACACCGTCGCCGCCAGCTGCTCGGCCAGCGCGGGCTGCCGCCGCAGCGACGTCGGCAGCGCCAGCGCCGCGAACGACACCCCGCGCAGCGTCTTGGCGACCGAGTCGTGCAGTTCGCGAGCGAGCCGGGACCTTTCGGCCGCCGCTGCGCTGCGCTGCGCCGAAGCCACCAGCCGCACCGACAGCTCGACGTGGGCGGCCAGCGCGGCGGTCGCCACCGCGGCCCCGACGGCGGCCAGCACGTCGACGATGGGGAAGGCCAGCACGAACCCGGCCAGGCTCGCCGCGTCCGGTGTCGAGGCGAGCACGTGGCCGGCCACCAGGTAGCCGAGCGCGGCGTAGCACGCGGCAGGCAGCAGCCCCCAGAACCCGACGAGCACCCCGGCCAGCGCGGCGGCACCCGCTGCGCAGCAGAAGAAGGCGACGTCGCCGCCGCCGATACCGAGCACGGCCAGGACGATCGCGGCGTCTGCCGCCAGCACCGGCAGCGGATGGGCGACGACGCGGGGATCGCGGGCCAGTGCCACCAGCGCGACGGCAGTGGTCAGCGCGACGAGCACCAGTACGGTGAGCAGCGGAGCGGGCCGGGCTTGCAGGCGTAGACCGCCGCCCGCGACGGCAAGGGTCGCCGCCGCCCGACCGAGCAGCACCGCCCGCGCCACGGCGGCCCGCGCGACCGCGCGGTCGAGGTGTCCAGCTGTCGTCGTCACGGTGTCCTGCCCCGGGCGTGGGCGATCGCTGTCGATCTTCGAGGGAGCGCTCTCTGGACGAGGATCGGGCAACCGCTCCCTGGTTGTCAAGACATTCGTCGATCTCTACTGTGGGTGGGCGCGCCGTCACCTCACCGACCAGCCGGTGGTGCGGTCGCCGCACGCGGGCTCAGCCGTTGCGGGCGCGGGTCCACCTCGCTCGCCGGCTGGTGACGGCATGACCGGCGACACGATGATCATGCTGTTGACCAGGGCGCGGTTATCCTTGGCGAAATGCGCGCCCCCGAAAGCTTCTCCTCGACCGCCCGTGCCGCAGCCCGCACGGCTGCCGGCGTTCGGCGTCGTTTGGCCGGACGAGCGGCGGTCCTGCCGGCCGTGGCGGTGCTCCTGGGCTGCGCGCTGTCGGCCTGTTCGGCCGTTCCCGCCGCTGCGGAAGTGGACAAGCCGACACAGACAACGACCGATGCGCCGAGAGTGCGCATCGAGCATCGAAGCCCCGCACCGATCCGTTTCGGCGACGCCACCGCCGCACCCTCCTGGCTGGGAACCCGAGCGCTCCCGGCCGGGCCGCAAGGCTTCGCCGAAGCCCGGCCGACCCCGCCCGAGCTGCAGAACCGGTCGATCATCACCGTCGACTACCTGCCGCCACCGGCCGACGGACGCTTCCATGCGACCGTCCGGGCGGTGCCGGCCGACGTCCTGGCCCGCTCCAGCTGGACCGAGAACTGCCCGATCGCCGCTGCCGACCTGCGCTACCTCACGGTCGGGTTCCGCGGCTTCGACGGCCGCGCCCACACCGGCGAGCTGCTGGCCAACGCCCGGGTGGCCGACGACCTGGTGACCGTGTTCGAGCGGCTCTTCGCCGCGGACTTCCCGATCGAACGGATGCGGATCTCCAGCGCCGCGCAGCTGAACGCCCCGTCGACCGGCGACCAGAACACCACCGAGGTGTTCGCCTGCCGCCAGGTGCGCGGCCACAAGGGCTGGTCCCAGCACGCGTACGGGCTCGCGGTGGACCTCAACCCGTTCCAGAACCCGTACCACAAGGGCAAGGTCGTCCTGCCGGAACTCGCCACCGCCTACCTCGACCGGGCCGACGCCCGCCCCGGCATGGCGCAGCCGCGCGAGCAGGCGGTCCAGGCATTCGCCGAAATCGGCTGGAAGTGGGGCGGCGACTACCGCTCCCTGAAGGACTACATGCACTTCTCCGCCACCGGCGGCTGAGCCGAAGGCACCGCGCCGACCGCCCTGGGACGGCCGGCGCGGTCGCGTGCTTCACGGCCCGACGGTCAGCGTCCAGGTGTCGATCCGGCCCACGTCGGCGGACGCCGCGTCCTGCACACGCAAGCGCCACGTGCCGTTGGCGGTCTCGCCGGACAGGTTCACCGTGAAGGTCTGGTGGATGTCGTCGGCGCTGCCGCCGGAACGGTTGCTCAGCGAGTAGCTGGACCCGTCCGGTGCGACCAGGCTGACCACGAGGTCACCGCGGTACGGGTGGACGATGTGCACCTCCGCCGTCGACGACGCCGAGGCTGCCCCGGGGCAGCCGCTGATGGTGATCGTGCTCTCCACCGCGGCTCCCGCGTCCGGGATCGCCACGTCGTTCGGGTTGCTCGCCCGGCAGCCGCCGGTCCCGTTGACCGTGAGCGTGTAGACGGCGGTGCGGGTGGTGCCGGGTCCCGTGCCGGTGATCGTGATCGGGTAGGTGCCCGGCGGGACCGACGCGGTGGTGCTCAGGGTCAGCGCGGAACTGCCGCCCGCCGTCACGATCGCCGGGTTGAACGACGCGGTCGCCCCCGCCGGCAGCCCGCTTGCCGACAGTGCCACACTCTGCGCGGAACCGCTGGTCACCGTCGTGGCGACCGTCGCGCTCAGCGAGCCGCCCGGGTTGGTCGCGCCCGCCGTGGGGGAGACCGAGACAGCGAAGTCGTTGCCGGCGGCCAGGCCGGTCTGCGCGATCGTCAGTGTGCTTGCGACCGGGTTGAGCCGCAGCACGGCACCGGCCGGCGGGCGCAGGGTGTAGTCGTAGTCGGTGGAGATCACCACGAGGCCGATCCGGCGGCCGGCCGCGAACACGTAGTCCTTGGGCTCCATGGCGAAGTTCAGCGTGTACTCCGTGCCCTGCACGACCTTCTCACTGGTGGCGCGGCTGTTGCGGTTCTGCGGGTCGATCCAGCCGCGGGTGACGATCACGGGGGTGGTGCTGGTGCCCGTGCCGCCGTAGTCGACCAGCAGCGCGGTCACGTTGGCGTCGTTGCGGTTGGTGACGGCGAGCCGGAGCGAGACCCGGGGCGAGCCGGTCAGCGTGACCGCGGCCGGCAGGTTGCCGGTCCGGTAGACCAGCCGGTTGCCGTTCGCGCTGTCCGGGTTCGCGACCAGGGTCGTCGCGGTGCTGCTGCGCCCGTTGTCGGTGAACTGCTGCGCCGTGGTGCCGGTGGGGGTGCCGAGGGTCAGGCCGCCGGGCGCGGTGGCCGAGGTCGCGTCGAGTTTGAACACCGCCTCGGTCGCGCCGGGGTTGGGCCAGTCGGCGTACTGCCGCCAGGTGCCGTCCTTGAACTGCACCTCGGCGCGGGGCCCGGTGAGCACGCCGTTGTCGACGCCCTTGAGGAAGTACTCGAACCAGCGCTCGACCGTCGCCCGGTAGTCCGAGCGCGAGGTCGTGCCGTGGCCGCCGTTGTGCAGCCAGATCTTGCTCGGCACGTTGTTGGCCCGCAGCGCGTCCCACCACTGCGCGTAGTGCCGGCCTTTGACGTTCCAGTCGGCCTGGCCGTGGATGACGAACACGCCCGCGGTGACCTTGTCCGCCTTGCCGACGTAGTCGCGGTCGGCCCAGAACTGCGTCCAGTCCCCGGTGACCCGGTCCTGGTCGGTCTCGATCTGGTTGATCCGGCTCGTGCAGTCGGTCCGGTCGACCACGGCGCGGGCCAGCACGTCGGCGTCCTCGCCCTGGTAGCCGCCCGGGGCGACGACGAGACCGTTGGCCCGGTAGTAGTCGTACCAGCTGGAGATCGCCGAGATCGGCACGATCGCCTTGAGCCCGGCGACGCCGGTCGCGGCGGCCATGTTCGGCAGCGTGCCGTTGTACGAGATACCGATCATGCCGACGTTGCCGGTGCTCCAGGACGCCGTCACCTGGGCGCCCGCTGCGCTGAAGCCGCGGGCGCGGCCGTTGAGCCAGTCCACGACCGCGGTGGTGGCCAGCGTCTCCTGCATGTCTCCGCTGGTCGGGCAGCCTTCCGAGGCGCCGGTGCCGAGGCTGTGGCCGAGCACGACCGCGTACCCCTTGGGCACGAAGTAGTCGTCGTACCAGTCGGGCAGGTCCGGCACCGGCCTGGCGACGTTGACGCCCGCTCCGGCCGTGGGCGACGCGCCGGGCGCGAGCGGGAACAGGCTCTCCTGCGGCAGGGCGCTGACGTTGACGCCGTGGTTGGCGGCGTTGGCCAGGCCGTTGCGGTACGGACTCTGCTCGAACACGACGGGGAATGGCCCGCCGGTGGAGGGCCGGGCGATGTCGATGGCGATCCGGTCGAGCCGGCCGTCGCCGTTGGAGTCCACGCTGGACTCGACGTAGACCCGCTCCTCGATCTGGGCGAGTGCGGCTTGCGCGGGCACTGCCGCGCTCGCCACGGCGGTCGGCACGGGGAGGGCGGCTGCGAGCAGCGCGAGAATGAGCATAACGCGGTGGGGGAACCGCATGTTGGCTTCCTTCCAGGGGTGTCGGGCAGTCGCCAATCGATTGAGCACGATGGTTGTCGATATTTTCAGATCGACGATGACGAATCAACCCGGCGACCTGGCGCCGTGCCGAAGCCGGTCGCGGAAGGTGTGCTGGTCCACCAGGGTCGGTTCCCGCAGAGCGACGCGGTCGTCGAACACGGGCGCTCGCGATGCCGCGGCCGGAACCGTGGTTCAAGCGGGTTTACCGGCGGCGCGGGGTGTCTACAGAACCTTGAACTCGAAATCGGCCTCGTGTTGCGAGGCCGGGCGAGATCACGATACTGGCCATGATCGTAATCTGCTGTTCCCATCAGGAAGGACATCGGTGAAACGCCAACTCCTCCACGCCGGCGCGGCTGCGATGGTCGCGCTCGCCGGCGCGACGGCGGCCGCCGCACCGGCCTCGGCGAGCGACGCGCCGGGCTTCGTGTGCAACCTCAACCAGAACACGTGGCTGCGTACCGACCCGCACGGCTTCGTGCTGCGCACCCTGTCCGCGGGACGTGGCTTCCGCTGGCACGGCCAGGCCATCGACGACGGCTCCAGCGTGTGGATCTACGGACACGGCGCCGAGGCGCCCGGTCAGGACGGCTGGATCCCCGCCGTCAACGCCAACTGCTGACGCGCAGGGTGGGCCGAAGGCGACTGAGGCCCACCCTGCCCGCCGCGCGACGCACCACGAATGCAGGGGCGTGCGGTGGCCGGTGGTTTCGCCGATGCGTGGCGCATCCACCGCGTCGAATACTCGGCTGATGACGGTGCGGATCTACGACATCATGGCCTGCGACGTGTACTGGGACTTCGAGGACAGCGTGGGGCTGCCCAAGGAGCAGCACAAGTTCCTGGTCTCCTTCTACCCGTCCGAGACGCCGGTGCCCGACCAGATCGAGAGCATCGTGGCGCGAGGACCGGGCGGCTACGAGGTCGCGTTCACGAACCGGATGTTCACCAACGCCAACCGCGACGGTTGGATCTACGACCCGTCGCTGGACTACCACTGGTACATGCTCAACGTTCCGGCCGGGTTCCTGGCCGAGGGCACGTACACGATCGAGGTGACGACCAAGGACGGCGAGGTGCTGACCCGTTCACGGGAGCAGCGCAGCGCGCCGTCGCGCGCGATCGTGGACAGCTACCTGGCCCACCGGGACCGGATGGCGTACACCCTGACCAGCTGGTCGACCCTGGCCGAGTTCGGCGGCCCGGACGCCTACTATGTGTATCGGCTGGCCCAGGCCGCGTCGCTGCGCGAGTTCGACACCCAGCAGCTGCTGTGGTGGGACAACATCTACATCCGGCGTGCCCGCGGTGTCGAGCCCCTGGCGGGCCTGAACAAGGGCTCCGTCGACCTGCCGATCGAATTGACCCCGGGGGAGACCTACGGGCTGTTCGTCGAGATCACCGACGGCAACGCCCAGGGCGAGGCCAACATCTGCGTCTTCCAGCCGCACCGATTCCTGGTCGCCTGACCTGCCACTCTCGACCAGGACGCGAAGGAAGGGCACCTTCCACAACACATGGCGATGTGAAGGTGCCCTTCCTTTACGTGGTCAGGTGGTGGGGTGGCCGAACCAGCGGGCGAGGTGGTGGTTCAGGTCGTGCTGGTCGTCGCCGATCCAGGCGACGTGGCCGTCGGGGCGGAGCAGGACGCACGGGGCGTCCAGCGGCGCGGTGGGGTCGGCGAGGAGGTCGACCCGGTCGGACCAGCCGTCGACGGTCAGGCGTTCGGTGCGGTCCAGGAGCAGGCCGCGGCCGTGATGCAGCAGATCGTAGAGGCGGCCCTGTTTCAGGTCGAGGTCGCGCAGGCGGCGGCCGAGCAGGTCGGGGCCGGGGCCGAAGTCGTAGCGGATGCCGATCGCGGTGATCTTCTCGATCAGCCGGCGGTTGACCTCGTCGAATTCCATCAGTTCGGTGAGGAGTCGGCGTACCGCCCGCGGGCCGGGCTCGGCGGACAGCAGCTCCAGCTGGGCGCGGGTGTTGTCGAGCACGTCCTCGGCGACCGGATGGCGTTCGGCCTGGTAGGTGTCCAGCAGCGGCTCCGGTGCCCAGCCGCGGACCTGCGCGGCCAGTTTCCAACCGAGGTTGAACGCGTCCTGCAGGCCCAGGTTGAGGCCCTGCCCGCCGATGGGCGGATGGATGTGTGCAGCGTCCCCGGCCAGCAGCACCCGCCCGACCCGGTAACGTTCGGCCAGCCGGGTGGCATCCCCGAAACGCGAGAGCCAGCGCGGGGAGTGCACGCCGAAGTCGGTCCCGGCGACGGCGCGCAGCTGCTGCCGGAAGTCCTCGATGGTGGGCTGTCGTGCACGATCGCCGACCCCGGCGACGGGGATCACGACGCGATAGACCCCCTGCCCGAAGGGCCTGAAGTCGAATCGCCTGTCGGTGCGGCCGATCTCGGTCATCTTCGCGGCGATCTGCTCCGGCGGCACACCGACTTCCATCTCGCCCATCAGCGTGTCGTTGCGGGAGGGCTCGCCGGGGAAGCCGACGCCGAGAAGTTTGCGCACCGTGCTGCGCCCGCCGTCACAGCCGACGAGATGGCTCGCCCGCAGCCGCTGCCCGCCGGCCAGTTCGACGGTCACGCCGTCGTCGTCCTGTTCGAGGCCGGTCACGGCAGTGCCGTGCCGGACCTGTGCGCCCCGTCCGATCGCGTGTTGTTCGAGCAGGTCGACGATGACCGGCTGCGGGATGCCCAGCAGGTAGGCGTGCGCGGAATCCAGGCCCTCGGGCGCGGGTTTGTCGATGGCGGCGAAGTAGGCGCCGGCCGGACGCCTTCTCCCGTGTTCGAGGATGCGCTCCAGGAGCCCGCGCATCGCCATCAGCTCGATGCTGCGGATGTGCAGCCCGACGATGCGGGCGAACGACACCGGCTCGGTTTCCTTCTCCAGGACGAGTACCCGCACGTCATGCAGCCGCAGTTCGGCGGCCAGCAGCGCACCGGTCGGCCCGCACCCGGCAATGATCACGTCGAAGTCGAGGGGCGCGGCGGGGGAGTCCGGCGACGGCGTGCCGGAAATTCGAGAGTTCACAGGTGTTGCCTTTCGGGAGTGCCTCGTGGGCGGGGCGCTCCCGGCGACACCTACGTCAATCGCCCGACCGTCACGGGAAGGGGGAGCGCCCACATCGATACAGCGTTCATGGGTCTCACCTCCTGGGGCGTGTCACGGTCAGCTGCAAGCTACAAGACCGGCCGTCATCGCGTCCAGTCTTTCCGATGTGACGAGCGGCCCAGGCGCCGACTCGATCGGCAGGTCGTGCCGGACCCGTTTATATCGTCAGGTATGACTATGTCAGAGCGCGGCCACTGGCAGCTCGTCGAAGGGCGGCCGCATCCCCGGCTGCGCGGCATCGTGTACGGCTACCGCGGCTTCAACCTTCGCCTGGCCGAGCCCGTACGCCGGCTGGAGTTCCCGGTGCCGTTCGTGAACCTCACCGTCACCTGGCGCGGTTCGCTGCAGCTGTCGGCCGCCGCCGGCCGGTCCGCCCGGCTGGGGCAGCTCGTCGCCGGCATGAGCACCGGCGTCGTGCACGCCGAGCACGACGGCGACCTCGAAGGCGTCGACGTGCGCCTGTGGCCGCTGGGCGGCTACCGGCTTTTCGACGGCTACGCGACCGGCGGCGGATCGCACATCCTGACGCTGGCCGACATCATGGGCGCCGACGCCGACCGGCTCACCGCACGCCTCGCCGACTGCCCCGACTGGGCCGGCCGGTTCCGGCTGCTCGACGCCGTCCTGCTGCGCCGCGCCGCCGCCGGGCGGGAGCCCTGCCCCAGGACCGCCGCGGTGTGGCAGCGCGTCCAGCGGGACCTGTCCGTGCCGGTCGCCGCCCTCGCGGCCGACGCGGCCTGGTCCGAGCGGCATCTGCAGTCGCGGTTCCGCGACCACTTCGGGATGACCCCGAAGGCGGCCCAGCGGGTCGCCCGCCTGCAGCGGGCGCTGCGCGCCCTGGACGCGGGACTGCCCGCCAGCCGCGTCGCCCACCTGGCCCGCTACAGCGACCAGGCGCACCTCATCCGCGAGGTCAAGGCCATGACCGGGCTGACCCCCGCCGCGCTGACCCGGCACCGGGCGGCGAGCTGGCGGCCCACCGACCGCTCACAGACCGAGATCACATCGGTGTTCCTCGCCTGACAGTTCGGATTTGTTCAATACGTGTCGGAGGTTCGGCTGCCACTGTCGGTCCCGCAGATCCTTGCGCGCCCCGCACCCGCGTCGCGGGGCATTCCGTCACATCGAGGAGCCCGATGCCCGTCACGAAGATCGTTCAACGCTCCCTGCGGTTGTCCCTCGCCCTGGGCGTGGGCCTGGCGGCCGCCGTCGTAGTGCCGACCGCGGCGCACGCCGCCCCGCCGGCGTCCGTCACCGGCTGGCTGCAGGTCTGGAACCTCAACACCCGGCACATGACGACCGACTCCGTCTCCAACTACAAGGAGTTCGCCTACTACATCACCGACGACTCCCGGCCCGGCGTCGACTACCTGCCCGACATCGTGACGCTGCAGGAGGCCGGCACGAATGTGGACGGCATCAACGCCGACAGCTGCCAGGAGTTCGTGAAGGTCCTGGAGTCCCGGGCGGCCGGCCAGGACTACCACTGCTACGAGGTGCTCGGAGCCGGTAAACGGGGAGGGTCCGCCGTCGTCTATCGGACCAACCGGCTCTCGTTCAGCTCGAAGGAGGAGGTGCGGCTCAAGCACCGGGTCAACCAGGGAGACCCGTGCACCGACAGCAACGAGTGGTTCAACCTGGTCGTGCGGCTCACGGACGACGCGGTGTCCGGCAAGGCCGTCAACGTCGCCTCGGTGCACCTGGCGACCTCGGACAACGAGGACGCCGACTGCGCCTGGGAAAACATGAAACTGCTCAACTCGAAGATCGCCGCCCGGGGCGCGTCCAACATGCAGATTATGGCCGGGGACTGGAACAACGAGGACGCCGCGGTCGCCGGCGGTTCGGCGAACTGGGAATGCTGGTACGAGGGGACGAGCGTCGGTGTCGGCACCTGCGGCGGGCAGAATCTGGGCTGGAAGGACGCGCCCTACCGCGCCTGTGACACCGCCGCCAACGACACTCCGATCAAGAAGTTCAACTGCATCATCGGCAACCACTGGACCTGGGGTGGCGACCGCCGGATCGACTTCCTGTTCGCGAAGGCCTACACGGCCTCGGGCACAGGCACCGTCGACTACGGCCAGGCCTACGACGCGTCCGTGGGCCTGGGCACCCGTGCGCCGAAGTACTCGGATCACCGCGGCCAGGGTGCGGCGCTGAAGTACTACTGACAGTACGACTCACCCGACAAAGTGGTGATTCCCGTTTTACCCCCCGGCCGTCCGATCCGCTACGGCGGTCGGGGACTGTCCCGTGCGCAGGAATGTCGGTCAGTATCCACATCCAGGCGAGTGCTCGATCATGCGAGCTGGTCATCGGAGGATGGCCAGGAGTTGAGCGGGCCGCGTCTTAGTCGACATGTCCACCGCTTCGCCTTCATGCCCGTACGTTCGGTGTGGCGCGAGTTCATACCATTGGATCTTTTCCGCACCGTGATTCGGGCATATGCTGGCGCGCATTCCTCACGACGGATCACTACAGATGGTAGGCGAATGGGCCTGTTCGGACGCCGAAAAGATTTCGTTCCGCTGACGACGCCGAGGCCTGGCCTCATGCGGATGACAGATTTCGCATGGCTCAACAAGGGCGGTCGCGAACGGATCGAACAGGTTCTCGAGTTGGTGAAGTTGTCGGGTGAGAGCGCCGCCGCGACGATCGAGGCCGAGCCGGAGGCGCCAGATCTCAATCTGTTCATAGCCTCTCTGACCGTGATCGCCGTTTCGGAACTGGTCGAGCCACCCGAGGAAGCCGCAGGCCTGTTGCTGTTCTACGCCCATCTCGGGCGAGTGCTTAGCGCTGTCGAGAAGGAGTGGCGGGTGCCGGATGGATCGACGCACATGGCCATCCATACCGCACTCGCTTTTCATCGCACCCAAATGCCGGACTCGGTGCCGGCCGAGTTGCGCGCATCCTTGGGGCTGGCGATGGAAGTCGCCTATTACTGCGACCGAGCGGGTGACCACCCCTATCGGGTGCTCGGCGTCCAGCCCCACGTGATCTAGACGACCAGCTCGACAGAACTTTCGCCTCGTTTGAGGGCCGGGACGGCCAGCAGATTTCATGAAGGACGGCAGGTCGATCGCGGTGGGATTTCTGTACAAGATGGCGATGGCCGCGTCGGTCAGGGATCTGCGACGGCAGGGGTTACTGGAGCGCGATGAAGGCATCCTTGCCTATGCCTGGGAGCAGCCGGACCTGTCGCCCGCCGTCGCCGCCATGCCGATGGCGCTCGCATATACGCGATACGGGGTCAACAGGATGTCGTGGAACCTGACCGACCGTGCACTGGTCCTGATTCCCTTCTCGGCAATGGTGCGAGACCGGGTCCGTCATGAGACGCCGGAAGCCTATCGCGTCCCCTACGGTATGGAATTCATGATCGACGTCGTGCCGCTGCCGTCGATTGACACGCTGCTGCTCAACGTCAGGGACGATGAAGGACCCGACGGCGTTCTGTACCGTGGGCGTTTCCGGCCCGTACGGATGCTTTACGAGACGGGTTTCGTCGACCTGCTCAATGCTCTTGCCATGCAGAACCAGCTGGCCGTCCGGCACGTGCGGATCAACGAACGATTCGAGGGAGCCTGAACGGTCCAGCGGGTTCAGCGATGGTCGGCATGCGTTTGTCCCGTCCGTCTGGACTGTCTGCCGAGCCCATTGCGGCGGGCTTCTCATGCCCGGTTTCCGTTATGGCGGTCTAGCGGCATCGCTACGCGGGGTCAGGGGCGTCGGCGGTAGCCACCGGATCGACGAGGAACGCCAGCACGGTGTCCTCGATGTCGCCGCTGAGCAGGGTCACACCGTGGCTCACGGTGGACCGGATGATCAGCTTCTTGTGCTTGGCGATCGACAGGCCGTACAGCTCCTTGGCGTGGGCGGCGAAGTTCCCGTCCAGGTCGCCCGCGACGAGCACGGTCGGCACGTCCAGTTTGGTGACGGCGGTCAGCGCGTCGGCGCCGTACACAGTGGGGGCGGACAGGGTGACCACACCGTCGACCGGCGGGGTGGTGCCGGCGGCCGCCGCCAGGGCGATGGTCCCGCCGCGCGAGGCGCCGATGACGATGACGCGCTTGGCTCCCTCCTTGCGCAACTGCGCGATACCGGCCTGGGTGACCTCGACGGCGTCGCTGGAGGTGATGTCCGGGGCCATCGCCCGGTAGCCGCGCTGCGCCAGGAGCAGCGCGAACGCGTACCACTGACAGGCGGTGCCGTCCACCTGGTGCAGCAGGACGACGGCGGTGTCGCCCGTGCCGACCTGGATCGCTGCCGTCATCTCCTGCGCGGCGTCGGTGATCGCGACCACCGGGCCGTGCTCGTCCAGGCAGTCGAAGTTCGCGGTGTCGATCACGCGCTGGCGGGCCGCCGCGGTCGGGTCGAGCGGCGGCGGCGACGCGGTGCCCTGGCCGCATCCGGCGGCGACGGCGAGCAGGACGGCGGCGACCAGGCCACGGGTGGCGGTCGTGATGGCTCTCATGCCAGTGGTTACCGTCCGGGCGACCGGTTCGGTGGGGCCGATTCCGGAACGGAACCGATGGAAACCAGTGATGATAGTCGATGACAGGTGGGCCGTTTGCGCCTATGCTGCCTACAGGGCGGGCCGTTGCACGGGTGATCCGTACTGCTGACTTCTCACCTTGCCGGAGACGACTGCCATGCCCGCATCCCACCTGAGACCGCGGTGGTCCCACGCCGTGCTCACCGTCCTCGTCGCCGCCGCGATGTCGCTGGCGCCGGCGCCCGCCGCACAGGCGGCCGCCGACACCACCGCCCCCACCGCGCCCGGGACACCGGTCGCATCCGAGCTCACCGAGACCAGCGTGGTCCTGACCTGGACCCCGTCCAGCGACGACGTCGGCGTGGACCATTACGAGGTCTGGCGTCAGTACACGGACTACGTCATCCGGGTCGCCAGCCCGACCAGCACCACCGCCACGGTCACCGGCCTGCCGCGCGGCTCGGTGAACCGGTTCTACGTCGTCGCCTTCGACGCGGCCGGCAACCGGTCGACGCCCTCCGGGGCGCTCAAGGTGACCACCCTGCCGGGGGACCTGGAACCGCCGGGGCCGGTCTTCTCGCTGACCGCCTCCGAGATCACCGACAACTCCGTGCGCCTGAGCTGGCAGGGCCCGATGTGGGGCGACTTCGCGCTGTTCCGGGTCTACCGGTCGCAGAGCAGCGGGCAGCTGATCCTCGTGGCGACCACGACGTCCCGCACCGTCGTCGTTACCGGGCTCGGCCCCGCCACCACGTACGGCTTCGCCGTCGCGGCGGTCGACGCCGTAGGCAACCAGTCCCCGGTGTCCCAGCCGCCGCTGCCGGTCACGACGACCGGCGTCCCGACGCCACCGGCCTGCACGGTGACCTACCGCGTCACCAGCCAGTGGACCGGTGCGTTCAACGCCGACGTGCGGATCACCAACACGGGCCCGGCGGCGATCACCGGCTGGACCCTGCGCTGGACGTACGCGGGCAGCCAGCAGATCACCAACCTGTGGAACGGTGCCCACGCCCAGACCGGTGCCGCCGTGCAGGTCGCGAACCTCGGCTACAACGCGACCATCGGTGCGGGCGGCGGCTCGCAGTCCTTCGGGTTCCAGGCCGCCTGGAGCGGGAGCAATCCCAGCCCGGCCGCCTTCACGCTCAACGGGCTGCCCTGCCTGACGGTATGACGACCACGATGGCTGGCGCACCCCTCGCGGGTTTCGCCGGCCATCGTGCGAGCCGGGCGAACAGTCACCGGATCGGCTGCTCCTTGCCGTGGTCCTCGGGCGGTCGCGGCCCGAAGATGGTCCGCTCCGATGCGGTGATCGGCAGGTCGTTGATGCTGGCCTCCCGGCGGCGCATCAGGCCGTGCTCGTCGAACTCCCACAGCTCGTTGCCGTAACTGCGCCACCACTGCCCGGCGGCGTCATGGGACTCGTACTGGAAACGCACCGCGATCCGGTTGTCGCCGAACGCCCACAGGTTCTTGCGCAGCGCGTAGTCCAGCTCGCGCGCCCACTTGCCGCGCAGGAATTCGATGATCGCGGGACGGCCGGTGAGGAACATGTCCCGGTTGCGCCACACGGAGTCCTCGGTGTACGCCAGCGCGACGCGTTCCGGGTCGCGGGTGTTCCACGCGTCCTCGGCGGCCTGCACCTTCGTCAGCGCCGCAGCATGGTCGAACGGCGGCAGCGGCGGTTTGTCGGCCATGGTCGAGCCTCCTGAACGCGTCACCCGCGGATCCGCCGCCGGCAGCCGTATGCGCTGCGTACGGCGCTACCGCACCACTGTGGCACGGCGAACGGCCCGCCGGGGGTCGTTCCCGCGCGTCAGGGCGTCTTGAAGGGCGGAATGGTGATCTCGTTGAGGCAGGCCCGGTCGACGGGCCGGGTCGGGTCGTCGAAGAAGGCGTCCATCATCGATCGTGCACACGGCGACTGCGCGATCACGTCGTGGCCGGCCCCCGGGATCGCGATCGTCTCGGAATTGCGCAGGCCCTTGGCCACGACCTCCGTCCACGCGGCCGGCGTTACCCCGTCCATCGCGCCGCCCATGAGCAGCGACGGCACGTCGCTGACGACCGGGGCGCGTTCGGCCGCCGTGGCGCTGCCGACATCCCAGGCCGCACACTCGGCGAACAGCCGGCCGGGCACCATGATCAGCCGAAGGACGTCGTCGGGGAAGCCCGGCAGCGCCGCCTTGCCCGCCGCGGCGACGTCCTCGGTGGAACTCCACGACGCCATCTCGCGGCAGTACGCCCCGAAACCCAGTCCGTAGCCGGCCAGCCCCGGCGGAGCGACCCGGGCCAGCCGGGCCGCGGCGGCCTCCCGCCCGTCTCCCCGGGCCGCCGTATGGATCATGCTGGGGATCGTCGCGAACCCGCTCGGGCCCGTGTAGCTCTGGCCCGTCACCAGCCAGGCGAGGGTGTACCCGTCGATGACCACCTGCACCGGCCTGCCCGCGGCGTCGTTCACGGTCACCTGGAGCGGTGTCTGGTCGAGCCGGTTGACGGCGGCGGTGAACTCGGCCTTCAGATCGGGATAGGCGGCGGCGCACTTCGGCTGGCTCGCGCAGGCGTCGAAGATCGCCTGATACATGCCCGCCGCGGCCGGCCACCCGTGGGTGAGCAGGTTCTGGTCGATCGGCGACACCGAGTCGAGCACCATGCTGCGGATGCCCTCCGGGTGGTCGCGCAGCAGCACCTGGGCCACGTTCGTGCCGTAGGACACCGAGTAGACGTTCCACTGCTCGATCCCAGCGCCGTGCGCAGGTCGGCGATGTCCGCCGCGTTCTCCACCGTGTTGTACGACGCCAGGTGCGCGCCGGTGGCCGCGAGCTTGTCACGGCAGGCCTTGACCGCGGCCAGGTTCTGCGCGCCGGTGGACGGGGCCGCGAACTTCAGGCCCAGCGCGGTGCCGTCGGCGAAGCGATCGTAGTCGGGGCAGGTGAGCTGCGGGTCGGAGTGGTAGTTGCCGCGCTGGGCGACGAAGTAGACGTCCCGGTCGGCGTTCATGCCCGCGCCGACCTCGCGCACCGCGTCGAGGAACGCGACGCCACCCGGACCGTGCGTCAGGAAGACGATCGGGTCCGGCTTCGGCGTCGCCGAGACCGCCTTGGCGTGGGCCACCGCGACGCGGATCATCCGGCTGTCCGGGCGGCTGCGGTCCTCGGGCACGGTCAGATACCCGCAGGTGATCCCCGACGGGAGGTCGGCGCTGGGACCGAGTTCCGGGATGTTCGGCTTCGGGCACGGCGCTGCCGCATAGGACGGCGCCGGCTCGTTCGACGCGGACGCGGCGACCGCGGGCGTGAGTGCCCCGGCGATCATCGCCGCGACCAGCGTCAGGCGGCGTGTTCGGTACATCTGCGGACTCCTCAGTTCCCGGTCGGCCGGCTCGATATATTCGAGCTGTCTCGGTGGCCGAGCCGGTGGCGGCGAGCGCCGCGATCGGCGGACCGGAACTGTCATCCTCGGTACATCGTATTTCCCGCCGCTCGGCGCTGCCCCACGTGTCGATGAATGAGCGGTACAACACGTATTCGGTGGATTAGGCCGACGGTGCGTCCCGGTCCCACCGCCGCACTCGTGCTCGGTACTGTGCGTCGGTCGTGCGGACCGATGCGGTCCGGCGAGAGCCGGGACAGGTGGTGGACTGCGATGGCGAATCTGCCGTCCGGGGATGTGGCGCGAACAGGGGTCTGCCGAGGCCCCGGTGTGGTGGATCAGCCGCGTGTGCGCAGGCGGCTGACCACGCCGGGCGACGGACCGGCACTGCCGACCGTCGACGGCGGGGTGGCCTACCTCGGTGACGCCGACGGCCACGTGTGCGCGATCGGCGTCGCCGACGGTGGCACTCTCTGGCAGAGCCGGCACGACCTGCGCCATCGGGACGGCACGTCGGCCCTGTCCTCGGTGGCGGCGCTGCCGGCGGTGTCGGCGGAGCTGGTGCTGGCCGAAGCGGGCGAACAGGTCTTCGCGCACGACCGGCGCACCGGGCAGGTGCGGTGGTCGATACCGGAGATCAGCGGCCATCATGCGGTTCTGCTCGGCGACGCCGTCGTCGTGCTGCACGACCTGGCCGCGGTCGCCGCCTACCAGCTGCCCGCCGGTGGCAGGCGGTGGAGCAGCGTGGACACGGTCGGCGATGTCGCCGGCCACTACGGGTTCGGCCTGCTGGCGACGTTTCCCGCGGTGGCCGACGGCCGGATGTTCGTGACCGAGGGGTTCGAGGGCAATCGCACGCACGGCGGCCTGCACGCCTTCGATGTGGACAGCGGCGCGCTGCGGTGGGGCTTTCACGAGGAGTTCGTCACGTGTGGACACGACGACTGCGAAGGTGATCAGCTGCAGGTCGCGCCGAACCGTCCGGTTTATGCGCGGGGCCTGGTGTGGGTGGTCCGCGAACGGTGGTGCGACGGCACCGGTACGGCGGCGCTGTCGCTGGTCGGATTCGATCCGGCAACCGGTGGGGAGCGGGTCGCGCTGAAAGAGCCGGCCGAAGCCGGGATCGGTGGCTGCTTCGGCTCGGCTCCGGTGTTCGGGGCAGGTCTGATCTACTGCACCAGCGCAGACGCGATCCACGCCCTGGAACCCGGCTCCGGACGGGTGCGGTGGAGCCGTCGATTCCCGACCCCGGTGGTGGACACACCGCTGCTGGCCGACCAGACCCTCCACCTCGCCACCGAGGGCGGGCGGCTGCATGCGGTCGACGCCGCCACCGGCGTACCCCGCTGGGATGTGACCTTGGACGAGCCGACCAGCTGGTCCGCGGCGGTTCCCGGCGAGTACGACGAGCCGCAGCCTCCGCTCACCCTCGCCGACGGCGTGCTGTACGTCGCGACAGACCACGCTGTCCTGGCGCTGGCCTGAGCCGGGCAGGTCAGTGCGGGCAGGGCAGCAGCTGGGTGGTGGTGACGCGGAAGTCGAGCGAGTCCAGGGTGATCTGGCCGCTGCCACTGCCCCCGTCCAGGCGCACCTGGGTGTTGACGTTGTCCGGGCGCACCGTCTCCGATACGCACAGCGTGCTCGTCAGCGGGGCCTGCAGGTAGGTGTCGGAGACCAGGTAGTCCTTGGCGACCGGCCCGGCGAAGCTGGACTGCGCCGGTGTGCCGAGCACCAGGTCAGGGGAGTGGAACGCGTCGCCACGGCTTCCGGTCATGCCGGCCGGGACCTGCACGTACCCACGATGGTCGATCTTCACGGTGGCCAGCCAGGCCAGTGACCGCGGGATGTGCAGGTTGAGGTTCACCTGGCAGTACTTGCGCCGCTCGGTGACCGGGACGCCGGTGCCGGTGGACGCGACAAACACGTCGAAGATCATCGTGGCGGCGGTCCGGTCGGCGCTGAGCGACGTGGACGCGCTGCCGTTCGGGCATCCGGTGCCGCCGTAGGTGATGCTGCTGATGTAGACGGTGCCCGGGTCGGGACCGGTGGCGTGCCCGGCGCCGGGCACGGCCGTAGCGGCGATCAGGGCGACGGTGCAGGCGATCAGCAGGCGGGACGGGCGCATCGACGACTCCCTCGACGGTGGACGGTGCTGTCCGGATCCTGGCACCTCCAGCCATACGGGGACATAGCACTCACCCCGGCGGGTGACGCGCCGCGGTGGGGTCTGAAACAGTTCCCGTGCCCCGGCGGACGTGTTCCGGTCAGCCCGTCGCGGGGACGGTGGCGCGCAGCGCGGCGATGCCGGCCAGCAGCTCGTCGCGCCGCTCGAGCGGCATCATCCAGTCCGGCAGCTCCACCTGGTACGCGGGCAGGTAGGCGCCGCCGTTGGCCAGGCGCACCCGGGCGCGCAGGTGCTGCTCGATCGCTTCCAGATGGCCTGTCCCGTACGCCCACAGCCGCCGGCCGGCGCAGGGCTGCTGCAACCACAGCGGCAGGCGGAACACCGGGTCGTACACGACGCTGCCGTCCCAGCGGTTGCCCTGCTTGAACTCCGGCCTACGCGTCGCGGTGTGCGGACAGTGGGAGCAGGTCACCCGCCACGCCGGCCGGGCCGGACCGGGCGCGGGGCACGCGACCTCGGCCGGGCCGGCGCACCGAGGACAGCGCACCAGGATCGGCACGCGCCCCGCGTCGATCTCGGACAGGATCAGCAGGGACCGCTCCGCCGGCCGCTCGGTCAGCCCCTGCCGCGTCAGGTATTCGCGCCACTGGCTCGGTTTGGGCTCGGGCAGACCGCGTGTGCCGACCACCCAGGTCAGGTAACCGGCCCGCAGGCGTACCCCCTCGTCGGCGTGCTCGCCCAGCTCCCGCAGCCGGTCGCGCAGCGGGTCGTCGGCCAGCACCCGCGCCAGCCGGGCATAACGCTCGTCGCCGAGCCGGTGCGGCCGGGCCACGGCCAGCAGCACCAGGTCGGTCAGCACCGTCCGGATCCAGCCCGACAGCTCGTCCACGTGCTGGTGGAAGGTCCGCAGCAGGCTCGTCTTCGTACTCCAGGACTTCGCGTGCCAGGCCCACTCGTGTGGGAACCGCATCTCCCAGTCCAGGTAGAGCAGGCGGTAGCGCACGGCGCGCGGCAGCCGGGCCAGGCCCGGCCAGGACCCGGTCCACAGCCCGTCGGGCAGCAGCCGGCGGCTCGCCTCCTCATACTCCTGCCGGGTGACGGCGGCGGCCCTGGCCATGCGGAGCCCGTCGAGCCGCAGGTGCGCGGAGTCCCGCCGGGCGGGGTCCTCGCTGATCAGATCCCAGGCCCAGCCGAAGCGCTCGTCCCAGTCGTCGGCCATCCGGGCACTCGATCACGAGACGCACCGCCCCGGCAAGGGCCGGCCGGGCAGAACGAGGACGGTGCGGGCGGCGGTGACGCCGCCCGCACCGAGCGGGATCAGCCGCCGTGGTTGAACGGGGCGCCGATCGTGTAGAGCAGCGTCGCCAGCGACGCGAGGGTCAGCGTGACGCGGATGCGCATGCTCAGCCTCCGTGTTCGTGTGGCGCGCCGACCGTGTAGAGCAGGGTGGCCAGCGCGGCCAGTGTCACGATGATGCGGATTCGCATGACGCGTCCTAGCTTCCTTCCGTCACCGGAGCGCCGACCGTGTAGAGCAGGGCGGCCAGCGAGACCAGTGTCACGATGATGCGGATTCGCATGACTGCTCCTAGCTCCCTTCCGTCATCGGCGCGCCGATCGTGTACAGCAGCAGGGCCAGCGATGCGAGGGTGAGCAGCGCGTAGGCGGCCCGGTTCCAGTTGATGGCCAGGGTCATGATTCACCTCCCTTGACGGTCTGGGCTTGCGGATCGGGTCGGTCGCGGCGGAGGCGCATCGCGAGCGCCGTCAGCGCGACGGTCCCGGCACCGATGAGCAGGTCGCCGGGACTGACGACCTTGCTCAGGGGCGGGACGGGGATCGTGTCGCCCAGGAACGCGAGCCGGGTCGCGTCGTCGGCGGGCGCGTTCTTGGGCGTGGTCAGTCCCGGTCGCAGGCCGACCGCCTCGGCTGCTGTCGGCTCGTACGGCATACGCCCGTTGAGGGCGATGGCCAGTCCATTGGCGAGCGCGCCGACCGTGATGGCGACGCCGGCGACACGGATCGCGAGCGGCCAGGCGTTGAGGTTCAGGGCCAGCCACCACAGGACCAGGCCGAATACGAGGATCAGCAGGGCGGGGTGCCGCAGGGGCGTCACGTAGTACTGCGCCGCCTGCACGGCGGCGGCCAGCCACAGCAGCCACAGGGCCGACAGCCTGAGGTCGCGCAGGCCGGCGAGGCGGCCACCGCACAGGTAGCCGATGGCGGCACCCATCGCCGGCGGTGCGATGAGCAGGATCAAGCCTTGGGCGTTCATCGCGCCACCACGCGGGCTTGCGATCCGGTCATGCGCGGCTCCTGTCGTCGGATGCCCCAGCAGATCGGTTCGTGTGGCGCGGATCAGCGAACTCCGACAGTTTCCGGATTCCGGAGGCGTCGTCGCTGGTCCTCAGGGTGCGGATGGCCGGCGCGCCGGACGGCACCGGACACGCTCGCGGCGGGTGGCCTCGTACGGCCCTGGCGGGGAGGGAATCCCGCACCAGGGCCGCGCCCGTCAGTTCACGTAGCGGGCCGACGGACTGGTCGAGCTGAGGCGGTAGCTGCCCGAGCTGTTGTAGACGTCGATCTCGGAGTACACCGTGTACCAGATGTTGGGCAGGGTTAGCACTGTCCATTGTGTTTGCTAAGCGTGTCTGCGTTTCTCTACTATCGTGCGGTAGCTCTCTGGCGTCTGGCTGTTGCCGCCGAACGGCTGGGGGTTCATCCGGTGACGTTTCGCCGTTGGGCTGATGAGGGTCAGGTGCGGTTCTGCTGGATCGGGCAGGTGCGGCCGGAACGGCGGTTCGACGAAGCCGATCTGGACGCGCTGGCCGGGGCGGGGCCACTCACGCGGGCGCGTGTCGAGGCCTTCTACATCCGGGTATCCGGCTCGAGCGGGCAGGAGACCTCGCTGGCTGCGCAGGAAGACGAACTTCGGCGCACGGCCACCTCGACGGTCGTGGCTGTGTTCAAGGACCGGGCGTCGGGGTTGAGGGAACGACGACCTGGGTTGGACAAGCTGCTCAAGCAGGCTGCGGAGGGCCGGTTCACCGTGGTGCGTGTCACGCACGATGATCGGGCACCGGGTCAGGGTCGACCTGCCGCACCGGATCACCGTCACGGCCGCCAAACCGACCGGGCACCGGGTCGCGCTCGGCCTGGACTGGGGCGTCAACACGCTGCTCACCGGTACGGTCGGCCGCCTGAGCGAGCAGGGCCGGGTCGTCACTGACGGGCGGGCGCTGCGCTACGACGCCACCGCGATCTCCGCCAAACTCCACCGTCTACGCGGCCACCGCGAACACCTCGCCACCAAACGCACGCACTACACGGCGCTGCTGGCCGGGCTGGCCGCGACCGATTCCCGCACCGCAAAGCTACAGGCGCTGGCCGTCCGCACCAGCACCGAACACGACCGGGTCTGCACCCGCATCCGACAGCTGAACAAGACCCTCGCCTGGTCAGCGGCCCGCTGGGCGGTCGACCAGGCCACCGCGCTGCACACGACGGTCGTCTACATCGAGGATCTGGCCACTCTGCAGGCCCGCGGCAGGCGCAAGGGCAACGCCCGCCTGTCCGGCCAGGTCCGCGGCACCGTCATCGACGCGATCGTGCATCTGGCCGCCAAGGCCGGCCTCGCGGTCGTGACCGTCCCGGCCCGCGGCTTCCCCGCTGCGGCACCGGACACAGCGAACTCGCCCACGTGAGCGCCCCGACCGGACACACCAGCCGGGCTGGAAGTGGGCGACCTGCCCCCGCTGCGCCCTGTCCACCGACCGCGACCACGCCGCCGCCATGCGCATCACCGCCCGCGGGCTGCTGGCCCAGCACCACGTACGCACCGACCGCACCACCGGCAGACACACCACCACAACCGTCGTCGAGGGCAACGTCGCCACCGCCCGACGCCCCGCCCCCCACCGCGCAAGTCAACGCACGGTCACCGCCCGGCCCGGCAAGACCGGCCCGACACCGAGACGACCGTCCACCTCCAGGCTTTCCCACCGCGTGCCCGACCGGCGCACGGTCCCCGCCCCACCCTCGGGTGGCCAGCGTCCGGCGGGGCAGGAACCCAAGAACCACCACCCCCGGGCGGCGGCAGCAGGTCCTGAACAAGATCCCCTGAACCCACAGCACCACCGGACCGGCTTCCACCACGTCCGCGCCACGCCCGTCATCCCCCGCAGCGGAGACTTCGGACCCGGCACGACACGCCACGCCACGCCCGGAACGTTTGAAAAGCTCAGACAAACTCAGGGAATCCGAGACGCTGTCGGTGTTCCGGTACCAGCAGCAGTAGTTGCCCTTGTGGTCGAGGCGTCCGGATCCCACGAGGTACCAGCTCCCGTTGACGTTGAGCCAGACCTTGAACGAGTGGTATTCGTCGCTCGGGTCGGCGTTCATGTAGAAGTCGACCCGTACCCGGTTGCAGTAGGAACCCAATGAACCCGGTCACCGCGGGTCGGTGGCCCGCGCTCGGCAAACTCCGGAAGGGTCCCGCATCGACCCTGGTCGCATGGTGCCGAACAGCCGAGGGTCCGGACGACACCGGACGACGCCGGAGCGGTGCCGGAACGGCCGTCGGAGGGAACGCGACGGCGGGCCACCCGACCGAAGTCGGATGGCCCGCCGTGGGGTTCGTCAGTGCGCGACCGGGCAGCCACCGGTGAGCTTGCCGAGGAACTGGTTCGGGTCGTAGTAGTGCTCGACCTCGACCAGCTTCAGGTCGTCGCTGACCTTGGCGACGCTGATCCCGAACATCTCGATCGTCTTGCCGTCGGGCTGGTGGCCGTGGTACTCGCCCTCGAACGCGCCCCAGTGCCGCCACTTGAACGTGACGACCGGCGGCGGGCTGATGACCTCCAGGACCTCCCAGTAGAACCCGCCCGGGAACGCCTTGTGGAAGATGTGGTGCGAGGAGTCGAACGACTCCTGGCCGCTGCGGTAGAACGGGCTGTCGCCGATGAGGATGTTGTAGCTGCCGATGTCGGCGATGTCCTGGGCGCTGGCCCACGCCCCGCCGTTGACGTTGGTCCGGAAGTGCTCGGTCACCATGGAGACCCAGGTCGCCGGGTCCTTCTTGTACGAGACCTCCATCTCGAAGACCTGGACGATGCTCTCCACGATCGCCTCGAGCGAGTCGGGCGCGTGCTGGGTGCTGCGCTGGCCCGGCATGACTTCGTGGGACAGGTGGTAGTCGGGGGTCTTGCCGTCACGCCAGGCCGACTGGTCGGCGGCGTCGATGACGGCGGTGCGGCCCTGCAGCCACAGAGGGGTTTCGGACACGAGGATGTCGTCCTTTCACGAACGATGTGCGCGCCACGGCAGGCCGGCCGCCTGCCGGGAGTAGGGGAGGGCGCCTACGCCCACGATCCGCGACACTATCGATGTTGGGACAACCATGGAACCCCGAAATCGGTTTCTGGGATGGTTAAATCCTCGTGCATCAGCGCGAACGGCGATTGTAGGTCTTGAGTGGACACCTTTGTGCCCCGCTCAGGCGGATCGGCCGGTCAGTGGTCGAGCATCGCGACGATCAGGAACACCACGGTGCCGAGCGAGCCGACGGTGAAGAAAAGCAGGATCACCTCGGCGGCGACCGCCGTGACATACGCGCCCGGCGTACGGCGGATCTCGTCGATGTTGGCCGGATGGCGCCGGTCGTACCGGACCATGACGCGGTCGCCGACGGCGGGGACCTCCCGGCGGTCGGCGAGCCGCAGATGCACGGTCGGGCCGCCGTCGATGCGCACCTCGGCGTGGTGGATGACGAGGTCGTCCTCGTGGCGGTCGCTGCGGCGGACGACCGTGGCCCAGCCGGTGACCCCGCGCAGCCGCCGCAGCCAGACCTTGACGTAGGCGTAGCCCACGCTGACGGCGAACAGCAGGCAGACCACGATCAGCACCAGGAACCCGGCCGCGTCGACGGGATCGAGCCCTGCGGCCACACTCTCGCGCACGACTGCATTGTCGGGCATCACTGTCCGATCGTCGATCGCTTTCGCCGCCGGCCGGGTGCCGGCCTTCGGGTCCGGTAGGGTGCCGCCGTGACGAGCGATCCGCCGCTGGCCGAGCTATGCCGGGTGTTCGGCCTGCCTGCGCCACGTTCCTCGATGCGGCTCGCGCACGGGATGATGAACCGCAACTGGCGCATGACCACCGGCGACGACCGCGAGTACGCCGTCAAAGAGCTGCGCGACGCGCAGCCCGATCAGGTCCGGTCACAGCACGCGTTGCTGCGACGGCTCGCCGAGCACGGCATCCCGGTGGCCGCACCGGTCGCCGACGCCGCGGGCGAGACAGTGGTCCGGCTGGCCGGCGTCGGATTCACCGTGACGCCCTGGGTCGACGGCGAACACCTTCCCGGAGCGCGGCTGGACTTGGCATCGTGTGAGCGGCTGGGCCGACTGCTCGGGCGAGTGCACGCGGCGCTGGCCGCGGTCGGCCCGAACCTTCCCGTCGCGACGCCTCCGGACCCGCTGAGTCGTGCGGCCGCCGGCGAGCGTATCGAGCACTACCTCGCCGCGATCGCCGCCCGGCCGCGTCCGGACCTGGTCGACCGCATCGCCGCCGATCACCTGCGTTGGCGACGGGAGCTGCTGGCGACCGAGGTCCGGCCCGTGGGTGAGCAGCCGGAGCAGGGCTGGACACATGGCGACTTCCACCAGTTCAACCTCGTCTGGCGCGACGGCGTCGTGGTCGCCGTGCTGGACTGGGACCGCGTACGCCGGCAGCCGCTGGGCGCGGAGCTGATCCGTGCCTGCCTGCTGCATTTCGCGGACGCGGACGGCCAGCTCGACCTGGCCCGGATCGCCGCCGTCGTGCGTGGCTACCGCACGATCCGGCCGGGCGAGGGAGGGGTCGCCGCGGACCTAGTCCGTCGGGCGTGGTGGCAGTGGTTCACCGACTTCTGGCCGCTGGACCTGCGCTACGACCGTGGCGATCCGTCCTGCGATCACCAGTTCGTCGCCAACGAGCGGACGCTGCGCTGGTGGACCGCACACCGCCCGGAGGTGTCCGACGCCCTGTCGTAGCGGCGGATGGATGACTTACGTGGCGATCAGCGCCGGACGCGGGCATACAGCAGCTCGCCCGGCAGCGTGGGATGCGGCACCTGCCGCCAGTTCGCGGCGTCCTCGTCGCGGGGCAGCCAGTCCGCGAAGGGCAGGTAGGTGATCCGCCAGATGATCCGGCAGGCCAGGAAGTAGTTATAGAACGGGACCATCAGCAGCAGGAAGTCCCGTTTGCGGTAGCCGACCCGGGTCGCGGGCAGTAACAGCGTGAGCGCGAGCAGGCCGAGCGCGCCCCAGTCGCGCAGGTAGCCGCGGGTCGGCAACGACAGCGCGGCGAGCACGAACTCGGCGGCCCGGTTGGCGAGGATCAGCAGCGTCCCGATCGCCGCGACGGTGAGCAGGGTCCGGACGAGGACGGAGCGGGGTGTGCCGGAGGTCGCCGGCGCGGACGTGTCCGGCGACGGCAGCACCCGGTCCGCCCGGGTCATGTGCTCCGACCAGCGGGTGCCGGTCCAGTAGCGCTGGTAGTCGTCGGCGCCGGGGTACCACCCGGCCGGTGGCGACTCCGTCATGGTGTTCTCCTGGTCCTCACGTGGAGGCAGGATCCTAACCTGATCACGCCAGCCGGCCGCCCGCCGGGCGAGCACGGGCACTGGATCCGCCGGCGTTCACGCGGCGGGAAAGTCGACTTGCTCGCCGAACGGTTCGATCGTTCCGTCCCAGCCGTTCCAGCCCTGCTGGGTGATCTGCCCGTCGGCGTAGGAGTAGGACCAGGTTCCGCCGTCCTCGCCCTCCAGACAGACGGCACCGGAGCGTACGAACGGCGCGATCGCGACATAGAAGGCCGTGGCCTGGTCCGACCACTTGGGGTCGTTGCCGTCGTCGTACTCGAACTCGATCCAGTCCCCATCGCGGGTGATCGAGGCCGCGGCGAACTCCGCGATGTCCGCGAGCGTGCCGCTCGGCGAGTACGCATGCTCTGACTGCGGGTCGTACCAGCCGCGCCGATCGCGCCACGCGGCTTTGACGGCCGCCACGGCGGCGGCGTCCTGTGACTCCGGGAGGTTCAGCCGACCTGAAGGATGCACCAGATAGCCCACGACGCCCACGCTAAGCCATTTCCGGCGAACTGCGCTGCCCCCTTCCCCGGGCTCCCCGCGGTGGGCAGGCCGAGGCCCTGGACCACCGGTGAAGTGCTCAGCTCAGCTGCTCGGCCAGGGCGAGGATATTTCACTACGTTCGACCATGAAACTGGGAGCAGCTCGCAACCCCATCTCGTGCGCGATGAGGATCCGCTGCGACTCGCCTGCCGTCAATTCGTGGCGGGAGGTTGACGGGGGCGAATACCGTTGCCGTCATGCCGGATGGATTGAGCGGTCTGCTGCTGGGACTCGTGGCCCTGTTCGCGCTGTACTGGGTGATCCGCGCCGCCGTCGCCCATGGCATGTGGGATGCCTGGCACCGGCGCGCCCGTGACGAACGCCGAGCCGTGCACCAGTCCGCCGTGCGGGCCGCCGCCGACGTGCCACCGGGGCCCGAGTCCGGGCAGTGACGTCGCCCGGGGCGATCGCGCACGTTCGCGGCCGCGACGGCGGCGCCGGTCGGGCCCGGTTTCGGGAGGCCGCAGCGGTGGCGACTGCGTCTTCGCGTCTTCAGGTCCGGGCGGGTTGGAACAGCTCGACAGGGTTTCCGGCGGGGTCGTCGAATACGGTCTGACGGCCGCCGGGGCCGGTGATGACGTCGTTGCGGAAGCGCACGCCGGCGGCGCGCAGCCGCGCGGATTCGGCGTCGATGTCGTCGACGACGAGGTGGATGCGGTTCCAGCCGCCGGGTTGCGGTGTGCGCCCGTCGGGCATGGGCCGTCCGGCCGAACTCTGCGGGCCGGACAGCAGCAGGCGCAGGTTGCCGCGCCGGACGTCGGCGAACGCGGGCGGGAAGTGGGTGCTCAGCGTGAAGCCGAGGTGGTGTAGAAGTCCGGCTGTGCAAAGCCGTCGGTTTTCGGAGAAGACGGACGCCGGATCCCGGTGGGAGAGCGCTTCCCGAACTCCATCCTGTGATCAAGCGTCGAGCGTGAGAGCGTTTGCTCATCTAAAAACTATTGACTAGCCCTACATCGCAGTCATAATTTTCACTGTCTCGATGTCCGAGTGAACATAATGCTCGCCGTCCCTGGGAGGCCCTCGTGTTCCGAAAACCCGCTGTGTCGAGTGCGGCGCTCCTGCTGCTCGTCGCCGGACTGGTCAGCGTCGCCGAGCCGCTGCCCGCGGCCGCCGCCACCTGCAGCGTCCTGTTCGACGACTTCCAGTACAGCTCGTCGGCCGATCCGGCCCTGGCGGCCCGGCACTGGACCGTGCGCGGGGGCGGAGGAGGACCGGGCATACCCGGTGCCTCCTGGCTGCCGTCCAACGTGACGTTCCCCGTCGCCGACGGGCAGAAGGTGCTCCAGCTGTCGTCCTGGACGGACGGCACCGGCGCCGGAACGGCGCAGACCGAGATCTACCACCAGCGCAAGTTCTTCGAGGGCACCTACGCCAGCCGGGTCCGCTTCACCGACGCGCCCGTCTCCGGCAACGACGGCGACCGCGTCGTGGAGACGTTCTTCACGATCACCCCGCTGGCGTATCCGATGGACCCGAGCTACGGCGAGATGGACTTCGAGTACCTGGCCAACGGCGGATGGGGCGAGACGGGTCCGGCGTTCTTCGAGACCACCTGGGAGACCTATCAGCCCGACCCGTGGCTCGCCGACAACGTACATGCCGTCCAGCGGCGCAGCCACAACGGCTGGCACGAGCTGGTGGCGCAGGTGAGCGGCGGCCGGGTCAGATACTTCATCGACGGCGCGCTCGTCGCCGACCACGGGGACAAGTTCTACCCGGAGACGCCGATGTCGATCAACTACAACCTGTGGTTCATCGACGGCACCGGCCACACGGGCGGCCGCAGCACGTACATCCAGCAGGTCGACTGGCTGTACTTCGCGGGCAACGAGGTGATCTCAGGCGACGTCGCCCGCAACCGGGTCAACGCCTACCGGGGTCTGGGGACCACGCACGTGGACACCGTCGGCACCGGTGGCACCTGCCCCGAGCCCGGCGGCAGCGGCGGGCCGATCTCCGCCACGACGTGGTACGGCATCGTCAACAAGACCAGCGGCAAATGCGTCGACGCCCGCTCCTCGGGCACCGCCAACGGCACCGCGATCCAGCAATACACCTGCAACAACTCCAACGCCCAGCAGTATCTGTTCCAGCCGACCGCCGGCGGCAACGTGCGTGTCAACAACCGCAACAACGCAGCCCAGGTCCTCGACGTGAGCGGTGTGTCCGCCGCGGACAACGCCGTCGTGCACCTGTGGTCATACGTCGGCGGTGCGAACCAGCAGTGGATCCCCGTGGCCGAAGGCGGCGGCTACTACCACTTCGTGTCCGCGCACAGCGGCAAGTGCCTCGACGTGCCGGCCGCCTCCACTGCCGACGGCGTGCAACTGGTGCAGTACACCTGCAACGGCACCGGCGCGCAGTCGTTCCGGCTGGTGGCCCAGCCTTAGCCGGAACCGGGCGGCTCGCGGAGCTGCTGTCCGCGAGCCGCCCGGGTGGAACGAGGACCGTCAGACGGCCGTACGCGACCACTGCTGGTTGGTGCCGGTGTTGCACGTGTACTGCTTGAGGACCACGCCGTCCGCGGTCGAGGCGGCGGGCACGTCAACGCACTTGCCGCTGTGGCGCGCCCGCAGCTGGAACCAGCTGCCGTTGGCGACCAGCTGGAACTGCTGGTTGTTGCCGCTGCCGCAGGTGTACTGGATGAGTTCGGCGCCGTCGGCGGTCGAGGCGCTCACCACGTCGAGGCACTTGCCGCTGTGGCGGCTGACGATGCGCCAGTAGCCGCCGCCGGCGTCGGAGAACTGCCACTGCTGCCAGGCGCCGCCGGTGTAGGTGTACTGGCCGATGCGCGCGCCGTTGTCGGTGTTCGGCGACTGGACGTCCATGGCCTTGCCGCTGTGGCGGACGTCGATCCGGTAGAAGGTCGTCGGCGCGGGCGTGGGGTCGACCACGGTGTCGCCCCAGCCGTACCGGATCCGGTTGGCCCCGGAGGCGTTGCGGACGGTCAGGTTCAGATCGGTGCCGCTGCCGCTGAGGGCGAACATCGAGTACCAGTCGTAGCCGATGGTGCCGGGTTTGCCGCCGAGGGCGGGCCAGTAGGTGCCGCCCATCTGGTTGTCGCGCATGACCTGGGCCATCGCACGGATGTGGCGGACGAAGTTGTCGGTGCTGCCGGCGTCGCCGTAGTTGAGGCCGGTGGACATCGGTCCGCCGAATTCTGTGGCCACCGCGCGGGAGGCGCAGTTGCCCAGCCGCGTCTGGATGTGGCTGCGGAACGCGTCGTAGGTCATCGCGCTGTAGAAGAAGGCGTAGTGGTGGAAGGACAGCAGCGTGGCGTTGAAGCGGCTGTCGTTGCAGACGTCGCGCAAGTCCTGGCTGTAGCCGGTGCCGCCGATGAGCACCCGGCCGGGCGCCGCCGAGTAGTGGTAGCTGAGCCAGTTCGCCGCGACGTCGCGCCACTCCGCCGAGGTGTAGCCGTGCGGCTCGTTCATCGGCTCGAAGTAGACGCTGCTGTTCGAGCCGTACGTGCTGGTCACGCTGGACCACATCGTGTTCCACGCGGCGAGGTTGGTGATCCTGCCGCCGGAGGCCGCGCCGTCCTCCCAGTAGGCGAGGATGACTTTGAAGCCGCGGGCGGTGGCGGCGTCGATCGCGCCGCGGTAGGCGTTCCACCAGGTCGTGTTGGCCACGGTGTGGGTGTTGATGGGCAGCCGGACGGTGTTGACGCCCATGGTGGCGGCCATGTCGTCGTAGAGGGCGTTGGCCTTGGCCCGCACCGTCGCGTTGCTGTCGGACTGGCTCAGGCCCTGCACGACGAGTGTGCCGGTGCTGAAGTTGTCACCCAGCACGGCCCAGTTCATGCCGCGGAACTGGCTGGTGGCGGCACTGGCCGGCGCCGCGGTCACGACGAGGCCGGCCACCGCGGCGAGAGCGGTCACCACGAGGGCGACCAGCCACCGCCGCAACGGTCTGCGGCGCTGCGGCGTTGGCGGCGGGCAGCCGTCGGACGACACGGTTCGGGTCATGGGATGCCCGATGGTGGGATGCGAAGTTCGGGGTCCGACGTGACGCAATGTGGTCGCTCCGTCCTCAGGTCGATGTCGTGTGTGTTACATCGGAAAGGCAATCGAGCACCCGGCGCCACAACCCGATCCGAAACGTTCAAGAGCGATCAGGGTCGAACTCCGCAGCCGACGCCGGTGGGCGGCCACCTCGGTCGACGGGTCAGAACCCGAGCAGGAACAGCAGGCCCGAGATGAGCAGCCCGGCCTCGACGAGGTGGACGAACAGCCGGTCGCTGATGCGGTTCAGCAGCCGCTTGCCGGTCCAGGCTCCGGCCAGCGTGGCGGGCGTCAGCACCAGGCCGTAGACCAGGACGGTGGTGGTCAGCAGGTCGCCGGTGCCGTATGCGGCGATCTTGGCCAGATGCATGCTCAGCGCGGCGGCGGCTTCGGTGCCGATGTAGGCGGCCCGGGTGAGCCCGTAGGCCAGGAAGAACGGCGCGGTCAGCGGCCCGACCGACCCGACCAGCGCCGACCCGAACCCGGACGCCGCGCCGACGGCCGCGAAGGCCGGGTCGGCCGGCTTGCGGGGGTGCGGGCGGAACCTCCTCCAGCTGACGACCCCGATCAGGAACGCGCCGAGCAGCCGTTTCAGCGGATCCAGTGGTGCGTGGGCGAGCAGCAGACCACCGGCGACGGCCAGCGGCACCGCGCCGAGCGCGAACCAGCCGACCAGCCCCCACCGCAGTTCGCGCCGGTTGAGCCAGACCCGCGCGGTGTTGCTGGACAGCTGGGTCAGCGTCAGCATGGGCACCGCCGCCCGCAACCCGAACAGGGCGGTGAACACCGGCAGCAGCAGCACGCCGCCGCCGAATCCCGCTACGGCCGACAGCAACGCCAGCAGATACGCCGCCGTCGACGCGATGGCAAGTGTCGGCAGGTCGAGTGGCATGCGATCACCTCCGCGGGCGGCGTCAGGCCCCCGGCCGAAACGGGCGGGTCATCGCCGTGAGCAGGGTGTGCTCGTCGTCGTCCGCGCCCAGATGCCAGGTGAACGCTCCTCGCAGGCCGCGCCGTTCGGCGAACGCGGCCCGCTCCTCGATGGACTCCGCGTCCTCGTAACTGGCGAACGTCCCGGTGCCGGGGTGGTACAGCCACGGCGAGCGCGCCACCGGATGGCGGTGGCGCTGCCAGGCCGGATCGGGCAGCAGGTCACGGCTGATGTCGCGCCAGTCGCCGACCCGGACGGTGCCGGTCTGGGGCTGGTACAGCCCGGCGCTCTCGCCGGCGGAGGCGACATGGAAGCCGCGGCCGTAGAACGGCACGCCCAGCACGATCTTGTCGCGCGGCACGCCGTGGCGCTCGTGGTAGTCGACGGCCCCGGTGACGTTGTTCCACCGGCGCAGGCCGGCGTCGAGCGGTTCCTGCGGCACCTCGGCCAGCGGCGCGTTGAACGTGGCGACGGGGGAGAAGCCCGTGCCGAAGTCGTAGGTCATCAGGTTGACGAAGTCGAGCTGCTCGGCGAAGGCCGCCAGCTCGTAGCTGGCCGCCGGGTCGTACGGGCCGGCCGACTGAAGCCGGCCGGCGGGCAGCGCGGCGACCAGCAGCCGGGCCGGGCCGAGGCCGTCGCGGAGCTGCCGGGCCAGCAGGGTGGCGTGGTGCCGGTCCTCGGGCCGGTGCGTCACCTCGGCCGGGCCGCCCGAGACGGGGAACTCCCAGTCCAGGTCCAGGCCGTCGAACCCGTCGGCCAGTTCCAGGCACTGTTCGACGAAGTGGGCCCGGGACCGCGGCGTGAGCGCCGCGTCGGAGAACCCGTCAGCGCCCCAGCCGCCGATCGACAGCACGATCCGCAGGCCGGGGTCGTCCCGTCGGCGCGCGGCGAGGGCCGCGCGATGCGCGGGCGCCCACGGTGGCAGTTGCCAGCGCCCGTTCTCGCAGGTGGCGAATGCGTAGAAGAGGTGGGTCAGCACTCCGGCGGGCAGCGTGTCGATCGGTCGCGTGTTCTCGTCGGCCGCGTGGAAGTAGGCGCCCAGCACCGTACGCCCCGTGATCATCCATGCACGGTATCAGCACCCGGTTGATCCAGTCCGTCTACTCCGGACGGTGATTCGCAGGTCAGGGGCCAAATGACGGGCCGGGCCTGGGGGTGCGCGCGATCTTCTCCAAAAACGACGGCGGGACCGCTTGACTTCCCGGGGACGTTTGAATAATCTCAAGCGTAGTTAAGAACATGAACGTGAAACACAGCTACAGCGACTAGCCGGACCGCCACGGTCCGGGTGAAGTGCCGAAGGAGGTGCAACACCATGGCCGAGACATCGACCACCTGGGACCTGATTCCCGAGTACGACATCGCGTTCGACCTGGATGACCTGGACCTGGGGCCGCTGACGGTCACGGCGATGCGGGACTCCATGGCGCTCCCGGAGACCGGGGCCTCGTGGATCAACACGAGCGGCAACGCGTCCTGCTCCTGCTGCTACGTCACGTGATCTGAGCTTCCCGCCGCCTCCTCCTCTTCAGCGGCGGGGTGTCCACGACCGTCCGACCATCGAAATGAGGTGAATTCAAATGTCGAACGAAGACTTCAACGTCGACGAGCTCGAGCTGGACGACCTGTCCGTGACCTCGATCCGCGACTCGGCCGCTCTGCCGGAGACCGGTGCCTCCTCGGGCAGCTCCAGCAGCAGCGCGTCGTCGTGCTGCGGCAGCTCCTCGTGCTGCTCCTCCTGTGGGGACAGCCCGGAAGAGGCCGCCTGAGCCGGCACCTGAACCGGAACGGCAGCGTCAGGGACTGCCGGCACTCCGGACCAACCGGGGCCTGAAACCCCGCAGCACCGATCCGAGGGGGCACGAGTCATCGTGCCCCCTCTTTCATCTCCGGGAGAACCCGTGGAAGTCATAGCTCGCCTTGAACACGTCACCAAGACGTTCGGCAAGGTGGTCGCCCTCAACGCCGTGTCGCTCACGGTCTCGCGCGGAGTGACCGCCGTCCTCGGCCCCAACGGGGCCGGCAAATCCACCATGATCGAACTACTGTCCGGCCTGCGCCACCCCACCAGTGGCCGCGTCGAGGTGCTCGGGGGAGACCCGGGCGACATCGCCGTGAAGGCCCGCATCGGCATCACCCCCCAGCGCACCGCCTTGCCGTGGCGGCTCACCGTCACCGAGACCCTCGACCTGATCGCCGCCCACTACCCCAACCCGCTCACCCGCGACGAGGTGGTGCAGCGACTGGGTCTGGAGAAGTTCCTCAAGAAGCGCAACGGCACGCTGTCCGGTGGCCAGCGCCGCCGGGTCGCCCTGGGCGCCGCCCTCATCGGCAACCCGGAGCTGCTCTTCCTCGACGAGCCCACCACCGGCCTCGACGCCGACAGCCGCGACCAGCTGTGGGCCGCCATCGCCGAGGTGTCGGCCGGCGGCCGCGCCGTCCTGCTCACCACCCACGACATGGCCGAGGCCGAGCACCTGGCCAGCCGCATCGTCGTCATCGCCGACGGGCAGGTCGCCCGCGACGGCTCCCTCGACGACGTCATCGTCGAGGTCGGCTTGCACCTGGTCGAGCTGGAGGTCCCCGCGGGGACGTCGCCGCTCACCTTCACCACCATCCCGAACGAGCGCATCGAGCAGCTCGGCAACCGCACCAAGATCTACACCGCGGATCCCGACGCGACCGTACGCGCCCTCGTGCTGGACCGGGTGCCGTTCCGCGGCATCCGCGTCGAGCGCGTCGGCCTGGAGGAGGCGATCCGGGCGATCACCGCCGGTGACGGCGACTCCGTCGTGCCGGTCAGCCCCGCAGTTCCGCACATCGCCGAGAGGGTGTCCTGACATGCGCCACGTCCTCCTGCACGCCCGCGCGCACCTGCGCGACACCAGCCGGATGCCCGTCTACTGGGTGCCCGCGCTGCTGTTCCCGCTGGTCTTCTTCGGGCTGTTCGGCTACACCAACGCCACCAGCCTGGCCAAGATCGGCCTGGGCAGCGAGTACGTCATCACGCCGTTCCTGCTGTTCACCACGCTGAACGTGACCATCGTCAGCCTCTCGGCCGGTGTCGCCGCCGACCGTGAGAACCCGTGGGAGCAGCGCCTGCGCGTGCTGCCGCTGCCGGCGCTGTCCCGCTTCGCGGGGCGGCTGCTCTACGTGCTCGGCTTCAACCTGGTCAGCTGGATCCCGCTGCTGCTGCTGGCGGTGTTCACCACCGACCTCAGGCTGCCGCCGGAGCAATGGCCGCTCTGGCTCGGCGGGGTGCTGCTCGGCGCCATCCCGTTCGGGCTGCTCGGCATGGCCATCGGCTACCGCTTCCCGCCGCAGGGCGCGATGACGGTCGCCAACATCCTGTTCATGCTGCTGGCGTTCCTCGGCGGGCTGTTCGTGCCCGTCAAGCAGCTGCCGGCGGCGATCCGCGACGTCGTGGTCTTCCTGCCCACCCATGAGTACCAGCACCTGGTGCTGTCCATCATCGGCCGGGCCGACCGGATCGCCGCCCCCACCTGGACCATCGGCGTGCTCGCCGCATGGACCCTGCTGTTCGCGTGGCTCGCCCGCATGGCGTTCCGGCGCGACGAGGGGGTGCGGTACGGATGACCGAGCTCGCCATCGCCGACGCCGCCGCCCGGACCGGGCGGCCCGACGACCGGAAGGCCGTCGAGCTGGCACCGTACGCCCTCGTGCGGCTGGCCGCGCTGCCGTACCCCGCCGTGCCCGAGGGCGGTGCGGAGTTCCGCGACTGCCTGGCCCGGCTCGTGCGGCTGCGTGTCCGGCTGACCGAGACGGCCGGTGACCTGGCCGACGCGCTCTACGCCAGCGCCGAAGGGCACGACGCGGAGTTCCACCGCAAGGTCGTGCTGCCGCTGCGGCGCGACGTGCACAACGGACGCCTGCCCCGGCCGGCGATCCTCGACGTGCTCGGCGACCTGCCGGACCGGGTCCCGCTGCTGCGGGAATGGCTGGACGCGATGGCGGAGGTGACCGCGATCCGCGCGGCGCTGACCGCCGCGGCCCCCTCGGCGCTGGCCGCCGAGCGGGCCGCGCTGGCGGCCACCTGCGCGGCGGACCCGCTGCGCAGGGCGGTCACCCTCACCGGCGCCGACCTGCTGCGCGGCATCGACCGCGCCGCCGCCGCCGGGGCCAATCCCGACTCACGGGCCCGCAAGGGCGAGCACAACGCGCTGCGGTACGCGCTGCGCGTCAACTCCAAGACCAGCCCACTGTCCTGGTTCACCTACGTCGCCTGGGGCGAGTGGACCGGCCCCGGCGAGCCCGAGCAGCTGGCCGGCGAACCGGTCGCCGTCGCCCGGGCCAACCGCACCCTGCTGGTCAGGGTCGCCGCGGCGGCACTGAACCAGCTCCGGGACCGGGTGCCCTACCGGCTCGCGCCCAGCATCCGGGTGGTCGACGGGAAGGTCAACTACCGGCGGGACACCCCGCTCGGCTACGGCGACCGCATCGTCGCCGCCCGGGAGGAGGACGTCAGCCTCGCCTACGGCGCCCCGGTCGCGCTGGTGCTCAGCCTGGTCCGCGCGGCGGGCCCGGCCGGGGCGGGTCCGGCCGAACTGGTCGAGGCGCTGGCCGAGCGGCTGCCGGGCCAGCGCGCCCGAGCCGTCGAGGTCGCCCGGCGCTACCTGGGCCAGATCATCGACGGCGGGCTGCTGGTCCCGATCCACCCGGCCGACCCGCAGGACGTCGACGCGGTCGCCACCACGGCGGCCTGGCTCGACGGGTACGGCCAGACCGAACTCGCCGCGCTGCTGCGCGACATCGACGAGCGCACCGCCGCGTTCCCGGCACTGCCGGTGGAGGAGCGGATCCCGGCGCTGGCGTCGCTGCGCGAGACCTGGCTCGCGGCGTTCGCCGCGTCCGGGGCGGAGTGGCTGGAGTCGCCGGTCCTCAGCGAGGACGTGAACCTGCGCAGCACGCTGCGATTGGGTGCCGCACACGGCCGCGACGCCGCCGAGGGCTTGGCCGGGATCGGCCCGGTGGTGGAGCTGTTCGACCAGTACCTGGTCTTCCGGCGGCTGAGCCGGGACCGGTTCGTGCAGCTGTACGGGCCGGGCGGGCGGTGCACCGACCTGGCCGGTTTCGCCCACGAGATGGGTCTGATCTGGCAGGCCGGCGGGCTGGTCTCGCTGGGCGGCACGGTCAGCGATCACCCGCGCTTCGCCCAGCTCGTGTCCCCGGAGCTGATCGAGCTGGGACAGGCGAGGGCGGCGGTCACCCGGGTCATCGACGCCGACAACGCCGGCGACCCGGCCGAGCGGATCCTCAGCGACGAGGCCGTACGGCTGGCCGCCGAGGCGCTGCCCGGCTGGGTGCGGGCACGGCCGGCGTCGTACAGCTTCTTCGTCCAGCCGGTCGCCGCGAACGGGCACACCGAGCTGGTGCTCAACCACATCTACGGCGGCTGGGGCAGGTTCACCAGCCGGTTCCTCGACCTGATCGCGCCGCAGGCGCGGGCCAAGGTCGCCGCCCAGGTGCAACGCGGGTTCGGGCCCGGCGCGCGGGTGGCCCAGTGGCGGCCCGTCAGCGGCTTCAACGCCAACCTGCACCCGCTGGTCGTCGACGACGAGATCGCCGAGGACCCGGCCTGGAGCTCGATCGCGGTGGACCAGCTGGAGATCTGCCACGACCCGGCCACCGACCAGGTGCGCCTGCGCCACACGCCCAGCGGCGACACGCTCGACGTGCTCTACCTGGGGTTCCTGGTGCCGTTCATCCTGCCGGACCGGTTCGTGCCGCTGTATCTCGACCTGTCCAGCGGCCTGGCGTCGCTGAACCACCTCGCGCCCAGCCGCAAGGTCGGCGACGTGCGGGTCCGGCCCCGGCTGCGCCACCGCGACATCGTCCTGGCGCGCCGGTCGTGGCGGGTGCCCGCCGACGACGTCGAGGCGTTCAAGGCGGCGATGGCCGCCGAGGGCGACGTGCCCGCCGAGGCCGCCGCCGCCTGGCTGGCCCGGCACGGCCTGCCGGCCGAAGTGTTCCTCGGCCCGGAGGGCGGCGAGATGAAGAGCGCCGACGACTTCCAGCGCTACATGGGCCAGCACAAGCCGCAGTACGTCGACTTCGGCAACGCGCTGCACCTGCGCAACCTGCCGAAACTGCTGGTGCGGCATGACCGCGGCGTCCGCGTCGAGGAGGCGTTGCCCGTGCCCGGCTCGGGCAACCCCGACGGGCGGGTCGTCGAGCTCGTCACCGAGGTCTACCGGAAGGGAAGCACACGATGACCACGCACGATGGCCTGGACGTCATCTGCCACTACTACGACGCGGTCAAGGCGCCGCTGCTGCGCGACGCGGTGCTGCCCGCGCTGGCGGAGACCACCGGCGTCGCGACGCACCTGGAACGGCACTGGCTGCACGGCCCGCATGTACGGGTCTGCCTGCGCGGCGAGCCCGCCGCCGTGGCCGACGCGGCCGCGCTGGTCGCCGACCGGCTGCGCACGCACCTGGTCACGCACGGCTCCAAGGCCGTGACCAGCGACGCCGAACTGCTGCACCGGGCCGCGATAGCCGGCCGGGTCGAGCTGGTCCCGCCGCCGTACACGCCGATCTGGCCGGACAACACGGTCAGCATCGTGCTGCCGCAGACCACGGCGCTGGAGTCGCTGCTGGGCGGGCCCGCCGCGGTCGAATGCCGCAACGAACTGCTGCGCCTGGGCATGCCCGCGGTGTCGGCGTCGCTTTCGCACCTGGGCCAGCGCGGCGACGTCGCCGGGGCCCGGGTGTGGCTGCTGCTGGTGTCGATGGCCGCGCATGCCGGGCGCTACCCGCTCGGCCTGGGTGCAGGGCACCAGTCGTTCCTGTCGCACCTGGAGGACTTCCTGCTCTTCCACGACCCGGACGGCACGCTGCGCCAGACGTACGCCCGGCACTGGGACCGGCACGCTCCCGCCGTCACCGACCTGGTCACCAGGGTCGCCGACGGCCGCGCGCAGTCGCCGGTCGAGTCGGCGTGGCTGGACTGGACGGTGGCCGCCCGCGCCGCCGCCGAACCCGCCTTCGACCGCGGCGAGCTGCCGCTGGTGCCGGGCGCGGCGTACACCGACCGGGCCCGCCAGGTCGGCGACGAGCGCACCCTGCGTCAGTGGGACCCGACGCAGCGCACCGAGTTCAGCGCGTACCACGAGCAGCTGCGCAAGGTCGACTTCGAGAAGGTGCCGTTCGCCCGCGAGTTCGTGGTGTACCGCTTCGCCACCAACATCCTCTACCAGCTGCTCAGCGTCTGCGACGTGGAGCCGGCCGAGCGCTACCTGGCCGCGTACCTCGTCAGCCAGGCCGCGGAGCGGATCACGGGTATCACCTGGCGGGAGCGGCTGGATCGCTACCTCGCCGCGCAGCGGAGCGGTCAGGAGCAGCCGTCTGCGCAGCGGGTGCTGAGCGAGGTGGCGTCATGACCACGCTCGCCACGCGCAGCGTGCCCACGCAGCGCACCGCACGGGTGTCGGACCTGCCGCCGCAGGCCCCGCGCACCCTGGTCCGGCTGCGCCCGATCGTGCACGCCACCCCGACCGCGCAGGGCGTGCACGTCCGCGGCTGGTCGTCGAGCTTCACCGTCAAGGGCGGCAGCGGCCTGTGGAAGCTGTGGCAGATCCTGTCGGCCCGGCTGATCGAAGGCCTGCCCGCCGACCAGGTCGTCGCACCCACCGGCCGGCCCGAGGTGGTCCGCGCGGTGACCGTGCTGCTGGAGCAGCTGCGCGAACACGACATGCTCGTCGACCTGCCCGCGGGCTGGGTCGACGGCACCGACCCGGCGGCCCCGCCCGCCGACGTGTGCGCCTGGCTCAGCTCCGTGGCGGCCGATCCGGCCGACGCGTGGCGCCGCCTGCGTACCACCCCGGTGCGGCTGACCGGAGACGGACCCGTCGCCGAGGCCGCGGCCCGCGCACTGGCGGGCATCGGCGTCGACGTCCTGCCCGGCGCGCTGCCGGCCGCGGCCGACGGCGTCACCGATCTGGTGCTGTCCACCGACGCCGGGATCGCGGTGGCCGCACGCTGCCGCGGCGAGGTCGGCATGGTCGTGCCGGTGTCCGAAGTCGACTCCGTGCTGTGGTCGGCCCGCGAGGTCACCCGCCGCCTGGCCGGGGCGGCCGACCCGAGCGGCGCGCCGCACGCGCTGACGGCGCTGGTCGGGTCCGCCGCCGCACACCGGTTGGTGTGCGCGGTCGCCGGGCTGGCCGACCCCGCGATCGAGGCCGCCGAGCTGCACGACGACGACCAGCAGCCCGCCCCGGCCCGGCTGGAGCACCCGTCCGTGCTGGTCGCACGGCTGGACCCGCTGTCGCTGACGTACCATCCGTTCCTGCCCGCCGCGCCCGCCGTGCCGCCCGCCGACACCGTCGACGAGGCACTGCGCCGCATCGAGGCGCTCGTCGACGCCGAGCTCGGCCCGCTGACCGAACCGGTCGCCGGCAACCTGCCGCAGGTCCCGGCCGCCCTGGCCGCCGCCGGTGGCGTGGTCGGTTTGGGCGCGAGCACCGACGCCGCCCGCCTCGACGCCGTGCTGCGCCAGGCCGAGGCGGTGCTGGCCGGCGGCGACGCCGGGCACTTCGCGGTCGGCGTGCACGACCGGCACGCCCAGGGCACGGCGCTGCGCCGACTGGCCGACGCCGCCGTCGAGCAGCTCGACACGACCCCGGTCGCCGACGACGAGTGGATCGGCTCCCCGGCGGCCCGCCGCTGGTGGAAGGCGCTGACGCTGCGCTTCGGCCAGCCCGCGTGGGTCCACGTACGACGGCTCGCGCCCGACGCCGTGCACGCGCAGATCGCCTGCGGCGGCGAGGTCGTCGCCTGGGCCGTCGAGGCGCGGACCGCCGACGCGGTCGCGTTCGCGGCGCTGGCGGCGGTCGGCGCCGCCCAGGCGCGCGAGGCGGGCCTGGACGTGCCCGCAGGCCCCGTGACGCTGTCGGGCGCCGCGCCCGCCGCACAGCCTGTCGGTGAGGACGTCACCCCGTGGTCGGCCGGCTGGCACTGGCCCGCCGGGGTCGACCAGGGCGAGGACCGGTTGCAGGCGGCGCTGCGCGCGCTCGCGCCGATCGCGCGGGCCACCGTGTGGCGGCTCGGCGAGCTGAGCAGCGCCGAGGACGGCATGACCGAGCAGGCCGCGCAGCTGCGCCGGGAACTGTCGGCGGTCGGCTTCACGGTCGTGCGGTGGGCGTCATGAGCACCCTCGCCACCGCCCTGCGCGGCCTCGACCTGCCGGTCCTCGACGCCGACCAGTTCGGCGCGACCGTGGGCGGCCGCCCGGACGGCACTGTCGTCATCGGACTGCCGGTCCTCGGTGACCTCCATGTCCGCGCGACCGGCGGCGCGCCACCGCACAGCGGCCCCGCCACGGCGGACGCGGCGCAGCGGCCGGCGGTCGTCGTGCTGCAGGACTGGACCCGGGCGCAGGCCGAGCAGCTCAGCCAGGCCGCGTACGCGGGGGAGCGGCCGGTGCTGCCGGTGCGGCTGGACGGCGGGCTGGTGCTGATCGGACCGCTGCTGCACCGCGCCGCCCCGGTGTGCCTGGGTTGCGCCGAAGGGGCCCGGCTCAGCGTCTTCGGGCCGACGGTGCCGCAGCGCACGCCCGGCCTTGCCTTCGGCGGGCTGCTGCCGCCGACCCTGCTCGCCCCGCTGGCCGCGCTGCTCGCCGGGGCGCTGGCCGACCCGGCCGCCTACGAGGGGACCGTGCTGGCGCTGCGCGCCGACCGGCTCACCGTGTCGACGCACCGGGTGCGCCCGGCCCGGCAGGGCTGCGCCGTGTGCTCGCCGCTGCCCGACGACACGGCCCAGGCCGCGCGGATCACGCTGACGCCCAGCCCGACCTCGGACCCGTATGCTTTCCGCGCCGGCAACGAGCGCACCACCCGCGAAGGGCTGCGCGCCGAACTGTTCGACTGGCGGCACGGGCCCGTGGCGCACCTGCGGCGCACCGAGAACATGCCGCTGCCGCTGGTCACCGCGGAGTTGTCGGGCGACAGCGTGATCCGCGAATCCGGCTACGGCCGGGCCCGCACCTTCGCCGACGCCGAACGCGTCGGGCTGTTCGAGGCCGCGGAGCGCTACACCGGCATGCGCCCGCACGGGCGGCGTACCGCGATCACGGCGTCCTATGCCGAGCTCGACCCGGCGACCACGATCGACCCGGCGCGGCTCGGGCTGCAGGACCCCGCGTACCACGACCACCCCGAGTTCAAGCTCAAGCCGTACACGCCGCAGCTGCGTACCGGCTGGGTGCACGGCTGGTCGCTGACCCGCGACCGGCTCGCCACCGTGCCCGAGCACGTCGCCTACTGGGGCCTGCACGCCAGTGCGGGGCCGCGTTTCCTCTACGAGAGCTCCAACGGCTGCGGGCTGGGCAACAGCCTCACCGAAGCGGTCCTGTACGGGCTGTACGAGGTCGCCGAGCGCGACGCGTTCCTGATGGCCTGGTACGCCCGCACCCCGCTGCGCCGGGTCGCGGTGCCCGCCGACGACCCGGTGCTGCCGCACCTGACCGACCGCCTGGAGCAGGCCGGCTACCGGCTGATGTTCTTCGACGCGACCAACGACTTCGGCGTGCCGACGGTGCTGGCCCTGGTGCTGCACCGCGACCCGGCCTCCGGCGCGCCGCAGGCGCTGTTCGCGGCGGGCGCGCACCCCGACCCGCGCGCGGCGATGCGCTCAGCCGCGGCCGAGGCCGTCGTCGACGCCATCGTCACCCCCGACGTGGTCCGCGCCAAGCCGCACTACCTGGACCGGGCCCGGCTGCTGCCGATGCTCGACGACCCGGAGCTCGTGCTCACCCTGGACGACCACGTCGCCCTGAACACCCTGCCGGAGGCCCGGGAGCGCTACGACTTCCTGCTCGGCGACGACGACCCCGACGGCGGCGACGACTGGCGCGAGGTCTGGCCGGGCGCACCCGCGCCGGCCGGCGACCTGACCGTGCTGCTGGCCGACACCCTCGCCCGGCTCGACCGGGCCGGACTGGAGGTCGTCGCCGTGGACCAGACCGACCCGCGCCTGCGCGACCGGCTCGGCCTGCACTCGGCGAAGGTGATCGTGCCGGGCAGCCTGCCGATGACGTTCGGCCACCTCAACCACCGCACCCGGGACCTGCCCCGGCTGCTGGAGGTGCCGTTCCGGCTCGGCCGGGCCACGGCGCCCCTGCGCTACGACGACCTCGCCCGCCACCCCCACCCGTTCCCGTGAGGACCGCCATGGACGCCACCCTGTCCCGCGTGTGGGACCAGACGCACGGCAAGGTCGTACGCTCCGGCGCGATGCCCCGGCGCACCCCGGCGGCCCGAGCCGGGATCGCCCTGGCCGAGCTGCCCGAGCGGTACGCGCTGCCCGCCGCGATCCTGCGGCTGGCCATGACGCCCCGGCGCTGGGAGCCGTGGAACTCCTTCAACGAGCACCGCGCCTACCCGTCGCCGCGCGCCGCCTGGCTGGTCGACGTGTCCGTCGTGGAGGGCCACCGCCGCTGGCTGTTCGACCCCGTCCGCGACCGGCTCGCCGGCCGCGCCGACGCCCCGGTCGGCTCCGGCACGACCGTGACGCTGGACCTGACCGTGCACCCCGAGCGGCTGCCCGCCGGGTACGCCGCCCTGGCCGAGGTGCTGACCTGGCTGGAAGCCGGGCACGTCGCGGCAGCTTTGGCCGAGAGCGCGCAGGCGCACGGCTGGACCGCGACCCCCGACCTGGACGACGACGGCGAGCTGACCGTGACGCTGCGTCCCGGCGGAATCGCGGACACCGCCGCGGCACGCTCGCGGCTGACGGCGCGCCGCAGCTCCGGGCTGGGTCCGCGAGGGCTGAGCGCTGATCCTGGCCTACTGCCTGCAGGCAGCCTCACGATGCTGTCCGAGGCTGCACACCGGCACTCGGCCGGTTCCCCGGCCGCGTGGGCGGGACTGTGCCACCGCGCGGTCGCCACCCGCATCACGGGACTGGCCAGCGGCCTGTACACGCTCAACGGCGGCACCCCGTGCCTCGTCGACGCCGACGCCACCATGGATGCGGTGCAGGAGGCGTTCAGCTACCCGCGCGACAAGCTGGACATCGCGAGCATGAACGTCGGCTGGGTGATCACCGCCGACGTCGCCGCGGCCGTCCGCGCGGGCGGCGTGGCCGCATATCGGCGGCTGCTGCTAGCGGCGGGCGCGATCGGCCAGCACGTCGGATCGGCCGCGGCCGCCGCCGGGCTGTTCTGCCGGCCCGCCCGCAGTGTGCACGAGGCGCACCTGGAGGCGGCCGTCGCCGCCCCCATCGCCGAAGACTTTCTCTACCTGCTGCTCATCGGCCGGTCGCGCCTTCGCGACTTCGCCTACGACCTGAACTCGCCGGAGGTGCTGCCTTGACATCTCCCCCAGCCGAAGCAGGGGGTTTCGGCCCTCGCGGATCGAACTTTCTGCTTCACAGCCCATTGCCGACCTGGGTTACCAGCAAGGAGCGGTGTACCGCCCATCGGTCTTACACAGGCTCCACAGACCTGACTTCCCGCCAGCCCAGCGGTAGGCCCGACCGGCTTGGTTTTCGCCGGCCAGGCCGCAATAAATTAGCACACCTGTTCACTCCCGCGACACCGGCGGATGCCGGATTCGCCCTGGCGGCGAACCGACTTCTGCTCTGCTCCGCAGGAGGTCCGTTTCCTCTTCAGCTTGAAGGCCGGAGTATCCACGGAGGCATGCCATGACCGCCGCCACCCTTGACCGGCACAGCGACGCCCGCGTGTGGCGCAGCCTGCACTGCTTCGCCTACTGGCCCTCGGGCGACCTCGACGACTTCCTGTGCCGCACGGTCACGCCGCTGCTGGACCGCTTGCGCCGCGAGCACCGCATCGCCGACTGGTTCTACATCCGCTACTGGGAGGGCGGCCCGCACCTGCGGCTGCGCCTGCGCGGGGCGGACGAGTCCACCGGCGAGTGGCTGCGCGAGGAGCTCGGCCGGCTGCTGGCCGAGGCCCCGTTCACTCCGGCGGCGCTCGACGGCAGCACCTACTACCAGGCGCTGGGTGGGCCCGCCGCGCAGTCGCAGGCCGGCTGGCACGAGCACGGCGAGGTGTGCGAGATCGCCTACGTCGCCGAGACGCCCCGCTACGGCGGCGCCGCCGCGCTGCCGATCGCCGAGGACGTGTTCTGCCGCAGCACCGAGGTCGCCACCCGCGTCGTCGCCGCCACCGCCGACCCGCGGGCGCGGCTGGCCGCGGCCACCGAACTCACCATCGCCACCGCGATGGCGCTCGGCCTGGACCGGCTCGGCACCGCCCGCTGGCTGCGCATCCACGCCGGAGCCTGGCGCTTCAACACCGAGGTCGCCATGCTGCCGACCGCGCTCATGCAGGAGCGCACGTCGAAGGTGCTGGCGACCCAGGCGGCCACCCTCAACCAGCGCTGGGCCCGCACCGCCGCGGCGATCACCGCCGACCCCGACGGCCGGCGTTCGCCGGTCACCGCCTGGGCCGGGGTGGTCCGCGAGGCCAACGCGCGGCTGGCCGAGCTGGAGCCCGGTGCGACCCCCGGGCGCTGGCTGGGCGTATGGGCGTCGCAGCTGCACATGCTGTTCAACCGCCTGGGCATCACCCCCGACGAGGAGCGCTCGGTGTGCTGGCTGGTCGCCGGAACCGCGCTGGCCCCCGAAGGGCTGGCCCCGTTCTTCGACGACGGTGCGCAGGCGCCCGACCGGCGCTACCACGAGGCCAGCAAGTTCCTGCTGGGCGGCGCGAGCGACCACACGCCCCGCGAGGTGGAGGGCCCGCCCGCGTTCCGGATGCGCGCCATGCGCCCGCCGGTGCCGCTGCCCTCGCACGAGGCACCGCGGCTGCCGCTGGCCGACGTGCTGCGCACCCGCCGCTCCGCCCGGGGCGCGCTGACCGGCCCGCTGCAGGCCGAGGAGCTGGGCACGCTGTTGTGGAGCGCGCACGCGATCTCGCACCACGAGCAGATCACGCTGCCCGACGGCACGCCCTACCGGTTCGGGCACCGGCCGTATCCGAGCGCGGGTGCGCGTTACGTGGCCAAGTTGCGCCTGGTCGTCCGCGACGTGGCCGGGGTCGAACCCGGCTGCTACCACGTCGACCCGGTCGACCGGACGCTGTGGTGGATGGGCGGTGCGCCGTCCGACGTGGACCTGCTGGCCACGTCGATGTGGTTCCAGCCCGACCACGCCTCGGCGTACGAGGGGATCGACATCTCGGCGATGCCGGCGATGCTGGCCCTCTACGTCGAGCTGGGGCGGCTGCGGCCGCGCTACGGCATGCGCGCGCTGCGGTTCGGCACGGCCGAGGCCGGGCACCTGGCGCAGAACCTGTCGCTGGTCGCCGCGGCGACCGGGCTGTCGCTGGGCATGATCGGCGGCTTCTACGACGACGTCGCGCACGAGGTGTTCGGGCTCGACGGCATCGACAACGTGGCGGTCTACCTGCTGCCGATCGGGCGGCAGCGGCGCTCGCCGGACGGCTGAGACCCGCGGGTCCGGCCCGCCGGGCCCGCGGAGAACAAGCCCGGACGCGATGAAGCCCCCGACCGTCAGGGAGGACCGGGGGCATCGCTTGCAGACAGTGTGGCACATCCGAGCGCGCGCCGCACCTTTGACGGGAGGCACACCTCATGTCCGACCCCGCGCCACGGCTGCGCAGGATCGCCGGTGTGAGCGAGCTGCGCGCGGTCAGCGACACGGTGCGCCTGGCCGTGCTGACCATCCTGTTCGACCATCCACAGGAGAGCTTCTCCGTGCGTGACCTGGCCGAACGCACCGGTGTTCCGGTGACGTTGATGCACTACCACCTCAAGATCCTGCGTACCGAGAACCTCGTGGGGGTGGTGGTGCGCCGCACCGCGCAGAACCGCCGGGAGCGGCAGTACCAGGCCCGGTATGCCGCGCTGCGCTGGGACTTCCCGGCCGCGGGCGACCCCGGGGTGTAGACGCCGAAAACCCCGCCGGTCAGGGGCGGGGTAACGGCACTGTGCGGGTCGCCGGATGCCGGCGGGCTTACGGGGGAGCGGTTACTCGCTCCGGGCCGGGTGCAGCGCGATCAGCATGCCGAACGGGTGGCGGCCCGAACCGGCGCTCTTCTCGAACTTGCGGATCAGGTTGAGCAGTTCGGCGCGGAACTCCGCGATCTGGCTCTCCTCGATGCTGGCGACCGAGCGGCTGACCAGCAGCCGTTCGGTCTCGGCGGCGTCGGCGTCGATGGACATGGTGGACGCGGCCAGGCCGAGGTCGATCTCGTCGCGGGTGATGTCGAACTGGGTGCCCACGGCGGCGCGCAGGCTCTCGCCGTCGTTCTCGGTGCGCCGGCTGAACCGCAGGTCGAGCTGGCCCGCGCCGTACTGCTTCTCGATGATGCCGTTGACCACACGGGTGTCTCTGATCTGGACGAGACCGTGCTGCTCCAGCAGGTTGAGATGGTAGTAGATCTTGGTGGGGGAGATGCCGACGATGCCGGCGAACTCCTTGGCCGTCCACGTGCGCGCCGGCTCGGCCATCGCCAGCTCCAATATCGCCATGCGGATCGGATCGGCGAGCGCCTTCAGCGTCGCCACATCATCGATGACCCGCCGCGGCACTAACTCAGTCACGGCCAGAACCTCCCGTTCAACTCATACCAACGGTTCGACTATACACCAACGCTTGACAGAGTTTTGTTGCTCAGATTATTTTGAATGTCGAGATTAGCGCATCGTAATCTTTAAATACAAGCCGGAACCTCAGCTGGAGGGATCACCATGCCCAGGAACCGCCTCTCGACCGTGCTCGCCGCCGCGGCCCTCGCGGTCGTCGCCTCGCCCGGCATCGCCGCCGCCTCCCCGGACACCGACCAGGCCGTCCCCCAGGAGCACAGCACAGCGATCATCGAAGTGCTCGCGTTCGGCGACCTGCCGGAGGTGCCGGGCCCGAACTTCGGCTGCGGCGTGTGCTGACGCCGGACCGGGCCACAGAACTTCGCAGACGGGCGGGTGCCGCAGCACCCGCCCGTCGCCGTCTGCCACACCCCGCACCGCGACGACAGCCTCGACAGGTCCCGAACCGCTGACGGAAGGCCCCGCCATGGTCACGCTCGTCCCCAGCCGCTACCTCGCCTTCGGCGACAGCACCTACCAGCACCGCATCGGGCGGCCGGTGCGCGCGGTCTACCACACCGCCTCCGCCCGAGCCCTGCTGCTCGAATCGTCCATCGTGGACGTGCTCAGCGGCGACGCGCCGCAGGAGCGCCTGGACGCCGCGGCGCTGGACCGGCTCGCGCAACTGGGTCTGCTGGTGCCCGCCGGGACCGACGAGGCCGGCGCGGTCATCGCCGCGTCCCGGGCCGCGGTGCGCGACGCGCGGCAGCGCCAGTTCGTGGTGATGCCGACCGCGTACTGCAACATGGGCTGCGACTACTGCGGGCAGGAGCATCGGCGCGGCGCGGAAGTAGAACCCGGGCGGCACCGCGACGCGCTGGTCGAGCGGGCCGAGCGGGCCATGGCCGGCGGCCGCTACGACGCCGTCCACGTGCGCTGGTTCGGCGGCGAGCCCCTGATGGGGTACGCCGTGCTGCGGGCGCTGTCGGCCCGGTTCATCGCCGACGCGGCGCGCCACGGTGTGGCGTACTCGGCGAAACTGGTCACCAACGGCGCGCTGCTCGACGCCCGCAAGCTGCGCGCGCTGCACCTGGACTGCCGCGTAACGCAGATCGAGGTCACCATCGACGGGCCGCCCGACCAGCACGAGGCCTCCCGTCCGCTCAAGAGCGGGCAGCGGTCGTACACCCGGATCGTCGCCGCCGTCGCCGGAGCCCTGTCCGATCCCGACCTGTCCGGCCTGACCTTCAGCATCCGCACCAACGTCGGGGTGCACAACGCGGGCCTGGCAAGGGAATTCGCGGCGGGCATGGCCGCGGCCGGGCTGGCCCACTCGCGGGTCAGCTTCTACCCCGCGCCGATCCACTCCTGGGGCAACGACGTCAGCGACGTCGCGCTGGACCGCGCCGAGCAGGCCCGCGTCGAGCTCGACTGGTACACCGCCTACGTCGAGGCGGGCCTGAACTGCGGGCTGCTGCCCGCAACCACCCGCCCCGTGGTGTGCACCGCGGTCACCGCGCACAGCGAGGTCGTCGCCCCGGACGGCCGCGTCTACAGCTGCACCGAGCAGCCGTTGGTGCCCGGGTTCACCGAGCAGCACGTCGGCACGCTCACCGAACTCGACCCGGCCGCGCCGCGCCCGGCGGGAGCGTTCGACGACTGGTACGACACCATCGACGCCGACCGCACCGGCTGCGGCAGCTGCCGCCTGCTGCCGGTGTGCGGCGGCGCCTGCCCGAAACTGTGGGGCGAGGGCAAGCCGCCGTGCCCGCCGCTCAAGACCAACCTCGTCCAGCGCCTCGACCTGTTCGCCCGCTCCACCGGCCTGGCCCCGGCCTCCTGACCGGTCAGATCTCCTGCATCAGTTCGGCCAGGATGATCCGGCCGGCGGCCTCGATCAGCGCCAGGTGCGAGAACGCCTGCGGGAAGTTGCCCAGATGCCGGCCGTTGGCGGTGTCGAACTCCTCCGCGTACAGCCCCAGCGGCGACGCCACCGCCAGCAGCCGCTCCATCAGATCGCGGGCATGCTGCGTCCGCCCGACCGCCGCCAGCGCCGACACCAGCCAGAACGAGCAGATCAGGAACGTGCCCTCCTTGCCGCTCATGCCGTCGTCGGTCTCGTCGGTGCGATAGCGCAGCACGAACCCGTTGTCGGTCAGCTCCTCGGCGATCGCGTCGACGGTCTTGCGCAACCGCTCGTCGTCCATGGGCAGGAACCCGAACAGCACGGCGAGCAGCGTGGACGCGTCGAGGGAGTCGGTGGCGTAGTGCTGGCGCAGCACCCCGCGCTCGCTGACGCCGTGGGCGAGGATGTCGGCGCGGATCTGCTCGGCCGTGTCCCGCCAGGCGGCCGCCTGGGTGCCGTCGCCGCGGATCTCCGCCAGCGTCGCCGCCCGGTCCAGGGCGACCCAGCACATGAGCTTCGACGACACGTAGTGCTGCGGCTCGCCGCGGGCCTCCCAGATGCCCTGGTCCGGCTGCCGCCACACTTTCGTGGCGCATTCGGCCTGCGACTGCACGATCGGCCACAGCCGCCGGGGCAGCCGGCGGCTGTGCCGGGTGTGCAGCAGGATCGAGGCCAGCACCGCCCCGTACACGTCGTTCTGCCGTTGGTCGAAGGCGCCGTTGCCGACACGTACCGGCCGCGCGCCGTCGTAGCCCGACAGGTCGTCCCGGGTGCTCTCCGGTAGATCGCGACGGCCGTCGATGCCGTACATGATCTGCAGTGAGCCGTCCTCGGTCGGTTCGACGTCGGCGACGAACTGCATGAACTCGTCGGCTTCCCAGTTGAGGTTGAGCCAGTGCAGCGCCTTGAGGGTGAAGGTGGTGTCGCGCATCCAGGTGTACCGGTAGTCCCAGTTGCGCTCGCCGCCCGGGGTCTCCGGCAGCGAGGTGGTCAGCGCGGCGACGGTCGCGCCGGTGGGCATGTAGGTCAGGCCCTTGATGACCAGCGCGGAGCGTTGCAGCGGATCCCGCCAGCGGTGGTCGGGCACCCGCGCCCCGGCCAGCCAGGTGCGCCAGTAGTCGGTGGTCTCCTCGACCATCGCGTGGGCGCGCTCGGCGTCGGACGGGATGCTGCCGGGGGCGCCCCACGACAGCAGGCAGTACGCGCTCTCGCCCGCGCGCAGGACGTGCTGGCCGCGGACCCGGCCGCCCTCGATGCCCAGGGCCAGGTCCGAGTGCATCCGCAGGGACCGTCCGGCGCCGTCGGCCACGGCCGCGGAGCAGTCGCCGTCGGCCAGCGACCAGGTCGCCGGGGTCCGGCCGTAGTCGAACACCGGTTCGCAGATCACCTCCAGCTGGACCTCGCCCTTGAGGCATCGAGCGGTGCGGACCAGCAGGTGGGCCGCGTCGTAGTCGGCCGGTGGGCGGGTGTGCGGGGTGACCTCGCAGGCGCCGGTGCGCCCGGTGACGATCAGGGCGTCGGTCACCAGCAGCCAGCCCGACGGGGTGCGCCACGTCGTCTCCAGCACGTTGGTGCCGGGACGGTAGTAGCGGGCGGTCGGGTGGGCGATGCCGTACGGCGCGAACCGGAACGTGCCCGCCTCCCGGTCCAGCAGGGCGCCGAACACGCTGGGGGAGTCGAAGCTGGGCACGCACAGCCAGTCGACCGAGCCGTCGGCGGCCACGAGCGCGCCGGTGTGGCAGTCCGACAGGAACGCGTACTCGGCGATCGGCGGGAACGGCGAGACCGCACCGGTGGCGGGCGGTGCGGCGGCGGCCGTGTCGACGGCGGTCATGACGTCGCCACCCGCGCGGCGGCCGTCCCGGTGCGCTGACTGCGGTCCACTGCCCTCACCCCTGTTCCGTCGTGCGGCAGCCGCACGGTCGATTGTCCGGAGCTGCGTCGCCGACCCTTCGATGTTATGAGCTGATTTGGAGTCATCGGTGGAAAATGTGCCGCACAATGAAGGATCTTCACCTGCGGGCTGCCGCTGGGCGGAATGAGGTGGCGCCGGCCCCCGCCGACCGGCATGATCATCGATATGCCGTTAGTCGCGCTCGGGCTGGGCGGGTCACTGGATGCCACGCAGGCAGATCTCGGGCGAGGCGTGTCCTGGCACGACGTGTACCGGGTCAGGCCGCGCGCCGAGCTGACCTGCCCGGCCTGTTCCGGCGCGGTCCACGCGAAGGTGTCCCGGCTCGGCCTGCGATTCTTCGCCCACGACAGCGCCGGGCGACCGTGTCCGCTCAACGGCGAGACCATCGAGCATCGCCTGCTCAAGAGCGCCGTCGCCGCGGCGGTTCGCCTGGCGGGCTGGCATGCGCGGCTCGAGGCCGCCGCGCCGGACGGAGCCTGGCGGGCCGACGTGCTGGCCACCTCGCCGACCGGAGACCGGGCGGTCGCCTGGGAGGTGCAACTGGCTCATCAGCACGACGCGGACACCGCCGACCGCACGGCCCGTTACGCACTCGATCGGGTCGAGGTCGTGTGGATCTTCATGCGGCCCGCCTCCGCCGGTGTGCCGAACGTCGTGGTCGAAGCGGACGGGCACGACCTGACCGTCGCCGGGCCGGTGGCCCGCTTCGCCGCCACCCGCTGCGACACCGCGAAGCCGTGCGTGCGCTTGCGTGATCTGGCCGATCCGCCGGCCTGCCCCGGGCACGGTGTCTGGGAGGCGGCCACGCTGCCGCTGGACAAGTTCGTCGCGCTCGTCTGCCGTGACGCGATCACCTGGACGGGTGACGGCGCACCGCCGCCACCCGTCGCGCACGAGCCCGAACACCCTCCCGCACATGTCTGGACCAGCTCGTATTACCTGCGGCAAGCCGACGCCATCGCGGCGGCGAACCGGGCATTGGACGAACAGGCCGCAGGCGAACGCGACCGGGAGCGCCGCCGCAGGGAGACCGAGTCGCGCCGACGGCAGTCGGAAGAGGAGCGGCGCACCGCCAACCGGGACGCGTTACGCCGACGCCAGACGCTGCTGACGCCGGTCGCCGTCCGAGCAGTCGAGTCGGCGACCGGACAGCGGCCCTGGGCTCTGCCCGGCGACGTCGAGCACGCGATGGGCGTGACCCTCATCGCCGCCGGGCGGCCCTACGCCGTGGTCTGCCCGATCGCGGGCAGGATCACCGACGAGGCAGCCGAGCGGCTGTCGGACCTGACCGTCTACGTCGCGTCGGTGCCGGAGCGCGACGCCATCGCACGTCGCTGCAGGCAGGACCAGCGGATCGTGATCCTGCACGCCGAACAGGCGCACGGATGACGCCTTGGCCCGGCAGTTCGTCGTCGGCGGCGGGCTGACCGCTGACGGCGTGTTTCCTTGGCGAAGGGCCGGCGACCGGGCAGTCTGTAGCCCGTGTTCGGCGGGGCAGCGTCGACGCCGTTCCACGGAGGATGGGGTTCATGGACCTGGCGCAGGAGTACGTCCGTCGCTATCTGGTCTCGCAGCGCGAGGCGGAGAGCAGGCTCGCGGACGAGATCGGCAAGTTGGAAGCGGTCGGCCACCGGATCATCGACGGCGGGCAGACCGGCCAGAGCAGCTGGATGTACACCGACTGGCTCACCGGCGAGGTCATCGCCAGTGGCGACGACGACCCTGACGACGAGGTGTTCGAGCAGCTGGACCCCGACGGCATGTTCCTCCACATCGACAACGTCGTGCGGCATCCGGTGAATCCCGACAACCCGGGTATCCCGCACAGCCTCGCCGAGGCGCTGCGTGACTGGGTGGACCTGCTGAAGACGACGGACGAGGACATCGCCCAGTTCGTGGGGTGGAGCGCGGACGACGTCGCGGCCGCCAGGTAGGCCTGCGGCGGTCGCGCCGAGGCGGTCACCCGAGGTCGAGGCGCTGCAGCGCGAGCATCACGAATCCGCGCGGGGCCCGGTCCCAGCCCGGAACTCCTTCGAGGTGGTCCCGGTCGGACGCCTCGACCAGGATCGACAGCGCCTGCTCCGACAGCGCCTGCCCGTCCCGGTAGGCCGAGGCGACGGCGGCGGTGACGGCGACCGTCGCGGTGCCCGACAGGGCCAGCTCGCGCAGCCTGCGGTCGACGCGTACGTCCGAACTGGGCGTGTGCGCCAGCGCCAGGTTCGCGCTCGTCCTCGGCCGTGTCCGGTGCTCGGGCACCGCGATCAGCGCGGACACCAGGGCGTCGGTGGGCTCGAACCAGGCGGCCAGGGCAGCGGCCTGGGCCGCCACCTGGTCGTCGGGATCCGACACCCAGCCGGTGATCGCGGACAGCTGGGCCGCGGCCGCGAAGTAGCTGTCGGCTGCCCAGCGCACCGCCGCCGCGTCCAGCACCGGGATCTCGTCGTCCGACAGTTCCTCCTCGGCGTGGAACCGCTGGATGATCTCGTCGTGCTCAGGGCCGTCGAACGTGTCCGCCGTCGCGAACGCCTGCCGCGGATCGAACGGCAGCGCGTCGTCACGACGGTCGCCGACGGCGACCCTGCGCAGCAGTTCGACCACGCGGGCCCGGTCCGGCGTCGCGGGGTCCTCGACCAGCGCGACCAGTAAAGGCACCACCGCGTGGCTGGCCTGCCACCTGGTGCCCTGGTGGTAGACGTTGCCGAACAGCTCCGACAGCGCGCCGGACCGCCGGACCGCGTCGCGGCTGCGCAGCGCGCGAAGCTGGTCTGGCACGTCCGTCGCCGGGCCGTACGCGTGGTGGAGCCGATGCCACGCGATGGCGTCGACATCGGCCAGCGGGCCGTCGTTCACCGTCGGGATTCTACGGATGGCGCGGAACGAAGCTTCCCGTGAGAGCGCTCTCGCCCGTATCGTCGCAATACCGCAGTGACGCGGCGGAGGGTGCAGGTGGCCACATGAGCAGGTCGAAGCCGACGATCGATGACGTCGCGAGGGTGGCGGGCGTGTCCCGGGCCACGGCGTCACGTGTGATCAACAATGCGCCCGGCGCGTCCGGGCCGCTGCGGGTGCGGGTGCAGGAGGCGGTGGCCCGGCTCGGCTACCGGCCCAACGAGGCGGCCCGTGCCCTGGCCTCCGGCCGCCCGCGGGTGGTCGACGTGATCGCCGTCAGTTGCAGCCTGCCCGGTGGCTGGCTGGGCTCGAACCCGTACTACGGCCGAGTCCTGGCCGGCATGATGCCGCTGCTGGAGGGCGTCGGCGCGCAACTGCGGGTGCACGCGCTCACCCACGAGTCGGCCGCCGAGGCGCTGGACGAGCTCGCCGCCAACGTCACCCTCGGCGCGGTGCTGTCCGACATCACCCCGACGCTCGCCGCGCGGTTCCACCGCCGGTGCCGCCGGGTGATCTCACTGGTGCCGACCGCGGCCATGGTCCCGGCGATGGTCGCCGACAACATCGGTGGGGCGTACACGGCGGTCACGCACCTGCACCGCCTCGGCCGCCGCCGGATCGCCGCGATCCACGGCCCGCTGATCAGCACCTGCGCCGCCGACCGGCGCATCGGGCACCTGCGCGCCGCCCAGCAACTGGGACTGGCCGAGATCAGCGCCGACACCACCTTCACCCGCGAAGGCGGCTACCACGCCGCGCAGCGGCTGCTGGAGCAGCACCCGGACCTCGACGCCGTGTTCGTGGCCTGCGACCTCATGGCCGCGGGCGTGGTCCAGGCGCTCACCGCCGCCGGCCGGCGGGTGCCCGAGGACGTCAGCGTCATCGGCTTCGACGACAGCGTCGCCGCGATCTGCACGAACCCGCCGCTGACCACGATGCGCCTGCCCGTGGAGGAGATGGCCGCCGCCGCGGTGCGGCTGCTGCTGTCCGGTGACGTCCCGCCCGGCCACCGCGAGCTGTTCCCGGCCGAGCTCGTCGTACGCCAGAGCACCGGCCGGCTGACGGCCGGGTGAACATCGGGCTGGTCCGGTGCGCCGTCGCGGTCGTGCCTAGCCGTGGTCGTGGGCGTCGCCGGCCCGGATCGGCGCCACCGATACGGAGCGCCCCGTCGGAAGGGCCAGCAGCTGGGTCACGAGGGCGAGGGCCGGCACGCCGATCGAGGTCAGCGTCGCGAAGGTGAAGTAGCCCGTCGTGATCGGCCTGGTCGGGTCGAGCTGGGTCGCCTGGACGGCGACGACGCCGGCGATCATCACTCCGGCGATGTACACGTAGGCGGTCACCAGCACCGTGAGCTCCGAGGTCTCCGTACGCGGCCGCCTGATGTATTGGCCCACCAACGACCGCAGGAGCAGCAGAACCGTGATGCCTTCGAGAACCGGCAGGTAGTAGCGGTTGATGACGGTCGGCAGCCAGTCCGGCCGCCGCTGCGCGAGTTCTGCTCCCACATCGTCGACGTAGTCGCGAACGGTTGCGGACAGGTAGAAGATCACGATGAAGCCGACGAAGTAGGTCGCGAACAAGGTGACCCGGGTGGCCCGCCGCGATTCATGATCGTACTGATCGATGAGCCAGCACAGCCCGCCGAACATGCTCAGCACGCCGAGACCCAGCAGGCCGCCGGCGGCCAGGGCCACGGTCCGCCCGCGAGCACACCCCGTGTCGCCCGACGCGACCCCGAACAGGAAGGCGGCCATCAGCAGCGCCAGAAAGGAGCCGACCAGCAGGACCAGCGCCTCGGTACGCCGCCCCGGCTCTACTCCGCTCGACAGCCTGGACGGCTCGGGCTGCACGCTGATCAAGACGATCATCCCCGCGAACACCAGACCCGCCAGAACGCCGGCCAGCTGCGAGTTCAGCGGCGCGGCCGTCAAACTCCCGTCGTAGACGCAGGCCGCAGTCATGGATTCGATTATGGCTGCGTCGCACCGGCGGCTCGCCGAGTTGCCCGACCCGGTGCCTTGATGCTAAATCTGCGTTGGCGCTCCGGCAGGGAGAGTGCCAACGCGGATGGGGGATGCCGGTGGGTCAGGTCGAGACGTTCGAGTTCCAGGCGGAGGCCCAGCAGCTGCTCCAGCTGGTGATCCACTCCATCTACTCGAACAAGGACGTGTTCCTGCGGGAGCTGGTCTCCAACGCCTCCGACGCCCTGGACAAGCTGCGTCTGGAGTCGCTGGTCGACAAGGAGCTCGACGCCGACACCAGCGACCTGCGCATCGAACTCGACGCCGACCGCGAGCAGCGCACCCTGACGGTGCGCGACAACGGCATCGGCATGACCCGCGCCCAGGTCATCGAGCTGATCGGCACGATCGCCCGGTCCGGGACGGCGGAGTTCGTCAGCCGCTGGCAGCAGGCCAAGCAGGACGGCACCGCCGAGCTCATCGGCAAGTTCGGCATCGGGTTCTACTCCGGTTTCATGGTCGCCGACCGGGTCGTGCTGGTGACCCGCCGCGCGGGCGAGGCCGAGGGCACCCGCTGGGAGTCCACCGGCGCCGACACCTACGAGATCTCCACCGTCGCCGACGCCGCGGTGGGCACGTCCGTCACCCTGCACCTCAAGCCGGCCGACGAGGACGACCACCTGCACGACTACGCCGACCCGGCTGTGCTGCGGCGGATCGTCAAGCGCTACTCCGACTTCATCGCCTGGCCGATCCGGATGCGCGAGCCCGAGGCCGACGCGGCCGAGACCCTCAACTCGATGAAGGCCCTGTGGTCGCGGTCCGCCGCCGACATCAAGCCGGAGGAGTACACCGAGTTCTACCGGCACGTCAGCCACGACTGGACCGACCCGGTCGAGACGATCCACCTGCGCGCCGAGGGCACCCTGGAGTTCGACGCGCTGCTGTTCCTGCCCGCGCACGCCCCGCACGACCTGTTCGCGCGCAGTGCCCGGCGCGGCGTGCAGCTCTACATCAAGCGCGTGTTCATCATGGACGACTGCGAGGCGCTGCTGCCGGAATACCTGCGCTTCGTCAAGGGCGTCGTCGACTCCGCCGACCTGTCGCTCAACGTGTCGCGCGAGATCCTGCAGCAGGACCGGCAGATCCAGACGATCCGCCGCCGCCTGGTCAAGAAGGTCCTCGGCACCCTCAAGGACATGCTCGCCAAGGACCCCGAGCGCTACACCGGCTTCTGGCGCGAGTTCGGCCAGGCCGTCAAGGAAGGCCTGGTCAACGACCCTGACAACCAGGCGGCGATCCTCGACCTGGTGCAGCTCGCCTCCACCCACGACCCGGCCCGGCCGAGCACGCTGCGCGAATACGTCGAGCGGATGAAACCCGACCAGACGGAGATCTTCTACCTGGTCGGCGAGCAGCGTGCCACCCTGGAGAACTCACCGCACCTGGAGGCGTTCACCGCCAACGGCATCGAGGTGCTGCTGCTGCACGACCCGGTCGACGCGATGTGGGTCGACATGGTCGGCGACTACGACGGCAAGACGTTCGCCTCGGCCAGCCGCGGCGAGGTCGACCTGAAGACCGAGACCGACCAGGCCCCCGCCGCCGAGGACTACGCCGGGCTGCTGGCCTGGATGGGCACCCGGCTCGCGGACAAGGTCAAGCAGGTGCGGCTGAGCACCCGCCTGACCACCTCGGCGGCCTGCCTGGTGTCGGACGCGTTCGACGCGTCCCCGGCGTTGGAGAAGCTCTACCGGGCGATGGGCCAGGACCTGCCGAAAGCCAAGCGCATCCTGGAACTGAACCCGCAGCACCCGCTGGTGGAGAAGCTGCGCGCCGCACACGGCGAGCGCGGTGACGACGACACGCTCGCCGAGACCGCCGACCTGCTGCACGCGATGGCGGTGCTCGCCGAGGGCGGCGAACTCGACGACCCGGCCGGGTTCACCCGCCGACTGGCCGACCGGTTGTCCCGCACGCTCTGACGCCGCACGACGCGGGTGGCCGCCGGCCACCCGCGTCCCCCGTGCGCGTCTTTCAGCCGGGTCAGGCCGCCCGGCGGCCCGCGAGGTGGCGGGCACCGGCGTAGACGGCGCGTTCGCCCAGCTCCTCCTCGATCCGGATGAGCTGGTTGTACTTGGCGGTGCGGTCGCTGCGCGACAGCGAACCGGTCTTGATCTGCCCGCAGCCGGTCGCCACGGCCAGGTCGGCGATGGTGGTGTCCTCGGTCTCCCCGGACCGGTGCGACATCACCACGCTGTACCCGGCCTGCCGGGCGGCCGTGACCGTGGCCAGCATCTCCGTCAGCGTGCCGACCTGGTTGACCTTCACCAGCACCGAGTTCGCGACGCCCCGGCTGATGCCGTCGCGCAGCAGTTCGACGTTGGTGCAGAAGACGTCGTCGCCGACCAGCTGGCAGCGCCCGCCGAGCCGCTCGGTGAGCAGCTTCCAACCCTCGAAGTCGTCCTGGGCGACACCGTCCTCGATCGACACGATCGGGAACTGCTCGACCAGCTCGGCGAGGTGGTCGACGTGCTCGGCGACGGTGCGCACCCGGCCCTCGCCCCGGTAGTGGTAGGCGCCGTCGCGGTAGAACTCCGACGCTGCCGGGTCCAGCGCGATCGCGATGTCGACGCCGGGGGTGTAGCCGCTGTCGGTGATCGCGGCGCGGATGAACGCCAGAGCCTCGACCGCGGTGTGCAGCGGCGGGGCGAAGCCGCCCTCGTCGCCGACGGCGGTGTGGTGACCCGCGGCCCGCAGCGCGGCGCGCAGGGTGTGGAACACCTCCGAGCCCATCCGGGCCGCGTCGGCGAACGTCGCCGCGCCGATCGGAGCGATCATGAACTCCTGGAAGTCCAGCGGATTGTCGGCGTGCGCACCGCCGTTGACGATGTTCATCAGCGGCAGCGGCAGCACTACCGCGTCGGGCCCGCCGAGGTAGCGGTACAGCGGCTGCCCGGCCGACGCCGCTGCGGCCTTCACGACGGCCAGGGAGACGCCGAGGGTGGCGTTCGCGCCCAGCCGGGACTTGTCGGCGGTGCCGTCCAGGTCGATCAGCGTCCGGTCCACGGCTGCCTGATCGCGGCCGTCGAGCCCGGCGACCGCGTCGGCGATCTCGCCGAGCACCGCCGCGACGGCGCGGCGCACGCCCTTGCCGTGGTAGCGGCTGGAGTCGCCGTCGCGCAGCTCGACGGCCTCGGCGGTGCCGGTCGACGCCCCGGACGGGACGGCCGCCCGGCCCAGCGAGCCGTCGTCGAGCAGCACGTCGACCTCGACGGTCGGGTTGCCGCGGCTGTCGAGGATCTCCCTGGCGTGCACGGTGTCGATGGCGGTCATGTGACTCCTCGGGTCGGGATGGTCGGCGAGCCAGCGCAGCACCTGCTCGGCGTGCAGGGCCGGTTCGGTCACCGGATGGAACACGTGCTCGACCACGCCGTCGTTCACGATGAGCGTCAGCCGCCGGTAGTAGCCGGCTCCGGCGGCCTCGAAGGTGGGCAGCCGCAGCGCCGCGGCCAGGCTCAGCCGCGGATCGGCCAGCAGCGGGTACGGCAGCCGGAGCCGGTGGGCCAGTTCCCGCTGGTATCCGGTCGGCTGCGCCGACAGGCCGTAGACCTGGTCGCAGCCTGCGGCCAGCAGCTCGGCGTGCACGTCCCGGAACCCGCAGGCCTGCACGGTGCAGCCGCGAGCGCCGGGCACCTTGTCCCAGCCGTCCGGCATCGCGACGCCCGGCCTGCTGGTCAGCGTGTACACGAACAGCACGACCCGGCGACCGCCGAACGCGGCCGGACCGACCGCGGTGCCGTCGGTGGCCCGGAACGTCAGCTCGGGCAGCGGCGCGCCGACCAGGCCCGACGGGTCGTCGCTTGCCGCGAGGGCCCGGCCGGTCAGCTGCGGCACGCCGTGCCCGGCGGCGTCGACCAGCGACAGCAGCGCGTCACGCTGGCCGCTCAGCCGCTCGATCCGCTGCTCCAGCCCGGCTATCGCCCGCCGGTACGTGCCCAGGGCCGCCGGGTGTGCGCCGTCGCCGTCGCTCAGCGACTCGACGAACGGCCTGGTCTCCTCGACGCTGAAGCCGAGCGCGGTCAGCGTCCGGATCTGCTCGACCAGGCGCACGGAGATCGGGTCGTACTCCCGGTAGCCGTTGCCCAGCCGCCGGGGCACGACCAGCCCCGCCGCTTCGTAGTAGCGCAGCGCCCGGACCGTGGTCCCGGTGCGGTGCGCCAGTTCACCGACTCGCACGTCACGACCGTAAACCTGTACCTACGGGTACAGGTCAAGCGAGTGGTTCGGGTGCCGGACCCCGAGCCCATGGCGGGCCGCCGAGTCGAGTAGCTCGGGGCTTGCGTAGTCGATGCACCATCGAGGTCGGCGGCACGTCACGCCCATCGTCAATCGCCTCAGTGGAGGTCAGGATGGCCGAGGACAAATCCTCCGGACAAGACGGGGCCATCGCGGAATTCACCGCATTACGGGAGGAGATCATCGCCCGGCACAACAACCAGCAATCGCTGCTGTCGATTCAGTTGACTGCGGCAGGAGCGTTATTCAGCCTCGCGCTGTCAGGTGCTGACAAGGCGGCCGTTCTGTTGGTTCTTCCGCTGGTGACCTACATGCTCGCGGGACGCCACGTGGCTCACAGTTACGCCTGCCACAGCATTGCCGCGTACATCAGCACTGAGCTCAGTGGGCGGGTGCAAGGCGGGCTCGGCTGGGAGACCTGGTTGCAGCCGCGCCGGTTAAGTCCCCGGCGCTACCCCGTACTGAATCCGCTGTCCATCTCCTTCCCCGGGATCAGCGTTCTGGCATTGCTCGGCTCATTGCCTTTCCTCGCGAGCCTGTCCATGTCCGGCACCGCGGCGATGTTGTGGGCGGCGTGGCTCGTGGGCGTGATCCTCACAATTTCATCCGTACGTCTGGTATGGAAGATTCGCAGCGATTCGTTCATGTGGGCGGGGCCGGTGCTCGGCCGGGAGAATGACGCATGACGCCCGCCGTGGGCGGCATTTCCTCGACACGGCGATGATGGCGACGACACCGAGCCGGTGCCACGGGCTCGATACCATGTCTTTGATCTGGTCAGATCTCGGTGGGCTACTCGTAGCCTGGCGGATCTTGGTCAGGTAGCCACGCCATCTGCTGATGCCGGTATGCCGTCACGCTCCCTTCACCGACTGTCTGACCAAGCCGTCAGCCAGGGCGGAGGGCTGCGGACTGGAAGGCCTGGACGAAGGGGAGAGCAGCATGACATCAGGCCTGGTCTCTCGCCGCAGCGCCGCCGACGTCGAACAGACCGTCGCGTCCATTCGCCGGGAGGCGGAATCGCGCGGCGCGACCGTGTTCGCCGTCATCGACCATGCCGGAGCCGCGCGAGACGCCGGACTCGATATGCCGGCCACGCAGGTGTTGATCCTGGGAAGCCCGAAATCGGGTACACCGCTCATGCTGGCTACGCCCGAGTTGGCCATCGATCTGCCGCTGCGCATCCTCGTGCGTGCGGACGGCGGCCCAGGGTCGGTGGTCTCATGGCAGGAGCCCGAATTCGTTGCCACGCGGTTCAACTTGCCCGGAGAACAGCTGACAACTCTCGCGGCACCGTCGGCCCTGGTCGATGCGGTTCTCGGCGCGCAAACCCGCCGGGAGTGACGCGGTTGGCCACGGTGCCGCCTTCGAGGCGCCCGAAGTCAGATCGCGCCCGGACGGGCCGATCAGCCCGCCATCATGGGCCCTTACCGCATCTGACCCGCCGCCCACCTTCCCGTCCCACCCTCTCCCCGGGCCGTAGGTGGGCAGACTGGGTGAAGATCGCCAGTTCCGGTCACGATGTGAGGTCCTGCCTCACTTTCCGGCCAGAAACGGCGATCTTGGCCGTTCCGGGGCCGCCAGCCAGTCGCGAATACCCGCTGAGCCGAGTTACGTGATCAGCGGGTCACGACGGTGAGGTCGGCGGTGAAGTCGCGGTCCAGGGGGAACATCGGCCGGACCACGTTGCGGTACGGCAGCCGGGCGAGATCCTGGTCCACGCCGCCCGGAGTCAGCGCCAGCAGCCAGTCACCTGCCGCGTCGAACAACTCGGGCTCCAGATAGCCGATCTTCACGACGACCACGTCCACGGCGTCGACCGCGACCCCCAGCCGCGCGTACGACTCCAGCAGCCGGTACTGCATCCGCCGCGACGTGACGAAGACACTGAGCCCGCCCACGCGCACGCTGACGCACCGCCCGCCGTCGGGATCGTCGGCGACCGCCTCCAGGACCCCGTCCAGCAGGAGCGGACCCGGCTCGCGGGCGTCGATGCGCCCGCCGACCGTCACCCGCACCGCCGAGCCCAGCGGCCGATCCGCGACCTGCGCGACAGCCTGCGGATCCACCAGCGACGCGAACACGGCCCGGCATGCGCCGTCGCGGATCTCCGGCCGGGCCAGCATCCGCTCCAGCGCGAAGGTCACGTCGTTTGCGCCGCCCGCCCCCGGGTTGTCGCCGGAGTCGCTGATGAAGAACGGCCGCCGGGCCGGGTCGGCGGCCAGCGCGACGTCGAGGCACTCGTCCATGGTGCCGGTCGGGGCGACGAACGCGAAGTCGTCGCGGGCGGCCCAGAAGTGTCCGCCGAGTTCGCGGGCCGCGTCGGCGGCCGCCGTGGCGTCGGTGCCGGTGACCACGACCGCGCCCTGGCAGCGGGCCTGGTCGGCCCAGGCGTAGCCGATCCAGATCGCCGCGTCGATGACGCCGTCGCGGGACTCGATCTCCGGGATCCTCGCGTAGAGCCCGCGGGCCGGCTCCTCGCGGGTGCTGGTCATCTCACCGGGCAGCAGGATCGGCACGTGCACCAGTGCCTTGTGCGGCCGCTGCCCGCTGCGCAGCGCCTGCACCAGGTTGTGCGCGGCGCGCTCGCGGGTCTCCCACACGTCGACGTGCGGGGCGGTCCGGTAGCAGGTGAGCAGGTCGCAGCCGTCGAACAGCACCGGGGAGACGTTGCCGTGCAGGTCCATCGCCGCCGACACGTACGGCTGCGGGCCGAGCACCGAGCGGATGGTGGTGATCAGGTCGCCCTCGGCGTCGTCGCGGCCGACGACGCTCATCGCCCCGTGGAAGTCGAGCAGCATGCCGTCCAGCGGGCCCGCCGCGGCGAGCCGCTCGGCGATCTCGGCAGCCCAGGCCTCGTACGCCGCCGGCTCCACGGCACCGCCGGGCAGAGCTCGGGCGTGCACGAGCGGGATCCACTCGACGCCGGCCGCCCACGGCTGCGTGAGCCAGTCGTATCGCGCCAGCAGCGCGTCGCCGCGGGTGACCTCGAAGTCGGCAGCGGTGCTCAGGTGCGGGGAGAACGTGCTCGACTCGATGTGGATACCGCCGATGGCGATACGCAAGGGATGGAACATGGTTTTTGATCATAGCTGCTGAAAGCAGTCGAAATGGCAAGGGCACCCTTCCGCCCGCTCGCGGCACCGGCGGTAGGTTCTTCCGCGTGACCACGGTGGAGATCTGCGTGAGCGACGTGCCGACCGCGCTGGTGGCGGAGGCGGCCGGAGCGGACCGGCTGGAACTGTGTGCCGATCTCGGCCAGGGCGGCACCACCCCGAGCCTGGGCGCTGTCGAGATCGCCCTGCGCACGCTGCGCCACGCGGGGCTGCGAGTCATGGTCCGGCCGCGCGGCGGCGACTTCCGGGTGAGCGAGGTCGAGGAGCGGGTCATGCTCGCCGACATCGCCGCCGTCCGCGCCCTGCCCAACCCGCGCGGGCTGGCGCTCGGCGTGGTCGTCGGGGCACTCACCGACGGCGGCGGCCTCGACCTGCCCGTCCTGCGCCGCCTGATCGAAGCGGCCGGGCCGCTGCCGGTGACCGTGCACAAGGCCTTCGACGAGGTCGACGACCAGCTCAGGGCGCTCGACGAGATCATCGAACTCGGCGCCGACGCGGTCCTTACCTCCGGCGCGGCACCCACCGCACTCGAGGGCTCCGCGCGCATCGCCGCGCTGCGGGAACGGGCCGGCGACCGGCTGCGCGTCATCGCCGCGGGCGGCATCCGCTCACACAACGTCCGGCAGGTGCTCGCCGAGACCGGGGCGCGGGAGCTGCACCTGCGCGCGCCCGTGCGCCGGGACGGCCGTGAGGCCACCGACGCCGACGAGGTGCGCCGGGTCGTGGACGCCGTTCGCGCGGCCTGACCGGCTCAGCGCGCGCCGGGGCGGACCAGGCCGGTCTCGTACGCGATGACGACGAGCTGCGCCCGGTCGCGGGCGTCGAGCTTGGTGAGCAGGCGGCTGACGTAGGTGCGGGCGGTGTCGGGGCTCAGGTGCAGCACCGCGCCGATCTCGGCGTTCGAGCGCCCGGTGCCGACCTGCGCGAGCACGTCGCGTTCGCGTTCGGTGAGCTTGGCCAGCCGGGCCTCGTCCTGGGCCGGGGTGCGGGCGGCGGCGTCCAGCACCCGGCGGGTGACCGCGGGCGACAGCAGCGCGTCCCCGCCGGCGACGGTGCGCACCGCGTCCCGCAGTGCGTCGGGCGTGGTGTCTTTGAGCAGGAACCCGGCCGCCCCCGCCCGGATCGCCTCGAACAGGTACTCGTCGTCGTCGAACGTGGTCAGCATGACGACGTGGACCCGGGACAGGCGCGGATCGGCCAGGATGCGGCGGGTGGCCTCGATCCCGTCCAGGCCGGGCATCCGCACGTCCATGAGCACCACGTCGGGATGCCGGTCGCGCACCACGTCCACCGCCGCGGCACCGTCGCCCGCCTCGCCGACGACGGTGATGTCGGGTGCGCGTTCCAGCACGGCCCGCAGCCCGGTGCGGATGAGGTGCTGGTCGTCGACGAGCACGACCCGCAGTTCGCTCATCGCTGGCCTTCCGGCAGTGGCAGCTCGGCGTGGACCCGGAAACCGCCCGCGTCGGCCGGGCCGGCGTCGAGGGTGCCGCCGAGCAGCGTGACGCGTTCGGACATGCCGCGCAGGCCGTAACCGTGCTCGTCGTGGCGGCCGTGCGGGTCGGGGCCGCGACCGTCGTCGAGGACGTCCACGGACAGCAGGGTACGGCTCGCGATGACGCTGACCTGGGCTTTCGTGGCTCGCGCGTGGCGCAGCACGTTGGTCAGCGCCTCCTGGACCACCCGGTACGCGGTCGTGCCGACCACTGCGGGCAGGGCCCGCAGGTCCCCGTCGACGTGCAGCTCCACGGGCAGGCCGCCGCCGCGGACGCCGTCGACGAGGGCAGGCAGGTCGCCGACGCCCGGGTCGGGGTGCCGAGGACCGGTGTCCCGGCGCAGCGTGCCGAGGGTGGCGCGCAGTTCGGACATGGCGCTGCCGCTCGCGTCGCGGATCGCGGCCAGGGCCGTGAGGGCGTCGTCCTTCGCGTCGTCGGCCAGCGCCTCCTGCGCCACCGCCGACTGCAGGGTCACCACGGAGACGGCGTGGCCGAGGGTGTCGTGGACCTCGCGGGCGATGCGCAGCCGCTCGGCCTCCACCTGCCGGGCCGCCTCGGCACGGCGCTCGTCGGCGGCGGCCGCGGCCTGCCGGGCCAGTTCGGCGCGCAGCGCCCGCCTGCTGCGCACCGCGTCGCCGAGCGCGAGCACGGCCGCCATCAGCGCGCCCTGCGAGCCGAGGTCGACGCCGAGCACGATCGACGGGTCGTCGCCCTCGGCCAGCCGCGCCGCGATCGACGCGGCCAGCAGCGCGGCGGCCATGACGGACGCGGCCCGGACCCGTCCGGCGTCGGTGGCGACGTACAGCACCGCGGCGGTGTGCACGGCCAGGCCGACCGGTGCCAGGTCGAGCATGTAGTAGACGACGACCCCGGCCGCCGTGGCGGCGAGCACGGGCACCGGGTGGCGGCGGGCCAGCAGCGGCAGCGCCCCGAACCCGGCGGCGGCCAGGCAGCCCGCGGCCAGTTGCGGGGGCGTGCCGCCGTGGGTGGCCACGGCAGCCGCGACCAGTGCGAACGTGCCGATGGCCAGGAGCGCGTCGATACGGGTCGGTCGGTGGCCGGGCACGTTCCGAGCCTAGATCGCCGCAGACCCCGGCGCTGTCTCCCGGAGGCGACACCTGCGGGCACGGGTGTACGCCGGAAAGCGATCAGGCCCGCGTCGCCCCCGGAGCCGATGCGCTGGTCAGGTGGGCCGGGCGCGAGGCGGCGTACGGCCGGAAGCGACCCCGGATCGCGCGCGTAGGCGGCAGACGCGGCCCGGCGCGCGGCCTAGCGTCGTCGGCGACCTTGACCGCCGCGCCGGGGCCGGCGCGGTGAACCCCGGAGGAGAAGCCCCTATGAACCTGACCCGGCTGACCTGGGTCGCGCTGATCGCGCTGGTCTGGACGTCGATGCTGTCGTTCGGCGGCGTCGCCGCCGAGACGGTGATGCTGTACCCGAACATCTTCGTCGACCCGCCCGCCTCGCTGGAGCGCGCCCGCGAGTTCGTCATCGCGGGCGGCCCGAGCGACTACTTCCCGCCGCTGGGGGCCGGGGTGGTCGTCTGCAGTGTCGCCGCACTCCTGCTGACCTGGAGGAATCCGCGGCTGCGCTGGTGGATCGCGGCCGCCGCGGCGACGTTCTTCGTCTGCGAGTTCGTGTTCTCCGCCGTGTTCTTCTGGCCTCGCAACGAGATCATGTTCGTCGACCCGCTCGGCACGCACAGCGCCGACGAGCTGCGCAAGGTCGCCGCGGAGTTCGTCGCCGGGCACTGGGTGCGCGTGGCGGGCGGGGCCGTGACCGCGGTACTCGCGTTCACCGCGCTGCTGCGCTGGGCCCGCACCGCTCCGCCGGCTGCTACGGGCGGTGTGCGATGACCGGCGGGGTGCGCCCGCTCGGGCTCCCGTGGCCGGCGCTGGTGGGGTTGGCCGCCCTGGCTGCGCCGCGGGTCGTTTTGCACGACCTGGAGCTGATCCAGGAGGGGACGCCGGTGAACGCGCTGCTCGTGTTCGGGCCGCTCGCCTGCTGGATCGCTGTGGTGGTGTGGCGGCGGCCGCCGCGCCCGTTCCGGACCGTCGTGGTGATCGGCGCGCTCTACGGGGTGTTCCTCGCGGTCGGGCACCAGGTGCTGTGGGACGCCGCGTTCGACGGGGCCGCTCCGTCCCTGGGCGGCAGCCTCGCCGACGTCGCTCCGGCCGTGCAGGAAGTCCTGCTCAGGGTTGCCGCAGTCGGGTCGAGTCTTGTCACCGGCGTGGTCGTGGGTGTGCTGACGGGAGCGGTGGCGGCGCTGCTGTGCCGCTTCCTGCCAGCTCGCGACCGGCACGCGGCTCCTTGAACGAAACCGCGCGCGGGGACGGCAGAGCGCGTTCGAAGCTCTGTCGCCCCCGCTGACGGCGACCGAAGGCGATGCTCTGTCAGGCGCGGTCTTCGCGCCAACCGGCGGTGACCAGCGCCCCGCTCGCGAACAGGTTGTTGACCTTGGTGATCTCCTGCGCGTTGGGGAAGGCGCTGGTGCAGGAGGTGCCGGCGCTGCTGCCGGACATCAGCTCGGAGCAGACGCCGGTGCGCCGGTCGGGCAGGCCGAGGATGTGGCCCAGTTCGTGCGCGGCGATGCGGGTCGGGTTGTGGCCCTCGGCGGTGGCCTGGCGGCCCATGTAGATGGTGCCGTTGCCCAGGGAGTTGACGTAGGCGCGCGGCCAGTTGTTGTCGGCGTAGACGCGGATGTTGAGCGGGCGGCCCGAGGTCCAGCGCTCCAGGCGTACGTTGGTGACCCGGGCGTTCCAGTTGGCCGCGCCCTGGTGCACGACGTTGACGAACTCGGCGGCCTGGCTCGCGTCGTAGTAGAGCACGCGGACGGCGGCGGGTGCGGGGGCCGCGGTGGCGGCGGAGCTGCCGAGAAGCTGGCTGGACACGGTGATCGCGAGGGCGGCGAGGGTGGCCGCGGCGATCCGCGCGAGGTGAGATCTCATGCGCACACCTTGGCGCATCAAGTGAGATACTTCAATCTTTGGATGTGATCCTGGCACCTTTTCGCGCGGCGGCGAAGCGGACCTGCCCCGGCCGGACGAGCCGGGGCAGGGGCTTCGTGCCGGATCAGGGAATGGTCAGGCCGTACGCGGCGAGGATCTCGCCGATGGGCTGGTAGTAGGTCGTGCCGCCGGTGGTGCAGTTGCCGGTGCCGCCGGAAAGAATGCCCAGGATGATCCCGCCGGAGGTGTAGAGCGGCCCGCCGCTGTCCCCGGGCTCGGCGCAGATGTTCGTCCTGATCAGGCCGGTCACGGTGCCCTCGGCGTAGTTGACCGTGGCGTTCAGGGCGGTCACCGTGCCGCAGCGTACGCCGGTGGTCGCACCGCTGCGGCAGACGGCCTGGCCGACGTACGCGCTACCGGTCCCGTAAAGCTGCAGCAGGCCCGGATAGGTGTTGACGGCGCTGGGGTGGCTCAGTGTGCTCGTGTAGCGGACCAGGCCGTAGTCGTTGGTCGGGAAGCTGCTCGCCGTTCGCACGCCGATCGCGATGGTGCGGGCGCTGTTGGTCCACCAGTTGGCGGAGCTGTTCGTGCAGTGTCCGGCCGTGATCAGGTAGTAGGTGGTGCCGCGGCGCGCGTTCGCGCCCAGCGAGCAGCGCGCCGTGCTGCCGTAGATCGCGTCGCCGCCGGCCAGCAGGGTGCGCAGCCGGCCCGGCTCGCGGCGCACGTCGACGTCCGCGCCGCGCAGGCCGTCACGCAGCCGCGTGGCCTGCTGCTCGGTCACCGTGTCGTCGAGGGTCACGGTCGTCCGCCCGGTGGCCGGGTCGACGGTCCAGGCGGTGCCGGGGGTGTGCGCGAGGGTCGACAGGGGCCGGGTCTCGGCTCCGGGCGCGGCGGCAGCCGGGGTGGCGGTGGCTGTGGCCGCCAGCAGTGCGACGGCCGTGACGGCGAGGCGGAAATGGCGTCTCATGGCGTCCTCCGGGGGTCTGTGGACGGGGGAGGGGTACAGGATGACATCGACAGTCATCTAAGTGCAATCACGCGGCGGGATCGCGGCGACCCGGCCGGCAGCTGTGAGCCGGCTCATAGGTGAGGTTGACCCGAGGTCAGGGTGCAGGCTCCTCCCGGCGGCAGGACGCCGCCGGACGAGACAGCCTTGAAGGAGCGACCATCATGTCCACCACCCTTTCCGGCCAGGCCAGGGGCATCCGTCCGCAGCTGCAGCGGGCTATCGAGGAGATCGTCGGCACCGGTTTCCTTGGCGTGGTGCTGCGTGTACGCGACGAGCACGGCGAGTGGGTCGGCAGCGCCGGCGTCAGCGAGCTGGGCCGGACCGCCGCACCACCGGCCGACGGGCACCTGCGGATCGGCAGCAACACCAAGACCTTCACCGCGGCCCTGGTGCTGTGCCTGGTGGCCGAAGGCAGGATCGTCCTGGACGCTCCGGTGGCCGGCTACCTGCCCGAGCTCGGGCTGGACGAGCGGATCACGCTGCGCATGCTGCTGCAGCACACCAGCGGAGTGTTCAGCCACACCGGCGAGCTGCTCGCCGACGGGACGTACGGGCCGGGCATCCCCGCGCCGGGCACCCCGTCGGGTGACGAGTGGGTGGACCTGCGGTTCACCACGTACCAGCCGCAGGAGTTGGTGGAGCTGGCACTGTCCAAGCCGGCGCGGTTCGCGCCGGGCACCGGCTGGAGCTACTCCAACACCAACTACGTGCTGGCCCGGCTGGTCGTCGAGAAGGTCACCGGGCGTCCGTTCGCCGAGCAGATGCAGCGGCTGATCCTGGGGCCGCTCGGGCTGTCGGGCACCGTGGTGCCGGAGACCTCCCCGGAGATCCCCGAGCCGCACGCCCACGTCTACTACCGCTATGACGACGCGGGCGAGTCCAGGACGGTCGACGTCACCCGGCAGAATCCCTCCTGGGTCTCCACCGGCGGTGACATGATCTCCACCACGCAGGACCTGGCGACGTTCATCTCCGCGCTGCTGGGCGGCAGACTGCTGCCGACGGCGCTGCTGGCCGAGATGTGCACGCCGCACCCGACCGGCATCCCGGGTATGGGCTACGGGCTGGGGCTGTTCGTGCGCGACCTGGGCTCCGACGGCGGCACCGTCATCACCCACAACGGCGGCATCGCTGGCTACGCGGCGCTGATGTACAGCACACCCGACGGCCGCAAGACCATGACCGCGATGCTGACCTGTGTGGACGACTCCCGGATGTCCATCGCGGCAGCCTTCATGAACGCCCAGCAGCGGCTCGTCGACGAGGTGTTCGGCGCCGGACGGGGCTGACGTGGTAAACGTCCGGGGCCACGCAGGCAGGCGTGGCCCCGTCCGTCCGCTCGGCCGCGTGCACGCCGAGCTCGAACACGAGGCAGGCTTGGCTGATGAGGAACGGCGTCACGATCGGGCAGGCGGCGGCGTTCGTCGGCGTCACGGTGAAGACGGTGCGGCACTATCACAAACTCGGCCTGGTCGCGGAGCCCGAGCGTGACCGCTCCGGCTACCGGCGGTACGGGTCGGGCGACCTGTTGCGGCTGGTGCGGGCCCGTTCGCTGGCCGCCGCGGGCGTGCCGCTGGCCGAGATCGGCGGGCTGCTCGACGGCGACGCCGAGCGGTTCGGCACCGCCCTGGGTGATGCCGAGCGACGCCTCACCGAGCAGATCGAGGAGCTGATCGCGCGGCGCGACCTGCTGCGCCGGCTCGCCGACGGCGACCGGGCACTGCTGCCCGACCGTGCCGTGGCGTTGCTGGAACGGATGCCCGGCCTCGGCTTCGGCGCCGACGAGGTGGCGGCCCTGCGAGACGGCTGGGTGCTGGCCAAGGCCCTGGTCCCCGACGGATTCGACGACTACCTCGCCGACGTGGAGGAGGCGGTCGGGGACCCCCGGTTCGTCGAGTTGATCAAGCAGGGTGCGCAAGCCGCCGACTGGGCGGCGGACGACCCGCGCATCGACGGGCTCGCCACCGCCATGGCCGAGTACTACCTGTCCAATCCCGCACACCTGAAGACCGTGACCGCCCTGCAGGCCCGCACCGACGCCGCGGCCAGATACCAGCTGATCGCCCAGCACGGCCAGGAGCAGGGGTCGGTCGCGGCCCGGCTGGTCGCGCTGGTCGAGAGCAAGCTCCGCGCCGCCGGTGTGCGCATCCCCAGAGCATGACTGGGGGTTACGGGGTGTAGCCGCCGGTCCTGGTCAGGTAGGTCTTATGTATATCGGGCACGTGTGATGGCCACCGGAAATATAGTGTTCCGCAGTGGTACATCGCTTACGCCCTTCATACCCGGTTAGCCGGGCTCGCTGAGCTTGGGCGGCATGTCGTCAGGAAGCGAGCGACCATGGACGGGGACAGGGAGGTAGGTAAGAGCAGCGCCACGCCGTGGTACGGCCGCAGCGCCGCCGACGTCGCCCAGGCGTTCGAGGTGCGGCCCGAACGCGGGCTGACCGCCGCGCAGGCTGCCGAACGGCTGGCCGAGCACGGCCCGAACCGGCTGGCGGCCGGCAAGAAGGAGTCGGCGCTGGCGGCGTTCGTGCGCCAGTACCGCGACTTCATGCAGATCGTGCTGCTGACCGCCGCGGTGGTGAACCAGCTCGTCACCCGCGAGTGGGGCACCACCCTGGTGCTGGTCGGCCTCACCGTGTTCAACGCGGTCGTCGGCCTGCGCCAGGAGGCCAAGGCCGAGGAGAGCGTGCGGGCACTGGCGCAGATGCTCAAGACCGTGGCCCGGGTGCGCCGGGACGGTCAGGCCGTCGAGATCGACGCGGAGCAGCTGGTCCCCGGTGACATCGTGCTGATGGAGGCCGGCAACCGGGTGCCCGCCGACGGCCGGATCGCGGTCGCGGCGACGCTGGAGATCGAGGAGGCCGCGCTGACCGGCGAGAGCCTGCCGGTCGCCAAGACCGCCGACCCGGTTCCCGGGACCGAGGTGCCGCTGGGGGACCGGGTGAGCGTGGCGTACATGAACACCTCGGTGACCCGCGGCCGCGGCGAGATGATCGTGACCGATACCGGCATGGGCACCGAGATCGGCCACATCGCGCACCTGCTGGCCGGCACGGAAGCCGACAAGACGCCGCTGCAGAAGCAGTTGGACAGCCTCTCGAAGATCATCGCGACGATCGCGGGCATCGCCCTGGTGCTGGTCGTCCTGCTGGGCCTGGCCCGGGGCGAGTCGTTCGACACCCTGTTCATCACCGGTGTGGCGCTGGCCGTGGCGGCGATCCCGACCGGCCTGCCCGCCGTGGTCACGGCGCTGCTGTCCATCGGCACCCGGGAGATCGCCCAGCGCAACGCCATCGTCAAGCGGCTGCCCGCGGTGGAGACCCTCGGCTCGACCTCGGTGATCTGCTCCGACAAGACGGGCACGCTGACCCTGAACAAGATGACCGCCCGCGAGCTGGCGATCCCCGGCCGCAACCGGTTCGCCGTCACCGGCGAGGGCTACCGCACCGACGGCGAGATCAAACACGTCGGCGGTGAGCGCTTCGACCTGGACCCGTACCTGCTGCCGATGGTGCTGTGCGCCGACGCGGTGCTCGACGGCGACAGCCTGATCGGCGACCCGACCGAGGGCGCGCTGATCGTGCTGGGCGCCAAGGGCGGGCTGGACATCGCGCAGACCCGCGCGGCGTACCCGCGGATCGCGGAGGTGCCGTTCGACTCCGATTACAAGTTCATGGCCACCTTCCACCGGATGACCGGGGACGGCGGCAGACCGGTGGTCCGCTGCTACGTCAAGGGCGCCCCGGACGTGCTGATCAGCCGCGCTGCCTCCTACCGCGAGCCCGACGGCACGATCGTCGCGGTCACCGACGACAACCGGCAGCTGGCCTCCGACGCCAACGACCGCATCGCCGCCGCCGGGGAGCGGGTCATGGTGGTCGCCCAGCGCGACTTCGACTCGGCCGGGTTCGACCCGTCGGCGAACCTGATCGAGCAGGTCCGGGACCTGACGCTGCTGGCGATGGTCGGCATCGTCGACCCACCCCGCGCGGAGGCGAAGGCAGCGATCGCGGAGTGTCGTGCCGCGGGCATCCGAGTCCGGATGATCACAGGCGACCACGCGACGACCGCCGCCGCGATCGCCAAGGAACTGGGTATCGAAGGCCGCGCCGTCACCGGTACCGAGTTCGCCAATCTGAGCGACGACGATCTGCTCGCGCAACTGCCCGACATCGGGGTGATCGCCCGGGTCGCGCCGGAGGACAAGCTGCGGCTGGTACGGCTGCTCAAAACCAGCGGCAACATCGTGGCGATGACCGGCGACGGGGTCAACGACGCCCCGGCCCTCAAGGCCGCCGACATCGGCGTGGCCATGGGCATCACCGGCACGGAGGTCTCCAAGGAGGCCGCCGTCATGATCCTCACCGACGACAACTTCGCCACCATCGTCAAGGCCGTCGAGTACGGCCGCGGCCTCTACGACAACCTGCTCAAGTACCTGCGGTTCCAGATGTCGACCCTGGTCGCCTACATCGCGATCTTCCTCTGCGCGGGCATCCTGAACATCGCCGCCGGGCAGCCGCTGAACCCGCTGCAGATCCTGTGGCTGAACATGGTCGTCGACGTCCCGATCGCGATCGCGCTGGGGTTCGACCAGCCGAGGTCGGGCCTGATGCGGCACGCGCCGCGGCCGGTCGGCGCCCCGGTGCTGTCCAAGGCCAACTGGGTGCGGCTGTGCGTGCAGGGCGCGGTGATGACCGTCGGGTCGCTGGCGGCGTACCAGATCGGCGATGCCCATGGCGGACCGGTGCTCGGGGCGACCATGCTGCTGACCACGTTGTCGCTGTTCCACCTGGTCGGCGGGCTGCTGTCGCGCGACCAGGTCGGCACGATCTTCGACCGGGACGCGATCCCCGGGATCGCCCAACTGCGCCGGTACGGCTTCGCCCTGGTGGCCATCCTTGCGGTCACCCTGCTCGAACCGCTGGAGCGCATCTTCGGCACGACCGGGCTCAGCCTCAACCAGTGGCTGGTCTGCATTGGGCTCGCACTCACCCTGCTCGTGGTGGAGGAACTGATCAAGGCGGTACTGCGTCGGCGCGCCCGCCAGAGCCTGCCGCAGCGAGCCGAGCCGGTCCCCGCCCCGGCATAGCCCCTCCGAACAGCCGAAACACCGCCCGGGTCGCAGCGTCCACGTGGCCGCGTCGTTGAGCACGGCATGACCATCACGCAGGCGATCGCCGCTCAGCGGCTGCCCGACCTCGACCAGTACCGGCTGCACCGCACCGCCGAGGAGGCCGAGCTGGACGGCGTCGCCGTACCGGAGCTGGCCGCCCGCTTCTACCGGTGCAGCCTGCCGGACGGGCGGCTGGCCAGCGTCGGCCACTACACGCTGGCAGGCCGGGACCTGCTGATGGCCTGGGGCTACGTCGACGAGAAGCACTGCCGCTCGCACACCGTGTCGTCCGAGGACGACGGCTGGGGTCCGGTCGTGGACGGCTGCCCTGACGTCGAATTCGTACGCGACGCCGCCCGGGTCGTCGGGCTGCGCGTGCGAACCGCCGACGGGTCGTGGACGGATCACACGACTGCGGCCCGCAGGCCGTGAAGGCCGGCGGGCCGCGGGGCGCTGCCCGGGGGAAGGAGAGCAGCGCGGGGGAGTAGCCGGCGGGCTACTCGGTGACCGTGGCCGCTTCGACCGCGGGGGCCGCGGCGTGGCGGCGGACCAGCCACAGTGATGTGCCGGTCAGTGCCAGCGCGGCCACCAGCAGGGCCGCGTGCAGAGCCGGGTTCAGGATGGGGACGAACGCGATGATCGCGACCGGCAGCTGTACGAGCGCGATCAGGGCGAGCATCCGGCCGCGGTGCTGCGCGCCCCACGTGAACACGGTCGCGATGGGTGACAGCACGACGGCCAGGGTGAGTACGTCCAGGATGGTGTGCGCCCACGGGTTGACGACCCTGTTGTGGGCGAACGCGTAGGCGGGCGAGGCGAGGAGTACCAGCCCCGTGGTCAGGGCGGCGGTGGTGAGCAGGCGACGCATGACGACCTCCAGCGCTACGGGCAGGTCTGATTACCTTCCGTCACTCCACGGTAGGCCCGATGTGTCCGCCATCGGTAGGGCAGTCACATGAGTGAATAATGCCTGGTAGGTGGTTATCTGCTATGTGGCGGACGGCCGTGTGTGCGGTGGTCAGGTGGCACGTGCGCCTCGGCGCCCGCCGGCGCCCGCGTCCAGGCGGGCGCCGACGGCCTGATGCCGTGCCGAACGGTGATCGGGCCCGTCAGCCCACCCGGAACGGGCGCATCATGTCGTTGTCCTCGTGTTCGAGCAGGTGGCAGTGCCACACATAGCGGCCGGCCAGGTCGAAGGTCGCCTTCACGCGGGTGATCTCGCCCGGGAAGGTGAGCACGGTGTCCTTCAGGCCGCGGTCGCCTGCCCGTGGCGGCTGCGTGCCGTCCTTGCCCCGGCCGAGGACCTCGAACTGCACGACGTGCAGGTGCACGGGGTGGGCGTGGGCGCTCCAGTTGTGCAACTCCCAGACCTCCGTGGCGTGCAGGACGGGCTGCTCGGTGATCGGGTCGTGCCAGTGCTTCGGGACCGCCTGCCCGTGCTCGTCGATGGTGCAGAGCATCATCTTGACCGAGTGGTCGTGCCCGAGCTGCTCGTCGAGGGCCAGCCGACGGGTCCGGCTCGCCCGGCCGAGGGGCCTGATCCGGGGCAGGTCCAGCTCCTCCGGCGGCACGCTGCGGTCCCTACCGGTCAGCCGCCCGACCGTGAACTTCATGATCTGGCCGGTGGTGGCCGTGTTCGACGGGTCGAAGTCGTCGCCGCAGAGCTTGTCCGGCCCCTCGTTGATCAGATATAGCTCGGTGCCCTCGCGCAGCCCGGTGAAGTCGACGATGACGTCGGCGCGTTCGGCCGGGCCGAGCAGCAGCTGCCGCTGCGACACCGGCTCGGGCAGGAAACCGCCGTCGTTGCCGATCTGCCAGAGGGGCAGCGCCGGCGACGCGGGCCGGTGCGCCAGGGGATCGGTGACGATCTTCATGATCAGCACCCGGCTGTTGCAGCCGTTGAGCAGGCGCAAACGGTAGCGGCGCGGTTCGACCTCCAGCGCCGGCCAGGTGCTGCCGTTGACCGTCATGGTGTCGGCGAGGAACGCCGGGTTCCAGATCGGCGCGAACGGGCCGTCCGGGATGTAGGGTCCCGCGCCGTCGGTGAAGGCGCGGCTGTCCGGGTAGAACAGGGAGCCGTCCTTGTTGAAGGAGCGGTCCTGCACCATGAGCGGGATCTCGTAGTAGCGGGTACCGGGCCGGTCGCCGGGCCTGGGCGCGGGCCCCGGGAGCACGCCCGGCGGCAGGTCGGCGGAGCCGCCGCGCAGCAGGTAGAAGCCGGACATCCCGGCGTACACGTTGACGCGGGTCATGCCGAGGGCGTGGTCGTGATACCAGAGCGTCGCCGCGCGCTGGTCGTTGCCGTAGTGGAAGGTCGCCTCGCCCGGTTGCCAGCTGACGCCGTGGCGCTGGGCGAACTCCGCGCCGAACTGGTCGTGGAAGGTGCCGACGGTGGCGTGGCCGCGCGGGATGTTCCGCGCCTTCGGCAGATACCAGGCCTCCGGGTAGCCGCAGCTGTCCTGCAGCGAACGGCCGCCGTGCAGGTGCGTGACGATCGGCACCGGCCCCCGGTAGGGGCCCGGCGTCGAGCTGAAGGCGGGCCGGGTGTCCCGGCCGGAGAGGCCGCCCGGCGGGTTGGCCCAGTGCAGCGTCGGGTCCACCGCCAGCAGATGCGGGCGGAAGTCGCCGGCGGCGTCGACGAGCTCGTTGACCCAGGTCACCCGCACCGGACGGTCCACACTCGCCTCGATGGTGCCCGACGGGCTGCGGAAGGTGCGCGGCTTCGACACGTCCCCGTAGCCCCACACGGTCGTGCGGGGCAGGCCTTGGGGCAGGATCTGCTGGCGGAACTGGCGTACGCCGATCCGGTAGTGGACCGGGCCGCCCGCCTCGTCGCGCGCGGGCGACAGCGCCCGCGGCACGGCGAGCGGCGTGACGTACTTGCGGATCCTCTTCGGATTCAGCGTGCCCGCGCGGCCCTGTCTCGCCGCCCAGGCCCAGCCGCCCTGCTGGGACAGCACCGTGGCGGCGCCGATGGCCGCCATCACCTGAAGAACCCGCCTGCGGTCGACCATGTCCACACCTTCCACCGCGGCCGCGGTGCTCCCGGAACTGTGGCGGAGCTGCTCTCGTGCGCCGCCCGTCACCCCAGCGGGTGACGTCTGCCAGGAGGAACGAACAAGTCGACCTTGGGAAACGAACCGAGAACCCTGCTCCCGGCGCGGTCGTCGCACCGGGAGCACGGCCGTGGCGTCAGCGGCGGCCCAGCACCATCTTGGCCAGGTTGGCGAACATGCGCTCCATCTCCGACCCGAACGGGTTGTCGTGCACCATGTACGTCCACGTGGCGCTCGGCCGCTCCAGCCCCGCGTCGGCGGGCGTCCAGTCCGGGCTGTCGATCCGCGCCGCCATGAACGTGTCCGCCGTGTCGGTGTCGACGCCGGCCAGCAGCTTGTTGAACGCGGGCACCGCCAGCCGGTGGAACTCGTCCAGCGGGTCCTGGCGCCCCAGCGCGCGCAGGTGCACGCCGTCGCGGGCGTCGGCCAGCATGCCAAGATGGTCGGCCCAGCCCCGGTCCAGGTGGTACAGCGCGATCTGCCGCGCGACCTCCTCGGCCGCCTCCTTGCCGATCGCCTCCTCGACCTCGGCGAAGCGGTCCGCGACCGTCACCAGCTCCAGCCCCGCGTGGGCCAGGTCGTCGGCGTCGTAGCCGGCGGGCAGGTCGGCTTCGGCGACCGCGTCGAGGTCGGCCGGGAACCGGGTCTTGTCGCCGCGCAGCAGCTCCGCGGCCGCGTCGGTGGTCAGCAGCGCCTTGCGGCGCAGCGCGAGCACCTGCCGCTGCCGCTCGACGAGCACGCCGTACCGCCAGGTGTTGCGGTGGATCTCGAAGTCGACGCCCTCGGCGACGCGCTGCGCGTGCCCGACCGCCCAGTGCACGTGCGGGCCGCTGACCCGCCCGTCGCCGGCGGTCGTGCCGCCGATGCCGTCGCCGTGCCGCACGATCAGCTCGTCCTCGCGGCTGACGAAGAACACCGACCCGCCCGGGTCGCCCTGTCGGCCCGCCCGGCCGCGCAACTGGTCGTCGACGCGGCGGCTGTCGTGCCGGCCCGCGCCGATCACGTACAGGCCGCCCAGCTCGGCGATCGCCGCCCGGTCCTGCTCGTCGCTGCCGCCGAGCCGGATGTCGGTGCCACGGCCGGCCATCTGAGTGGACACGGTGACCGCGCCCCGCCCGCCGGCCTCGGCGATGACCGCCGCCTCGTGCGCGTCGTTCTTGGCGTTCAGCACCGTGCATGTGATGCCGTGCTCGCGCAGGGCCGCGGCCAGCCGCTCCGACTCGGCCACGTCGAGGGTGCCGACCAGCACCGGCCGCCCCGTCTCGTGCGCCGCGGCCACCTCGGCCATCAGCGCCTCTTCCTTCTCCTCGATCGTCGCGTACACCCGGTCGGGCTCGTCGACCCGGACGTTGGGCGTGTTCGGCGGGATGACCGCGACCTCCAGGCGGTAGAACTCGCGCAGCTCGTCGCCGATCGTGGAGGCGGTGCCGGTCATGCCCGCCACCGTCGGGTACAGCGCGATGAACGCCTGCACGGTGATCGAGGCCAGGATCTCACCCTCGTCGGTGGCGGCCAGGCCCTCCTTGGCCTCGACCGCGGCCTGCAGCCCGTCGGGCCAGCGGCGGCGGCGGGCGACCCGGCCCCGGAACTCGTCGACCAGCGCGATCCGGCCGTCCTTGACGATGTAGTCCACGTCCACGGTCAGCAGCGCCCGCGCGTGCAGGGCCAGGTTCACCGCGGTGAGCTTGGACAGGTTGTCCGGCGCGTAGAGGTGGATGCCGCCCCAGGCGCGTTCGACCAGCGCCGCGCCGTGGTCGGTGAGCTGCACGTTGCGGCCGTCGTCGACGACCTCGTAGTCGCGGCCCGGCCGCATCGTCGCCACCAGCGTCGCCGCCGCGCTCGCGTCGGAGGTCGCGTCGGCGAGGCTGCCCGCCAGGACCAGCGGCACCCGCGCCTCGTCGATCAGGATCGAGTCCGCCTCGTCGATGATCACGGTGTAGAGGCCCGGCATGACGGCGTCCTCGGCGCGCAGCACCATCTGGTCGCGCAGGAAGTCGAAGCCCGCCTCGCTCACCGACACGTACGTGACGTCGCAGCGGTACGCGGCCGCGCGCTCGTCGTGGCCCGACGACTCCCCGACGGCGTCGACGGTCAGCCCGAGCATCCGGTATGCCGGGCCCATCCAGCGCGCGTCGCGGTCGGCGAGGTAGTCGTTGACGGTCAGCACCTGCACCCGCGAGCCGCGCACGACGTAACCGAACGCGGCGATGAACGCGGCGAGGGTCTTGCCCTCACCGGTGGCCATCTCCACGACGTTGCCCTGCAGCATCGCCATCGCCCCGAGCAGCTGCACGTCGAACGCGCGCTCGCCGAGGGCGCGGCGGCCGGCCTCGCGGCCCAGCGCGCAGATCTCGGCCAGGTCCTGCTCGTCGATCGGCAGCGGCTCGGCCAGCGTGACGAAGGGCTGCCCGTCCTCGGCTTCGCTGACGAGGTCGCGCAGCGCGAGCGCCCGCTCGGTGAGTTCCGCGTCGGTCAACGCGGTGAGCTCGTCCTCCAGGTCCAGGATGCGCGGCAGGATCGCCTCATAACGGTCCAGACTGACCGTCGTTCCGGGGCGCTCCATGAACGCGCGCAGCTTCTGCTTCAACCGATCACCCAAACCCATGCCCGCAAAGGTACGTCCTCTTCCGCGACACGCCCGCCCCGGACGTGTCATCCGCCGCGTTTAGGCTCGGCGCGTTGCGCGGAGGGCGGGGAGCGATCGATGGATTCGGGTTACCTCTGGGTCGATCACTCGGCCCCTGAACACGTGCGAACGGTGCACGTCGGCGGGCGGGTGCGGCTGCCCGAGGCGCGGCCGCCGTGGCTGGTGGTGTACGAGTCGCCGGGCCGAGTGCTGGTCAACCGCTGGCCCGGACGGCTGTTCGCGGTGCGGATACGGCCCGCGGCGACGGCGGGGGAGCGGGCAGCGCTGGCCGAGGTCACCACCCGGATCCTGCCTGGCGCGGGCTACACCAACGCCATGGCCGTCGACCTCGTCGAGGAGCTGAGCCCGGCGCTGATGTTCGGCACGGACGGCGACGCGGTCATGCGGGTCCTCGACACCGCACGGGACCTGGACGAGCCGTCGGCGCACCGGCTGGCCCGAGCCAGGCACCCCGGCGCGGGAGACGCTTGCCGGGCCGCCTGGCAGCGCTGGCGGGACGAAACCCCGCCCTGCGGCCTCGGGTCGCCGATCGGGTCCGGGTTCGGGCTGCTGCACCGGCTGGTGAGCGACAGCGCCCGCGCCCGCGGGGGACCGGGGGCCTGGGTCGTCGACGGCGAGGGCGAGGAGGAGGCCGCCGAGCCGTGGAAGTCGGCGTACAGTGCGCTGCGCGAGGCAGCCATGGCCTACGGTGCCCCGGACCTGCCAGACAGCGACTCGGGCATGGTCATGGCGGCTGCCTGGATAGAGGTTTACGGCCATATGCCCGATTAGCTGCTACAGGGATGATAAGCGCATTCTTAAGCACCTATCGCCGATGTTAAGAGCATGTGTGGTGATCGGTTCACGTCGTGATAACACACTGCGTGTTGAAGTGATCTCCCGTAAGTCACCGGCTCCCCGTTCCGGTGGCCGGAAGGAGTTCACATGTCCTGCCCATCCCCGCGCCCCTCGCTGGCCAAACGGGTCGGCGTCGGCATCGCCGCCGCCGCGCTGCTGACCGCGATTCCCGCGTACACCGAGATCGCTTCGGCCGACAGCGGCCTCACCGCGAGCGACGGCGCGCTGGACGAGCCGGTGTCGCCGTTCACCGACGGGCACCCCGCCGTCGACAACCTCGACCCCGACCTGCGCCGGGCAATCCGGCAGGCGGCCGCCGACGCCCGCCGCGACGGCGTCGAGGTGCTGATCAACTCCGGCTGGCGCAGCCGCAGCCACCAGCAGCACCTGCTCGACGAAGCCGTCGCGCAGGACGGACCGGAGGAGGCGGGCAAGCGCGTCAACACCCCTGACCGCTCCACCCACGTGACCGGCAAGGCGATCGACGTCGGGCCGCAGCGGGCAGACCGGTGGCTCCAGCGCAACGGCGTCGCCTACGGGCTCTGCCAGGTGTACGCCAACGAGATCTGGCACTTCGAGCTGACGACCGTGCCCGGCCGCCCCTGCCCGCCGCAACTGCCCGACGCGTCCGCAGGCTGACCCGTCAGGCGGTCGCGAGAATGCCGTACCACCAGGTCGCGCGCTCGTCGCCCAGCATGTCGAGCTGCTCGTCGGTGGGGCGGTAGCCGTCGGGCAGCTCCACGGCCGCCGCGCCGCAACGCTCGACGATCTCCCGCAGCCGGGTGACCCGCGGATCGTCCCGCAGCTGCTCGACATCCATCAGGTCGTCGACGAGCATGGCGGGGCCGAGGGCGTACCAGGCCGCGACGAGCCCCGGATCGCCGCGCCGCTCGGCGGCCTCGGCGACTACGGTAACGACGTCGAGCAGCGCGATCCGGGCGGGTGGGACCGCGTCGCGGCCCGTGAGCCGCCCCGCGTCGACCAGCCGCCGCCACAGGGCCGTGCCCGCCTCGCAGTACAGCCACGGCGGGTCGACGTAGCCGTCCGCCAGCCAGTCGTCGTACCCGGCGAAGTCGTCGGCGTCCTCGTCGATCTCGCGCAACGCCTGGAACTCGGTCAGCCCGTCGAAGAACTCGCGACGCAGCGCGTAGTCCGGGTGCTCGTGTGGCGCGAGCCGGTAGGTGTGCCGGCGGCGTAGCAGGATGTCCAGCACTCGGCCCTGGGTGTGGGAGCAGTCGAACCCGGCCTGGAATGCGTACAGCGCCGTGAACCAGTCCCGCAGCCGGTCGTCGTCCTCGGCGTGGCGGGCGTCGAGCACCACGACCGACTCGGCCACCAGATCCTCGATGTCGTGCATGGACATGCCGTCCGCCAATCCGGGTTGTGTCGCGGCCTGCTCAGACGGGGAAACCGCCGCGCCGCCAGCGCCAGTGGCGGCCGGCCTTCAGGTGATCGACGGCCGCGCGTTCGAGCACGGTGCGGCGCGGCAGCTGGTCGAGCGGCGTGGTGATGCTGCGGAAAACGAACCGCAGCACCTCGACGTCGGCGTCGAGCCCCTCCGGCTCCTCGTAGGGCTCCAGCGCGAACCGCTGCTGGAACCGGACGATGTTCGAGTCCTCCGGCAGGTACTCCAGCAGTTGCGGGTCGAGCAGCCACGAGCCGCACGTGAACGCCGTGAAGGTCCGGTCGGGGAAGTGGCGTGGGAAGAACGCGCGGGCCTCGTCCAGCGAGGCCGTGACGGCCTGCGGGGTCATCGGCCCTGACTCGGGGATGTGCAGGCCGATGGTGGTGTCGGCGGGGTGGTACTGCAACCGGCCCAGCTCGTAGATGCTGCCGCGCGCGTGCAGCGTCAGCCACGCCTGCATGACCGGCCAGCCCTCGCGGTTCATCCGCCGGTCGATCGCCAGGTTGCGGCCAAGGTCCGCCAGGGACGTCCACGACACCGCGTCGGCGATGCCGCGCTCTCGGTGGTACCCCCTGACGACGTCCACCAGGGCCAGGTAGGCGTACACGTAGAGGTGCCGCCAGGCGGGCCCCCGGTCGCGCGGCAGCTCTGGACCGGGCGGCAGCCAGTCGTGGCCGCCGAGATCGGCACGGACCAGCGCGATCGAGCGGTCGAGCAGCCAGCGCAGCTCCGGCGTCCACAGTGGGGAGTCCGGATCGGGCCAGCCTTTCATGATCTCGGCGACGTCGTCGGGCCGCACCGCGAGCCGGTCGAGGATCGCGGGCGCGTCGGTCTTGGCGGGCAGCGGGGCCGACGGCCGGTCACCGGCGAGCAGGTGCACGCGCTCGACGTCGGCGACGGGCACTCCTAGCAGCGCGGCGGTGTGCTCCAGATCCACGCGGCCGACCCTACCGGACGGCGGGGCGGCCCCTCCAGGTCGAACCCGGCAGATCCCTGATCATGGGCTGGCCCGGCCGTACCCGCCGGGTGACGGGCGCTGTCCGACCTCCGTCAGTTGGCGATCGCGGCCGACGTCGTCTGCCTGGACTCCGGGAGTCCGTCGAGCAGCTAGGGGCACGGCCGGCCCAGTAGGTCCAAGTCCTCGTCGGTGAGCGTGAGGCTGCCCGCGGCGATGTTCTCCGCCAGGTGCGCGGGCGAGCCGGTGCCGGGGATGAGCAGGATGTTGGGCGAGCGGGCCAGCAGCCAGGCCAGCGCCACCTGCGCGACCGTGGCGTCGTGCCGCGCCGCGACGGTGGTCAGGTGCACGGCGGTCAGCGGCTGGAACCCGCCGACGGGGAAGAACGGCACGTACGCCACGCCCGCCTCCGCGCACGCGTCCACCAGCGGATCGTCCTCGCGATAGGCGATGTTGTACCGGTTCTGGACGCACACGATCGGCGCGATCGTGCGGGCCGTGTCGAACTCGGCGCGGCCGATGTTGGAGATGCCGATGTGCCGGATCAGTCCCTCGTCGCGCAGCTTCATCAGTGTCTCCAGCGGCGCGGCGACGGCGGAGCGGTCATGGCCCCGGTCGCCCATCCGCAGGTTCACCACGTCCAGCCGGTCGACACCGAGGGTGCGCAGGTTCGCCTCCACTCCACGGCGCAGCCCGTCCGGGGTGAGCCCGGTGTGCTCCGACGGCTGCAGGGCGATGTCCGAGCCTTCGACCAGTGCGCCGACCTTGGTCACCAGGACCAGATCCGCAGGGTACGGGTGCAGCGCCGTCCTGATCAGCTCGTTGGCCGCGACGCCGTCGCGGGCGTAGTAGTGCGAGGTGTCGATGTGGTTCACGCCCAGCTCGACGGCCTGCCGCAGGATCGCCAGCGCGGTCTCGCGCTCGGGCCGCCCGCCCTGCGGCCAGCCGGTCAGCTTCATCGCGCCGTACCCGACGCGGCCGACGTCGAGATCCCCACCCAGTTTCCAGCCCGTCTTCGCCATGATCTTGATCCTAGTGGTGGGTGATCCGGTCACAGGTTCCTGATGTTGCCGTGCTGGATGCAGATGTCACGATCGCCCTGGGTCCGGATCTCCTGGACGACGGGGGTTCCCGTCGTGCGGGTCACCTGGACCCGGTACACCCGGCCGTGCCCGTCGACCGGCGACGACCAGGCGACCGACGACTCGATCTCGTAGGAGCGGACCGGATTCTCCTGCTCCGAGGCGTCGAACTCGCCGCGCTCGACGCCGGTCTCGTCGGTGCAGATCAGCGCATGGGCGGCGGCGTGGTCGCCGTGGACCAGGGCGTCGAGGTAGTTGCGCACGGCGCGCTCGGAAGCCGTCCCGTCGTCCGCCGAACCGATCACGCCGCACGCGCTCACCAACCCGGTCGCCACCAGCGCGAGCGCGATTGCACTACGGTTGATCACGACGGGCATCATGCCACCGGCGGACACTGCCGCGGTTCAGGGCGTGCTCCAGCGCTGGTTCGCCTGGTAGTTCGGGTTGCAGGTCCAGATCTGCAGCCGGGTGCCGTCGGCGCTGGTCTGGTCCCTGGCGTCCAGGCACTTGCCGGAGGCGGGGTTGACCAGGTGGCGGGTGGCGCCGTCGTACACCCAACGCTGGCGCGCCAAGCCGGATCCGCACGACCAGAGCTGCACCGACGTGCCGTCGTCGGCGTCGCCGTCGGTCACTTCGAGGCACTTGCCCAGCGCCCGCACGGTGCCGTCGGCGCGCATGGTCCAGGTCTGGGCAGCGGTGCCGTTGCAGGTGTAGATCACGATCGGGGTGCCGTCGGCGCGGCTGGCGCCGGCGACGTCGGCGCACTTGCCGCCGATGCCGGTGATCTCACCGACGCGGTTCGCTGCCGGAGGTGCGGCCGGTTGACCGGTGTTCCCGGCGGGCGAAGCGCTCGGCACCGGCGATCGCGAGGGCGCGCCGGACGGCTGACCGGAACCGGTCGGCGCCGTGGTCGCGGCAGGTGACGGGTGCGCGGACGGTGCCGGGCGGGCCTTCGGCGAGGCCTGTTCGGTTCCGGTCGGCGCGGCCTCGGCGGCGTTGGCGAACGTGGTGTCGGGCAGGTCCGGGTCGCGCCAGGTCATCGCGCCGACACCCGCTCCGAGCAGCAGGATGAATGCCACGGCCCCCAGTAGCGCCACCCGCGGCCAGGGGCGGCGGGTGGCGCCGGACGGCATCGGCGGCACGTCGCCGGTCGTGGCGACGCCGGTCTCGGCGGCGGTGTGCGGCTCGTCGGCGGGCGAGTGGCTCATCGTCGGCAGCGGTGTGGGTGCGGCCCATGATGGCCCGTCGGGAACGGCGGCCTCGGCAGCCGGCCTGTCGGCTGTGGGGGAGTCGTGGCGGGCCGGGTCGAGCGCGGCACGCAGCAGCGCCTCGGCCCGCTCGGCGTCCACGCGCTGGTCCGGGTCCTTCTGCAGCAGGCCTTCCAGTGCCGGTGTCAGTGCTCCCGCCCGCGTCGGGCGCGGCGGCGGTTCGGTCACCAGCGCGGCGATCGTCGCCGCGGGCGACGGCCGGTCGAAGACCAGCCTGCCTTCGACTGCCGTGAACAGGGTCGCACCCAGCGCCCACAGGTCGGCGGCCGGGCCGCCACGGTCGCCCTCGACGCGTTCGGGGGCGAGGTAGGCGGGCGAGCCCACGACGATGCCGGTGCGCGTGACCGTCGCGTCCGCCGACTGGTGCGTGGCCAGGCCGAAGTCGGTCAGCAGCACCCGCCCGTCCTCGGCGAGCAGCACGTTGGCGGGCTTGACGTCCCGGTGCAGGATGCCCGCCTGATGCGCCGCGTTCAGCGCGCTCAGCAGGGCGAGTCCGATTTCCGCCGCCCGCCGGACGGGGATCGGCCCGTCGGAGGCGAGCACCTGGTGCAGGGATCTCGCCCGGACAAGTTCCATCACGATCCAGGGTTCTCCCTCGTGCGGGATCACGTCGTGGACCTGGATCACGTTCGGGTGGCTCAGCTGCGCCACGGCCCGTGCCTCGCGCAGGCTGCGTTCACGGGTGGTCTTGCGCTCCTCCTCGGTCAGGTGGGCCGGCGCGAGCAGTTCCTTGATCGCCACGAACCGTTGGAGGTACTCGTCCCGGGCCCGCCAGACGCGGCCCTGCCCGCCCTGACCGATGACGTCGAGGAGCTGATATCGATAGGCCAGCAATTTCTTGGATGAGTCGTGCACCGCGGAAGAATACACGCGGTGAATGATGCCTCCACCTGCTGTCCACCGTCCCTATAGAAGGCTGGGACGTGCACTGATGAACGCCGGGTAAACAGTGTTCGAGCGCTTGCCAGCTGCTACAACGAGCGCCATTGATAGCCTGAATCAGCGTTCGGATAGGGGGCTGCCGATCGCCGCATTCGCTGTGTCGACGCATCGTGGTCAGGTGAGTGCGCCGGCGGTGGGGCGCGGTCGTGGCCCCGGCGGCGCGGCGGTAGGCGGGTCCGCGACAATGCTGGCTTTGAGCGCCGTCAAGGAGATGTCGTATGGGTCCGAACAAGACCGTGCCGAGCAAGCCGTCCCGGCTCAAGGTGTCCACCAGGAGAGTCACGGCGATGTGGGCCACCTGTGTCGTCATCGGAGCAGGGCTCGGCTGGGCGCTGCGCGCCGTGTCGGAGTGGGCCGCGTCCGTCGACGGCATGCCGCTGCGTGACTGGATCTCGGTGCTCGCGAAGGTGCCCGACCCGTACGGGACCGTGCTCTGCGTGCTGCTCGGCGTGGCGTTCGGCGCGGAGGTGGCCCGGCGCACGCTGAAGGACTCGGTGGCGGTGTCCGTACAGCCGGATCTGGTCATCTGGCGGGCCGGCAAGCAGACCCGCCGGATCGCCCGCGCCGAGATCTCGGCCGTCTACCTGGACGGCTTCGACGACCTCGTGTTCCTTGGCGCCGACACCGGGGAACTGGCCAGGGCGAACAACAATCTGGACGAGGACGCGGTGAAGGAGGCGTTCCTGCGCCACGGGTACCCGTTCTTCGACGCCGATCCGCACCTGGAGCAGTACATGCGCTGGGTCGAAGACCTGCCCGAGTTGTCCGCGACGGCCAACGCCCTGCTGAAGGCACGCCAGAAGGCGCTGGAGGAGAACGCCGCCGACGACGCGGCCGAACTCCGCGCCGACCTGACCAAGCTCGGCGTGATCGTCCGGCAGAACGACGACCGGCAGTTCTACCGCCTCGTCGCCAAACCGGCCACGGCCGAGGGCGGGGCCGCGCCGGCCGACAAGGTGCCGGTGTAACCGCGTAGCCGGCTGTGGCCGCCGTCCGTCGGAGACCGACGGCGGCCACGCCATTGCGCGCCGCGGGTCAGAAGCCGCCGGCGGCGTTGCACTTGACGCCCTGGTCGAGGCAGTTGCGTACGCGGGCGGCGAGCGCCTCCTCGTCCCAGCCGTTGAAGAAGTCGGCGTGCATGGAGAACGAGTTGCCCGACGACAGCGTGATGCCGTCGGTTTTCGCGCTCAGCGGCTTGTACGAGATCACGAACGACACCGACGGGATCGGCACCGGGTGGCTGCGCGGGCACACGCCCGTGTGCAGCGCGCCGGACATGTGCGCCTTGTGGTCGGGGCTGTCCAGGTGCTTGCCGTCCCAGCAGTCCGGGAAGGTGATCTGCCGGACGATGTGCGCGGTGGACGCGCAGACCGGGAAGACCCCGTCGGAGGACCGGCCGACCTCGCCGCCGATGCCCGCGCACCAGAACCGGTTGCCGTTCGGGTCAGACGTCTTCTTCGCGTCGCCTTCGACCATTCGCAGCCCGTACGGGAACGGCTGGGTCTTGGCGGGGTCCTTCAGCCGTGAGCCGTAGTAGACGGTGATCTCGTCCGGGTCGATCACGCGGCCGTTCTGGAACAGCGTCGGGATCCAGTACCCGGACCGGTCCTGCTTGGGGTTGCAGGTGGTCGCGCCGGAACGCAGCGACGCGGCGGTGGTGTGGCTGTCGGTGGTCTTGTTGCCCCAGAACGTGTGGTTGTGCGACGCGCCGGGCAGGCCGGGGAAGACGATCGGATCGTCGTCGCCGTGGTGGCTGACCGTGCAGGTGGCGTGGAACTCGGGGACCTTCACCGGCTTGCCGGTCACCGTGCGCGGCTTGCGGGCGAAGAACGCCGCGGTGCGGGCCTTCTGCTCGTCGGGGTCGACGGCGATCCAGCCCGGCTTGGCCGGCTTGGGCGAGGCTTTCGCCGACGGGGAGCCCGCCGGTGTCGCGGCAGGCGACGTCGCCGCGGCGGGTCCGGTCGCGGCCGCTTCGGGTGCGGAAGCCTCGCCGGTGTCGGCGACGATGAACGAGACCACCGCGATCGCCAGCACGACCGGCACCGCGATCAGGATCGGGCCGAGGCGGCCGAGCCTGGACGCCCGTCCAGCAGGATTCAGGGCCGGTTGTTCAGTACGCACAGAGGTCCTCCTGCGGTTGGGTGCGCCTAGGCCGGATGGCTGCTGAGGAATCCGATCGCCATCGCGCCCCACCAGCCGCCCTGGGACACCAGCGCGGCCAGCACCGAGCGCAGCAGCAGCAACCGGGGAACGGGCCCGGTGAACGCGGCGATCCTGCGGTGCAGCGCGGAGGCCTGGACCCCGTTGAGCGCCACGAGCAGCACCAGCAGCAGCTTGATCTGGGTGAGGGTCGAACCGAGGTCCGGCCGCAGCAGCCCGCCGCTGGCCGCCATGCCGGCCAGGCCCAGCCAGATCAGCAGGTTCACCTGGTCGGCCACGGCCAGCACCTGCCGCAGCTGGCACCGGCGCAGCAGCCACTTCAGGGCGATCCAGTCGACGGCGACCACCGCGCCGAACCCGACGACCAGGCACGACAGGTGCACGAACAGCGCCACCCGGTGCAGCGCCGGGTTCACCGGCACCAGGGTCGACTCCGCGAGCACCGCCAGCCACGTCACGATGATCACGATGGCGACCAGGCCCGGCGACGGCGACTGCCCGCCGGTCAGCCTGGCCCGCAGACCGGGCCGGTGGCGGCCGCGGACGTCCGGCGGCGGCTGCTCGCCGGTCGCCGGATCGCTGCGCGTCGGGGCGTTCACGGAGGCCATCTTGCACGGTCACCGACCGACCCGGAACGTCGGGTGGTTCCGCGTCCGCGACCTGGTCTGCAGGCAGTAGGGTGCCGCACATGTTCGGTCGTGCGAAGCCGTCGCCGCTGCCCTACCCCCAGGCGTCCCCGCAAGGGTTGGCGGCCCGCTGGTTGCGGTGGGCGGCTTCGATTCCGGCGTGGCGGACGCCGCTCGGCGACCGCGCCGAGTACTACGCCACGAACCAGCCCAAGGATGTGTGGTTCCTCGCCGGACAGTTCGGTGACGCGGGTGACGATCCCGAGAACTTCCGGCGGGTGACCGTTCCGGCAGGCCTGCCGATCTTTCTGCCGATCTGGTGGGCGTACGGGACGGACGACGCCCCGCAGGGCAGGCCCGCCGACGCCGGGGTCGCGTACGCCACCCTGGAGAACGACGAGGAGATCGACCTGCCGATCCTCGAAGTGGTCTGCCGTCGCAAGTTCACCGTCGACGGCGTCTTCGGCAATCCGATCACGACCACCGGCCGGTCCCGGGACATGTGGATGTGGGCAAACTGCGTGCTGCTCACCGGCCTCACCCCGGGCCGGCATCGGCTGATCACGTCACGCGCGCACGTCTCCGAGGAGCGTCCGGACGCGGCCGCCTTCGTCTACCTCATCACGATCCGCGGCTGACCCGTCCGGAGACATCGTGTTCACCGGGCGCGGTTACCATGCCAGCGGCCCGAGATCGCCTTGCCTGCCAGGAGTCAGCGTGTCGTACCAGACGATCGACGGGTCCGGACCGGACCCGCAGCCCGGTTCCGGCCTGCTTGGCCGGCTGGCCCGCAACCGGCGCAACGTCCTCGTCGTCGCCGCCGGTCTGGCCGTCGTGACCGCCGTGGCGGCGGGTGCAGTGTTCGCGGCCGGCGAACCGGAACCGTCGAACGCGGCCGAAAGCCCCGCGCTGACCGCGTCGCCGGTCGCGCCGACCGGTTCGGCGGCGAGCCCGCCGTCACCGAGTGCGGCCGCGCCGAAGGCGCCCAAGCCCGGCTGGGTGCCCGTCGACCAGGCGGCCTGGCAGGCGCAGGTCGACGCGTACCGGGCGAGGAAGGTCGATCCGGTCCCGGCCGGGGTCGGCAACCTGCCGGAGTTCCGGGCCGACTGCAAGTACAGCCATTCGCTGCCCGACGACCCGATCGTCGCCCCCGGGCTGCCGGGCGCCTCGCACATGCACTCGTTCGTCGGCAACAAGGCCGTCGACGCGCAGACCAAGGCCGCCGACCTGATGAAGTTCACGGCGACCACCTGCAAGCCGGTCGAGGACCACTCCTCGTACTGGGTGCCGACGCTCTACGACAACGCGACCGGCAAGCCGGTCGAGACGACGGGCTTCCGGGTCTACTACCGCTCGCTGATGAACACCTCGGCGAACCAGCTGCCGATGCCCAACGGCCTGCGCATGATCGTCGGTGACGCCAAGAAGAAGAAGCCGACCCCGCGCGGGGCGGGCGGCCAGTTCTTCTGCGCCTACTACGGCCCCGGTGACGTCGACGGCGTGGCCCGCAGCGGCAACGGCAACTGGCCGGTCTGCGACGGCAAGGCGACGCTGCACTACATCATGCAGTTCCCGGACTGCTGGGACGGCAAGCACCTGGACAGCCCCGACCACAAGGCGCACGTGTCGTTCGGCCGCGGCAACGCCTGCCCGCGCAGCCACCCGGTGAAGATCCCGGCGATCACCTTCGACATCGCGTACGGCTCGCAGGGCAGCGCGGCGGGTTTCTACCTGTCCTCCGACAAGGACGGCAAGAGCGCCTCGTCGATGCACGGCGACGCGTTCGTGATGTGGGACGTCGACGCCATGAACAAGCGCACGAAGAACTGCGTCCAGCAGCGCCGGACCTGCGACAACTTCGGCTATCAGCAGTGAGGCGCCGGTGGGCGACCGCCCTCGGTGACCGGCCCGCTCGCCTAGGCTGTGAACTGTTGGTCGTGTTACCTAAGCGTGACTGCATTTCGGTTCGCTCTGGTGGCGGTGTGGCCGGGCGTTGGCCGTAGGTGGCGGTTGTGTCAGGGGCGGGTCGTAGGCTCATGACCGTCCTGATTGGCCGGTGCTTGGGGGTGTAGTGGTGGCGGTGAGTCAACTCACCGCGACCGCGACTTGTGCGGCGATGTCGGCGACGGTCGAAACAGACGGCCAGCGGGTCGGTGAGCGGGTCCTGGCCGTGCGGGTCGGTTGGCTGGCCGGCCTGGTCGGGCAGATGGCCGCGCAGATCGTGGCCGAACACTGGACCGGTGCCGACCTGGCGATGTTGGCTGCTGGTGTCGGCCCGGACGGGCGGGCGCTACCGGTCAAGGGCTGGACGGCGTTGCGGCGGCTGGGCTGGACGGCGCCCGTGCCTGACGGGGTGTATGTCAGCGATCGGGTGCGCCGGTGTGCGCAGGAGCAGGCCGCCCGCGCCCTGCGCCTGGCGGTGTACCGCCGCGAGGTCCTGCAGGCGATCGTCGCGACCTGGCCCGCCGACGGCACACGCGCCGACACCGACTGGCGGGCGCTGCGTGAGCTGCTGCCCGCAGGGGTGACCAGCGCGGTGGTAGCCGACCGCACCCGCCAGGTCCGCGCCTACCAGCACACCGAAGGCCGGTTGCCCGGCGACCTGACCGACCTGGAGAACGCGCCGACGGTCGCGGCGCAGGTGTTGCTGGCCGCCGCCGACAGGCAACTGACCAGCATCGGCCGCGACGGGCCGGGCCGGGCCGTGCTGCGGGTGCAGCTGCCACTGACGGCCCGGCCCGGGTCACCGGCCGACTGGGCCTGGCACGCCCTGCCCCTCACCCTGCCCCCGCACGTGCCCGACCACGCCAGGCTGTGCGCCCCGACCCTGCGCATCACCGCGCACCGGGTACGCGTCGACCTACCCCACCGTGTTCCGGTCGCGCCCGCGCCCGCCCGCGGGCACCGGGTCGCGCTCGGCCTGGACTGGGGGGTCAACACCCTGCTGACCGGAACCGTCGGAAGGTTGACCGACACCGGCCGGGTCGTCACCGACGGTCGGATGCTGCGCTACGACGCCACCGCGATCTCCGCCAAACTTCACCGGCTGCGCCGACACCGCGAACGCCTCGCCGCCAAACGCGACCACCACACCGCCCTGACCGCCGGGCTGCCCGACGGCGGCCCGCGCGCCGGGCATCTGACGGCGCTGGCGGCACGCGCTGCCGCCGAGCATGAGCGGGTCTGTGCCCGCATCCGGCACCTCAACAAGACACTTGCGTGGTCGGCCGGCCGCTGGACCGTGGACCAGGCACAGGCCCTGCACGCCGGCGTGGTCTACGTCGAAGACCTGGCCACACTGCAGGCCCACGGCCGGCGCAAAGGCAACGCACGGCTGTCCGGGCAGGTCCGCGGACAGGTCATCGACGCGATCGTGCACCTGGCCGCCAAAGCCGGCATCGCGGTCGTGACCGTACCCGCCCGCGGCACCAGCCGCTACTGCCCCCGCTGCGGACAGGGCCGCACCGAACTGACCCACACCCCGGCGCCCGACCGGCCCGGCGAGCGGGGCTGGAAGTGGGCGATCTGCCCAGGCTGCAACCTGTCGACCGACCGCGACCACGCCGCGTCCATGCGCATCACCGCCCGCGGCCTACTCGCCCAGCACCACGTCCGCACCGACCGCACCACCGGCCGGCACCACATCACCAACGTGGTCGAAGGCGACGTCGCGACCGTACGACGCCCCACCACAACTGTCACCACGCGTGGGAGCAAGACCCGCCCCACCCCGAAACAACACTCAGTCAGCAGACTCTCCCACCGTGTGCCCGACCGGCGCACGGCCCCCGCCCCGCCTTCGGGTGGCCAGCGTCCGGCGGGGCAGGCACCCAAGAACCACCACCGGACGGTGGCGGCGTCAGGACCTGCACACGATCACCTGAAACCCCAGCACCTTCGGACCGGCTTCCACCACGTCCGCGCCACTCCCGTCATCACCCTCACCGGCGACTACGGACCTGGCACGACACGGCCACGCCCACACCCGAAACGCCCGAAACACACAGGCAAACACAGGTAATCAGAGACGCTGGAGGCGTGGTCGGGGACGGCGGGGTCGTCGCGGGCCCCGGCGGCGACCGTGATGCTCCGGAGCCGGTGCGGCTCGCGAGGTCACGGCTGTACCGCGACGGCGTGTGCACGCTCGCGGACTTCCCGGTCGACGACGTCGCCGAGCACCTGGCCGACCCGGCGGCGGTGCTCTGGCTGGACCTGTACCGGCCGAGCGCCGAGGACCTCGGAATGCTGGAGACCGACATCGGGCTGCACGAGCTGGCGATCGGGGAGTGCCTGGACAAGGGGCAGCGCCCGAGCCTCAACCGCTACCCCGAGCATCTGGCCCTGGACGCGTACGGGGCCGCCCTCGACCCTGACACCTCGTCGCTGACGCTGTACGAGATCGCCGTCTTCTGCACCGACCGCGTGCTGATCACGATCCGCAAGGACTGCGGCCTCGACCTTGATCCGGTCATCGCGGGCTGGGACGCCGCGCCCGGGCTGACCCGCCACGGCGTCGCCTACCTGCTCTACGGCCTGCTCGATCACATAGTCAACGGCCAGTTCCAGGCGGTGCGCCAACTCGACGAGGCCGTCGACGACCTCGAGGAGCAGCTGTTCGGCGCCCGCGGGTCCGCGGTGCGGCCCGCGCAGCAGCGGCTGTTCCAGCTGCGCCGCGACCTGATCGCGCTGCGCCGGGTGGTCAAGCCGATGGAGGAGGTCGTCGAGTCGCTGCTGAACCAGGACGTGCTCGCGATCGACGATGCCGTGTCGCCGTACTACCAGAAGCTCTACGACCACGCGATGCGCGCGGCCGACTGGACCGACGCCCTGCACGACCTCGCCGCCACCACCGTGCAGACCAACCTGATCACCCAGGCGAACCACCTGAACATGATCATGAAGAAGGTGACCAGCTGGGCGGCCATCATCGCGGTGCCGACGGCGATCACCGGGTTCTACGGGCAGAACGTTCCTTTTCCCGGCTACGGCAGCGCGTGGGGCGTGTTCGTCTCGACGGCCCTCATCGCGATCCTGTCCGTCCTGCTCTACACCGTCTTCAAGCGCAAGGACTGGCTCTGAGCCGACCCGCGCCGGGCCTCACTGCGGCTGCTCGTGGCCCTGGCGGGGGAGCACCGACAGCACGCGCACGATGTGGTCGCGGAACTCGGCCATGTAGTCCGACAGGAACGTGCGCACCGCGTCGTCGACGACTTCGCCGTTGCCGGGGAACAGCGTCTGGTTGAACTGGATGTACGCCTCGGGCGCGGTCATCTGCCGGGCGTTGCAAAAGCTCAGCACGCCGCGCAGCGCCTGCTGGGCCAGCGCGGTGCCGATCTGGCCGATGGAAGCGCCGATGACCGCCGCCGGGATGTGGTCGAACGAGTTCTTGCCCCACGGCCGCGAGGCCCAGTCGATCGCGTTCTTCAATGCGCCCGGGATCGACCGATTGTACTCGGGCGTGACGAACAGGATCGCCTGGGAGCGGTGGATGGCGTCCTTGAGCGCCACCGCCTCGGGCGGGTAGTTCGCGTCGTGATCCGGGCTGTACAGCGGCAGGTTGCCGATCGGGATCTCGGTGAACTCCAGCTCCTCCGGCGCGAGCCGGATCAGCACCCGGGACAGCTCCCGGTTCACCGACGTCGACGACAGGCTCCCGATGAAGTATCCGACCTTGTACGTGGTCATGGCACAGCCTCCTGGCTAACGGTTCCTCCGGCCTGCATACCTCCACCCGGGCCCCGCCGTACGCGGTTCCGCGCAGTTCGCCCGGGTAGCACGTTGGATTGGGCCGATAAGGCACGGCAAATACGTTTCGCCAGTATCGTCGAGGACGAGAAACCGCCGTGGTCTTGGGAGGAAGCGATGGGCACGACACCTGGTGTCGCCGACGTCGACATGAAGCTCGAAGTCGTGGTGGTCCCGGTCTCCGACATCCCTCGGGCGGAGGAGTTCTACGGGCGGCTGGGCTGGCGCTCGGATCAGACCCCGCCGGGATCGGGTGTCATCCAGCTGACGCCGCACGGCTCGCAGTGCTCGGTCCACTTCGGCACGAACCTGACCACGGCCGCACCCGGGTCGGCCCGGTCGTTCCTGATCGTCGCCGACATCGAGCAGGCCCATGATGCGATCGCCGCCGCCGGTGTCCAGATCAGCGACGTCTTCCACCTCGGCCCGGACGGCCCGATCAAGGGCCCGGACCCCGCTCGCGGCACGTACGCCTCGCGGGCCGAGTTCGCCGACCCCGACGGCAACACCTGGGTGCTGCAGGAGATCACCAACCGGCTGCCCGGCCGCGTCGACCCGGGCGCGACGCAGTTCACCTCCACGACGGACCTGGCGACCGCGATGCGCCGCGCTTCGGTGGCCCATGGCGAGCACGAGAAGCGCCTCGGCGCGGCCGACCCCGACTGGCCCGACTGGTACGCGGCGTACATGGTGGCCGAGGCGTCGGGCGCACCGCTGCCGCAATGACCCGGCCCGGCCGTCGCGTCACCCGGCGAATGCGTGCCACGCGACGTCGAAGGCGCGCAGCGGAGCCAGATGTGCCCGGTGCCGGGCACTGAGGAACACGTGCGGGCCGCGACCGCCGCGGTCCACCTGCAGGACGAGTCCCTCACCGACGTGGAACTCCGTGTCGCGGCCCAGCAGCCACCCGCCGGTCGGCACGCACCGCAGGCCGCGGGTGAGAGCCTGCGCCTGGTCCTCGTCGACACCGCCGCTCGCATAGCAGGGCCCGGTGAACGAGGCCTCGCGCACGGCGAACATCATCAAGAACATGCTCAGCGGCAGCGGGTCGCGGACAGGTCCATCCGCCCAGCCGAGGTAGTAGACCGCAGGGTCGGCCGCGGTCGGATCGATGGTCAGCGTGAAGTCGCCCTGGTTCTCGGAGCCGAAGGCCACCGAGCCGTCGTCGAGCCTGCGCAACCCGGCCGGTGGAAAGACCCGGTCCTGGCGGCCGAGAAGTTCTTCGCGGCCGCCGACGGCCCGGTAGAACGCGGCCAGCGGTGTCGGCAGCGCGAGCGCGGGCGGCACGTGGTGTTCGGGGGCGGGTGCGTCGGCGTACCAGTCGGCGATGAACGCGCTGGTGGCGTCAATGGGAGCGTGGGGCAGCAGGTCGAGCCATTCGGTGCCAGGGGTGCGCGGCGCCGCCGACACGGGCCGGACCCGGTCGAGCACGTCGAACGGCAGCGGATGATCCAGCCCCAACTCGTACTCGGTCACGGCGCCCTCGTCGGGGTCGTAGCCACCCGCCTTATGCGTCAATGGGCCCAGCGGCAGGCAGCCGCCGGGCAGCCGGACGAAGCCGTGCACGGTCGGCTCGTCCCAGCGCTCGCGGAACGAGGCGAGCAGGAGCGCGTTCACCTCCTCGGGGAACGGGCCGGTGAGGAACAGCCGCCCGCGCTCGCGCACTGCGGTGCCGTCCGGCCGGTCGCCGGGCTCGACCACGGCCACGAGCCCCTCCGGGCCGACCGCGTAGGTCGCCTGTGGCGTGCGCTGGATCCGTGCCGGCTGCCCGGCCGAGGCGAGCGCGACGGCCTCCGAAACAAGTGCTCTCTCGTGCATGTCCGTCCTCGCTCATGCCTGATCACCGGACTGCGAACCTAGCGGAGCGGGGTGACGTTCTGCCCAGCGCGCGACAACGGATTGCGGTGGTCCGTCCTGGCGGTCGTCCTGGCCGTTCGGGCAGGTCAGCTAGGCCGAAGCGGTGACGCTGCGTCAGATCGAGGACAACTCGAAACCGGACAGTGTCGGTCCGATTACAGTCCGGGACGGCTTTGGATTTCCGTTGGTCTCAGGCGCTCTGGTGTGGAGAGCGCCTGCTCCTTTTTCGAGGTGGCACACGTGGTGGAGCAATCGCAACGCCCTGCGCCGGGTGCGCGCGGCGCGGCCCTGTCGGCGATCGCCACGGTCGTCAGCACGGTCGTGGCACTGCTGGAATTCCTGACCGACCTGGGCGCGCTGGCCATCGTGCTGCTCGGCGCGACCGCGCTCGTCTTCGCGGGCTGGGGACTGGCCCGCACCTGGACCAACCGGCAGGCGCTGCCCGCCGTCTTCCTGCTGCTCGCCGTCATCGCGGTATCCGCCGCCGTCGGCGCCGCGGGCGACCGCCTGCTGCGTCCCGAGCCGGCCGCTGTCACGGCCGCCGGGCAGACCGGGCCCGGCGGTGCGACCTCGGCGACCCCGGGCGCGCCGACGGGGGACCCGAGCCCGAGCGCCTCGCCGTCGGCGAGCACGCCGTCGCCGTCACCGACCGCGCCGTCCGCCCCGGGCGGCGAGCCGGCCGTCAAGCGGGCGGCCTCCGTGACGCTGCCCATCTACTACTCCATCGACCTCGACTCCGACGCGCCCAACTGGAACGTGGTCCGCGGCTCGGTGTCCGGCTGGGACCTGCGCGGGGCACTCGGCGTCGGCCCGTACGGCGTCGCCTCGAACCGTGACCTGACGTACGTCAGCGGGCAGCCGTCGCACCAGACCTGTGTGGCCGCCACCGCCCTGCAACGCGGCATCGAGCAGGAGAAGACCCGCGCCGGCACCGCGTTCTGCGTACGCACCAGCGAGGGGCGGTGGGCGTGGGTGAAGATCACGGGTGTGTCCGCGGACTCCGGGGACGTCAAGCTCGACGTGCACGTCTGGGAGGCGGCCTCCTGAGCCGCTCCGGGCGAGGCCGGCGCTCCGACCGCATACGTTCGCCGGGTTGGTCGGGCCGCCGCGGTGAGTGGGCGTCCACCACAGCGGAGGTAAGCGTGAAGCACGGCTCGACCCGGTGTTTGAGGGCGCTGGAAGTGTAGCCGTAGGCGTCCGCGTCGAGCAGCACCATGTCCTGGCCATCGATGTCCAGGCGGCGGAGGCTCGGAGGCAACGGCATGGCCATGTGTTCGAGCCGCTACTTCCAATACATGCCTTGGTCAGTCGACAAGGAACTCCCGCGCTGCGAGCAGGCCCATCTCATTCTCTCGTGCATCCTCGATGCCAGTCATGTCGCGGGTCGCGATGCGCCCCGCGAAGTAGTCGGCTTGAACTGCCCACCTGAACCGGTGGAATACATCCAGGCCTCGCTCGATCTCGTCCTCGCCGAGGGCGCCGGTCCGAACGTATGCCGCGAGCAGAGACTGCGCCTGCGCCTTCCCGCCTACGTACATGACTGCCGAGGCGAGGTCGTAAAGCAGCGGACCCGACATGGCGGCCGCCCAGTCGATCAATCCGACATCGCCGGTCGCGGGATCGACGAGGAACGCCTCAGGCGCCGGGTCGGTGTGCAACATGCCCCAGGTGAGCGACGGCGGGTCGAGCGCGTCGAACATCGCCAGGGCCTTCACGATACCGGGCTTCACCCAACCCGGGGCATGATCGAGGTGCGCGGCGTTCGGGTCGACCCAGTGAAACTGCTCTGCGCCGGCCACGCATATGTCCCGGACTGCCACGTGCACGCGCCCGAGAGTCTCCCCGATGACGCGCCGACCGCTCTCGTCATCGGGCGGCTCGGCACCCGGCACGTACTGCAGGAGCGCCACCGGCCCATCGGCGGTCTCGACCGCCAGCTGCCCGGAGGTCGTGGGGATCGGCGCACCCGCCGGGATACCAGCACGTTGGACGTGCGAGGCCACAGTGAGCCCGCCGACGAACTGGTTGCGGTTCCAGCCGGGGATGTGCTTGGCGACGTCGCGACGGCCGTCGTGGTCGACCCACCAGGTCGCGGAGTTCATACCACCGTTGTGCACCTCGACGCGGACGTCGGCGAGGCCCCAATGGTCAGCGAGCAAGCCGGACAACCTGTCGGAATCGATCATCCGGCGAGTCAATCAGATGCCTGTTCGGGCGGCGATCGATTAACCTGCTCGCATCCACCCGCACCCCATACGCGACGCGGTGACCGCAGCGTGGGACGCGGCGGCTTCCCACTGAGGCTATTTCAGCCCACTCAGGCCTTGAGTCACCGATCCCAAAGCCGGTGACGTATCAGGTCGCGGCCCTAGCCGTCGTCGACGGCCGACGCCGTCCGCAACTCCACCATGAGCTGTTCGGCGTCGAGGGTGTCGAGCACCTTCTCCAGCACCCGCGAGTCGTGGCGGCCGGTCGCCCGCGCCGAGAGCAGCGCCGACCGCTGCCGCTCGATCACCCGTAAGCGGAGTTCGCGGTACTGCCGGATCTTTCTGGCGGTCGCCAAGGCGTCGAGGTCCACGCGGTTCCGCACAGTTCCCCGCCCGGTTCCGCCGACTGGATGTCGCTCACCGAGGGAGCGCGCTATGGTAGTAACCAACTAGTTAGATACTCGCTCGGTCGACGGGCAAGGACCCGTCTACCGGGACAGCGCGGGTGAAAAGGGATTAGGAAGCACATCATGACCATCACGCTGATCACCGGGGCCAACAAGGGACTCGGTTTCGAGACCGCCCGCCGGCTCGTGGACGCCGGACACATCGTGTACGTCGGCGCCCGAGACCCGGAGCGGGGCCGTCAGGCCGCCGAGCGGCTCGGCGCTCGCTTCATCCAGCTCGACGTCACCGACGACGCCTCGGTGGCCGCCGCCGTCAAGACCGTCGAGGCCGACGGCGGCCTCGACGTCCTGATCAACAACGCGGGCATCGAGCCGCGGACCGCCGGCGGCGGCTTCGTGCCGCCGGCCGAGGTGACCGCCGACTCCGTACGCGCCGTCTTCGAGACGAACGTGTTCGGCCAGGTGCGGATGCTGCACGCGTTCCTGCCGGTGCTGCAGCGCTCCGCCGCCCCGGTCGTCGTCAACGTCGGCAGCGGCACGTCGCTGATGCGCGAGCTGGCCAACCCGGACTCCCCGTCGCACTTCTATCCCGACATCGCCTACCCGGCCTCGAAGGCCGCGGTGAACATGCTCACGGTGCAGTACGCCAAGGCGTACCCGGGCGTCAGGATCAACGCCGTGGACCCGGGTTTCACCGCCACCGACCTGAACCACCACGCCGGCACCCAGACCGTCGAGGAGGGAGCCGAGGCCATCGTCCGCATGGCCCAGCTCGGCCCCGACGGACCCACCGGCGGGTTCTTCGACAAGGACGGCGTGATTCCCTGGTGATCCGGCAGGGCCCGGTGACCGTACGGCCGCCGGGCCGGCCCGCCCTTCGACGAGGAAGCATCACATGACCACACCCATGCCGCGGGCCCGCGACGCCCAGGCCACCAAGGCGCTGCTGCTCGAAGCCGCCACGGACGAGTTCGCCGAGTGCGGGCTGGCCGGTGCGCGCATCGACCGTGTCGCCGAGCGCGCCGGAGCCAACAAACGCCTGCTGTACGTCTACTTCGGAGACAAGAACGACCTGTTCGACGCCGTCCTGGCTGAGCAGACCCGGGCCGTGGTCGCGGCCGCGTCCCTGGACGACGGGGACCTGTGCGCCTTCGCCGCCGCGCGCTTCGACTACATGCTCGCCAACCCCCGGGCACGCCGTCTCGCCACCTGGCGCGTCCTGGAACGCTCCGAACCGACCGCACTGGAACGCGAAGCCTTCCAGGCCCGCGTCGACGCCGTCGCCTCAGCACAGCGCGCCGGACGGCTCCGCGACGACATCGCCGCCGTCGACCTGTTCGCCATCGTGCTGCGCATGACGGAGGGCTGGCTCAGCGCCTCGCCGGGTCTGCTCGCCACCGCCGGCGACGACCCGATGTCGCCCGGCCGGCTCGCCGAGCACCGTGCGGCACTGCTCGCGGCGGTCCGCAGGGTGAGCGAACCGGCACCCGGCCAGGGCTGAACACCGATCCCTGCCGGTGATGATGGTAGGAAGACACGCATGAACGATCCTTACCGGACTCTCGGCGCAGGTTATGCCGAGCGCCGCCGCCCGGACCCGCGCGTGGCCGCGATCATCGAAGCAGCGCTGGGCGATGCCCATACGGTCGTCAACGTCGGGGCGGGCGCGGGTTCCTACGAACCGGCCGACCGCAGCGTACTGGCCGTGGAGCCGTCGCCGGTGATGATCGCGCAACGGCCGCCGGGCAGCGCGCCCGTGGTGCGCGCCGTCGCCGAGCGGCTTCCGTTCGCCGACAAGCGCTTCGACGTCGGCCTGGCCATCCTCACCGTGCACCACTGGACCGACCCGGCACGCGGGCTGGCCGAGCTGCGCCGGGTCTCGCACCGCCAGGTGGTGCTCACCTGGGATCACACGGTCATGTCCCGGTTCTGGTTGATCGCCGACTACCTGCCCGAGATCGCCGAGGCCGAGCGGGAGCTGCCCGAGCACGACTTCATCGCCCGGCACCTGGCTCCCGCGCGGGTGGCGGATGTGCCGGTGCCGCACGACTGCAGCGACGGTTTCCTGGCGGCGTACTGGGACCGGCCGCACGCCTACCTCGACCCGGCGGTGCGGGCCTCGATCTCCTCGCTGGCCAGGCTGGACCCGGCCCGGGTCGCCGAGGCGACGCAGCGGCTGCGGGCCGACCTGGACGGCGGGCGATGGCAGGAGCGCCACGGTCGCGCGGGCGCAGGCGCAGCCGACGTCGGCTACCGGCTGGTGACATCGCCCCGGTAGCGTCACGGCGCGCTTACCATCACCCTATGGGGACCCGATGACGGCGATGGCGCGTGACCAGGGCAGACGCCGACGGCTGCCGCCCAGCGTCAACGCCGCCCTGCGGATCCTCGCCGTGGCGGCCGCCTACTACGTCGCCGCCAGGATCGGTCTGCTGCAGGAACTCGTCCGGGGCCAGGTCACGCCGCTGTGGCCGCCGACCGGCGTCGCGCTGGTCTGCCTGCTCCTACTGGGCGGGCGGGTGTGGCCGGGGATCGCGCTGGGGGCGTTCCTGGTCAACGCGCCGATCGGCCCGTCGGCGGTCGCCATCGTCGCGATCACGACGGGCAACACGCTGGCCCCGCTCTGCGCGTACTGGATGCTGCGCCGCGTGGGGTTCCGGGTCGAGTTGGACCGGCTGCGCGACGGCCTCGCGCTGGTGCTGCTCGGCGCGCTGGCGGGCATGCTGGTCAGCGCGACGATCGGCACCGCGGCGCTGCGAGCGGCCGGCGCGATCGAGGCGGACGGCTTCTGGGCAGTGTGGTCGGTGTGGTGGACGGGAGACGCGATGGGCGTGCTCGTCGTCGCGCCGGTGCTGCTCGTCCTGCGTACGGCCCGACGGCCCCGGGATGTCCCGGTGCGGCGCTGCGTCGAGGCCGGGGCACTGGTGATCAGCGCGCTGGCCGTGACGGTGACGGTGACCCGCCTACCGGTGAATCTGCTGTTCCTGGTGTTCCCCTTCCTGATCTGGGCCGCGGTGCGCTTCCAACTGGGCGGCGCCGCGTTCTGCGTGCTGGGCGTGTCGGGGCTGGCGATCCACGCCGCGGCCGTCGGGGCAGGACCGTTCGCCGGCCAGGACCTGCTCGTCAAAATGATCACTCTGCAGGCGTTCAACGGCTCGGCGGCCCTGACCGGGCTGCTGCTCGCCGCGCTGACCACGGAGCGGAATCTTGCCTTCCAGCTCTTGGAACGCGCGGCCCGGCAGCTCTCGGACGTGGCCACCGAACTCGACTGAGCCGTAGGGCCTGTTCAGCGGAGGGCTCTGCCGCCGATGCCGGGCCCGGGCGAGACGGCCGAGTCCGCGCCCGGTGCGCGCAGGCCGTGGTCGAGCAGGATCTGCCGGGGCTGCGCGACGTCGGGCGCGCCCGACGTCGACGGTCCGAAGAGGTAGCCCTGCGCCAGTTCGCAGTCGAGCGTCTTCAGGATGTCCAGCTGCTCGGGAGTCTCCACGCCTTCCGCGATGGTGACCAGGCCGAGCGCCCGGCCCAACCTGATCACGGCGGTGACGATCTCGCGGTCGGTGGGATCGGGGACGAGCCCTGACACGAACGACCGATCGATCTTGATGAAGCTCACCGGAAGGCGCTTGAGGTACAGCAACGACGAGTAGCCCGTGCCGAAGTCGTCGATGCCGAGCCGGACCCCCATGTCGCGGATGCGCTCCAGCATCCGCAGCGCGCTGACGTCGGCCTCCATCAGGGCGCTCTCGGTCAGCTCCAGCGACAGGCACCGGGGCGGGATGCCCGACTCCGCGAGGGCCTGGGCCACGGTGTCGGCCAGGTCCGGCCGGGCCACCTGCCGAGCCGACACGTTGACCGTGACGCCGAGCCGGTCGCAGCCCTTGTCGTCGCCTCGCCACGCGGAGAGCCGGCGGCATGCCTCCTGCAGCACCCAGGCGCCGATCGGCGCGATCAGGCCGCTGTCCTCGGCGATCTCGATGAAGGCACCGGGCATCAGCAGGCCCAGTTGCGGATGGTTCAGGCGCACCAGTGCCTCGACCGCCACGACGTGATGGGTCGCCACGTCGACGATGGGCTCGAACTGGAGCATGAAATGACCGTCGCGCAGCCCCTGCCGCAGCGCCTCCTCGACGCGCGCGCGGTCGATGACGTACTTGCCGAGCGACTCGTCGTAGACCCGGCACCCGCTTCTCCCGCCCGCCTTGGCCTGGCACAGGGCGATGTTGGCGTTGCGCACCAGGCGGTCCGCGTCGAGGTCGTCGGACGGGCCGAAGGCGACTCCGGTGCTGATGGAGATCACCAGTTCGCGCCGCCCGCCGACGATGATCGGCGCCGACACGGCGTCCGCGACCCGCTTGGCCAGGTCGAGCAGGTGGGGCTGGTCGGGCGTCGCCGGGCAGAGAACGGCGAAATCGTCGCTCCCGACGCGAGCCACCGTGTCCGACGGGCCGACGCTTGCCCGCAGACGTTCGGCGACCTCGCGAAGAACCTCGTCCCCGACGGTCTGGCCAAGACTGTCGTTGACCATCGCGAAGCCGTCGAGATCCATGTGCAACAACCCGATCAGGCCGGTGCGGGGATGCCCGCGCTCCAGTTCCTGCTGCAGCCGGGCCATCAGCGAGGCGCGATTCGGCAGCCCGGTGAGCGGGTCGTGCAGTGCCTGCTGGGCGAGCCGCTCCTCGGCCGCCCGGCGCGCGGTGACGTCCTGGATCTGGGTCAGGTAGTAGAGCAGTTCGCCGTTGTCCCGATGCACCGCGGAAACGGACATACGAGCCCAGACAACGCGATCACCGGGCGCCAGGAAGCGGACCTCGTCGTGGCTGGAGTAACTCTGACCTGCTCGCATGTCGGTCGTCGTCTGCAGGATCGCCTCAACGTCGCCGGGGTGGGCGACGTCGGCGACGCTCTGCTTCAGCAGTTCGGCCTCCGGCAGGCCCAGGGACTCGCCAAGCGCCCGGTTCACCTGGAGGAACCGGCCCTCCAGGCTCACCAGGCACATGCCGATCGGTGCGTTGTCGAAGGCGAGGCGGAACCGCTCCCGCGCCTCGTGCAGCTCGGCCTCGGCGATCAGGCGGTCGGTGATGTCCTGCCCGGTGGCTATGACATAGAGGTTTCCGGTCAGCCGGTCGACCACGGTGGCGTTCGACCACGCGATGTGGTGATGCCTGCCGTCCCGTCCGGCCCAGGTGCACACGAAGCTTCTGGGCAGGGCCGACTCCGGCGGAGACACCAGGGGTTCGCCGAATGCCGGAGACACCCGGCCCTTCTCCGCCGGGAGCAGGAACAGCTCCGAGACCCGCCGTCCGGTGACCTCGTCGCAGGTGTAGCCGGTCGTCGATTCGCAAGCCCGGTTGAACTGGATGACGCGTCCGTCCTGGTCGAGGATGACGACCAGGATGTGGCTGCCGGCGATCTCCAGGACCGAGTCCACCAGGTCGCGTTCGGCGGCGATCGTGTCGCGGACCCGTCGCTGTTCCCGTGCCCTGGCCCGGACGTGCTGCGTCACGGCGTTGAGTGAGGCGGCGAGTTCGCCGAGCTCGCTGCCGGACGTGATCTCGACGGCGGTGGGCAGCCCGAACGCCTGGCCGGGATAGTCCTGCATGCTCGTTCGTGCGGGCTCGGCGAGAGCGCGTTCCGTCGGTGTCGCGGCTGTGCCGGTCAGCCGTTGGAGCGCCTTCACGATCGACCTGTGCACGCTCATGTCCGGGCGCACCCCTGGATTAGCGCCTGATCACGTCTCAGCAGTCTCGGACCGGCCCGGTCCGGATAAACCCCCCAAATTACGATACACCAGATCTATCGGGTGCAGAGGGCTCAAAGATCAGGCAGTCTGACCCCGCGGACGTACACGGCGAGCAGCCGGTGGATCGCCGCCGGCTCGGCGACCGGGTCGCCCGACACGGCCAGGATGTCCGCGTCGTAACCGGCGGCGATCCGCCCTTTGCGGTGGCCCAGCCCGACCACCTCGGCCGCCCGTGCCGTGACCGCGTGCAGTGCCTCCGCGCCGTCCATGCCCAGCGGCGCGAGCTGGGGCACCGCATGACGCAGCACGAAGTGCGGCTTCACGGGGGCGATGCCCGCGTCGGTGCCGATCACGATCCGCGCGCCCGCGGCCCGCATCCGGGCCGCGTTGGCGGTGAACCGCGGCATCCGGGTGGCGATGCTCGGCGGCACCGGGTGGCCGTCCACGGGCCGGGTGCCGAACGTGAGGCTCAGCGCGATGCCGCGGGACACGATCGTGTCCAGCAGCCCGTCGGGGATGTCGTCGACGGAGCCGGCGTTGATGAAGGTGGCGTGTTCGAGGCTGTCGACGCCGGCCTCGGCCGCCGCGACGATCGACGACGTGCCGTGGGCGTGCGCCGCGACCCGCAGCCCGAGCCCGTGCGCCTGCTCGACCACCGCCCGCAACTCGTGCACGGAGTACTGCGCCAGCTCCGGGCGGCTGCCCGGGGTGATGTTGCCGCCGCTCGCCATGATCTTGATGACGTCGACCCCGCGTTCGGCGCGAGCCCGGACCGCGGCGCGCAGGTCCGCGACACCGGCGGCGCAGTCACCGAGGAAGTGGCAGTGCCCGCCGGGTGTCGTGATCGGCACGCCCGCGGCCACGACCTCGGGCAGCGTATGGTCGCCGGCGCGAGCCGCCGCGCGTACCCGTAGCGCCAGGTAGCCACGGTCGCCGAGGTCGCGCACGGTGGTGACGCCGCCGGCCGCGGCCGCGCGGGCCGCCGTGCACATCGCCTCGTAGGCCGCCGTGTCGTCGCGCTCGCCCAGCCGGGCGATCGGGTCGGCGCTGGCGTCGAACGCCAGGTGCAGGTGGGTGTCGACGAGGCCGGGCAGCAGCGTGGCCTCGGGCAGGTCGACCACGTCCGCGCCCTCGGGCAGACCCGCCGGTCCTTGCGCGACCGACACGATCCGGCCGCCGTCGACGACCACGGACGGGTCGTCGAGCAGGGCACCGCCGTCGAACAGGCGCCGTGCGCGCAGAACGAGCAGGTTCGGGCGGGGGTGCGTCTGCGTGGTCATCACGTCAGGATCCCGTGTCACGCCGGACCGTGCCAGACCGGCCGCCCCACCCGAGTGAACGGTTCCGAGCACGGGACCTGCCGCCCTTTGCGAGGATGGGTTCGACCGGCGTACCGGCAGGGACCGGTGCCGGACCAGCTCAGCGGCCATCGCTGGCACCGTGCGAAGAGGTGAACCGACATGGACCCCGCGGACAACCGGAGCACCTCCGTGCTCACCATGCTCAACCAGCGGCTGCTCGACAGCACCCCGCAGCCGGTCGATGTGATGACCCTGCTGGTCGAGATCCCGCCCGGCGGCAAGGGACTGCCGCCGCACAAGCACTCCGGCCCGATCTTCGGATACATGATCGAAGGCGAGATGCTCTTCGAACTCGAAGGCGAGCCCGAACGGGTCATCCGGGCGGGCGAGGCGTTCTTCGAGCCGGGCGGCGACGTCATCCACTACCAGGACGGCAACAACCTGCCCGACGCGACCAGCCGCTTCGTCGTCATCATGCACTGCGTGCCGGGCCAGCCGATGCTGACCTATGTCGACGACGACGAGCTGGAACGCCGCCGCGACCGGCGCGCCCCGCGTCAGAGCGGTTCGTAGTCGAACCAGTCGAACGCGACCTCGCCGGCTGCGGCGTACAGGCCGATGACCCGGCCGGTGAAGCCGCCCGCCACCTCGGTCGACAGGTAGCGCCCGTCGAGTTCGGCGAGCACGTCGAACGTGCCGTTGGCGGCTTCCACCCCGAGGCGGAGCAGGTCGGGCTCCATCCGGGGATGCCAGTTTTCGGGTGAGGCGGCGGCGACGTCGATCCGCAACCGGACCGGCCCGTCCGGCACGGCCCGGGTCGCGACCGTCGAGAGCAGCGACGACGCACGCGCCAGCACCCGCACCTGGCCGTCGCCCGCCTCGATCTCGTAGTGGTGGGCCTCGTCGATCCGCACCGCGAGCCCGCCGCGCCCCGCGGTGGCGTCGACCAGCGTCCGCGCCCGGCAGCACTGGTGCTGCTGGCGGCGGCCCACGAACGTCACGTCGGGTGAGTCGAGGCCCGCGCCGCGCGCCCGCAGGGTGATCCAGCCGGGGCGGTCGGCCGACCGGAACTCCTCCGGCCGGGACCGTACCCAGATCCACCGCGGGTGCAGCGCGTCGCCGTCGAAATCGTCACGGACCGGCGGGGCGGGCAGCGGGTGCGCCGGCCACGGCGGAGCGGCCATGACGGGGGCGAGCTCGCCGACCACCGGCCAGCCGTCGACCCAGGCCACCGGGGCCAGGAAGGTCTCCCGGCCGAGCACGTGCCAGCCCGGGGTGCCGCCCTGTGGCCGGACCGCGAGCAGCACCATCCACCACGATCCGTCGGGCGCCTGCACGAGGTCGGCGTGCCCGGTGTTCTGGATCGGACGGTTCGTTCCCCGGTGGGTCAGGATCGGGTTGTCCGGGCACGGCTCGAACGGCCCGTCGGGGGCCGGCCCGCGGGATATGGACACGGCGTGCCCGCGTTCGGTCCCGCCCTCGGCGATCATCAGGTACCAGAACCCGCCGATCCGGTACAGGTGCGGGGCCTCCGGGGCCTGCGCGCCGGGCTCGCCGGACCACAGCCGCCGCGGCTCGCCGACGGCTTGGCCGGTGTCGGGGTCGATGCGCACCTGCTGGATCCCGGCGACCGTGCACCAGCAGCGGTCCTGCTCGTCCCAGGCGAGGTCCGGGTCGATGCCGCCGACGTCGGGCAGCCGGACCGGATCGGACCACGGCCCGGCGGGGTCCGTCGCGGTGAGGAGCATGTTGCCGCCGCCGGGGGCGACGTTGGTGGTGATCAGCCAGAAGCGGCCGTCGTGGTGGCGCAGGGTGGGGGCGTACACGCCGGCCGACGACGGCATGCCGGGCGGCAGGACGAGCTGGCTCGGCCGGTCCAGCGCGTTGCCGATCTGCTCCCAGTGCACCAGGTCCCGGCTGTGGAAGACCGGCACCCCGGGGAAGTACTCGAAGCTGGAGCAGGCCAGGTAGTAGTCCTCGCCGACCCGGCACACGCTCGGATCCGGGTGGAACCCGGGGATCACCGGGTTGGCGAAAGCCCCGCCGGTCCAGCCGTGCGCGTCGGAGCCGGTGGTGCCGTCGTGATGGCGGGGGAGCGGCGATTCGAGATCGGACACCCGGCAATGCTATGGCCGCGTCCCGATGCGCGCCCGCTGCTCGGGACAGGCCGGTGCTGAGTGCGCCCCCACGGCTGCCGATTATTCTAGCGCTAGAATAATCGGGTGGACCCGACACTGACCGACGCCGAGCTGACCGTCCTCGGGCTGCTCCTGGAACAGCCACGCCATGGGTACGAGCTGGAACGGGTCATCGAGGAACGAGGTGTGCGGACCTGGACCGCGCTGGGCTTCTCGTCGATCTACTACCTGCTCGACAAGCTCGCCGGCCGTGGTCTGATCGAGGCGTCGGCGACCGAGCGGCGCTCGGCGAAGTCGCGCGCGACCTACCGGGTGACGGCAGCGGGCCGTGACCTGTGCGCGGCCGCCACCAGGGACGCGCTGGCGTCGCTGACGCCGGTGCGCTCCCGGGTCCTGATCGGCATGGCGAACAGCCCCGGCCTGCCGGAAGAGGACGTGGCCGCAGGGCTGACCCGGCGGCTGGCGGCGCTGCGGGACCAGCTGGCAGAGGTCCGTGCCGCTCGGGCGCACCAGGAGCCGCTGCCCGGTGCCGCTTCGGCGATCTTCGACTACTGCGAGGCGATGCTCCGGGCCGACGTCGGCTGGACCGAGGCCACGCTCGCGACACTGACCAAGGAGACCGCGATGGACAAGTACGACGTCAAGAAGGCACGCCGCGAGCTGTACGCCCCGCCCGCGAAGGACTTCGTCGTCGTGGACGTGCCCGAGCTGAAATACCTCGCGGTCGACGGCCACGGCGACCCGAACACCTCCCCGGCGTACGCCCAGGCCGTCGAGGCCCTGTTCACGACGGCGTACACGCTGAAGTTCGCGAGCAAGAAGGCCCTCGACCGCGACTTCGTGGTGGGGCCGCTGGAAGGGTTGTGGCGTGCCGACGACCCGCAGTCCTTCGTGACCCGTGACAAGCAGGCCTGGTCGTGGATGATGCTGATCAACCAGCCAGACTGGATCACCGAGGACATGGTCCGCGCCGCGCTCGCCGAGGCCGCGAAGAAGAAGGACAACCCGGCGCTGGCGGGTGTACGGCTGATCAGCCTCACCGAGGGGAAGAGCGTGCAGATCCTGCACATCGGCTCCTACGACGACGAAGCACCGACCCTGGACCGCCTGCACCACCGCTACCTGCCCGACAACGGGCTGACCTTCAACGGCGACCATCACGAGATCTACCTCAGCGACGCCCGGCGCACGGAACCGGCCAAGCTCAAGACGATCCTCCGGCAGCCCGTCAAACCGGCCTGACCGAGAATTCGACGACCGGACGGCACAACCGTCCGGCGAGCTGCTCCGGTCAGGGGGTACGGACGAGAGGGGTCACATGCGGGCCGACGACGAACACGCCTTCACCGAGTTCGCGCAAGCACGGGTGCTGGAGCTGCGCCGGACGGCATACCGGCTGTGCGGGAACTGGGACGAGGCGCACGACCTGACCCAGTCCGCCCTGATCCGGCTCTACCGGCACTGGACACGGGTCGCACAGGCCGACTCGCCGGACGCCTACGTGCGCCGCATGCTCGTCAACATTTTCCTCGACCAGCGGCAGACATGGTGGGCGCGACGGGTCAGGCCGTTTCCCGAACCACCGGACGTCCCCGCACCGGCCGCGGACGTCGCCGACCGCCTCGACCTGATGGCGGCGCTGGCCAGGCTCGCCCCCGGCCAGCGCGCCGTGATCGTGCTGCGCTACTGGGAGGGCATGGACGTCGCGGAGACCGCCCGGACGCTGGGCTGCTCGCCGGGCACGGTCAAGAGCCAGACGTCGTACGCCATCACCGCCCTGCGGCGGCTGCTGCCCAACTATGTAGGAGACCGAGCGTGAACGACCAGCAGATCGCGGCCCTGCTGGCCGCGGCCCCGCAGGAACCTGAGCCGCCGCTGCCGCCCGGCCTGCTGGAGGGCCTGGTGCCGGCCGCCCGGCGCGACGTCCGGCGGCGACGCGCCACGGCCGCGCTGTGCGCGGTGGTGGCCCTGCTGCTGGGCACCGGAGCGCTGCTCATCCCCGCGGGCAACCGCGACGCGGTCCCCGCGCGGCCGTCGCCTGGCAAGGCGGCCGGCCTGCCCGACCGGATCGCCGGATACTCGCCGCTGACCGGTTCGGTGAGCGCGGCCCCGCCGGGACGGGCGCTGCTGCTGTACGGGTACGGCAACAGCGAGATGCTGCGCACCTACCAGACGCTCGTGCTGGGCGCCGACGCCGACGTGTACCGGCAGCTCGACGCCGTGCCCGAGCGCACCAAGCCGTGGCTGCTGTCCCCGGACGGGCGCACGATCGTGCTGTCCGAATCCGACCGCGAGGTGGCCGCGGTGCGCGTCGTGGACCTGGAGACGGGGCAGACCCGGCAGGTGCCGGTGCCGCGCCCCGGCGGGGTCGTCCCGCTGGCGCTGTCCCCGGACGGCAACATCCTGGCGTATTCGGTCGTCGACCTGGGGCCCGTCGCGGAGGAGGCGGCTCGTGACGCCGGCAACTACGTCGCGTGGTACGCCACCGGGCACGGCGAGCTGATGCTGCTGGACCTGCGTACCGGGCAGGCCACCGGGACCGGCGTCGTGCCGGTGTCGGCCGCCGCGTTCGCGCCCGACGGGCAGCGGCTGGTGGTGCAGTCCGAGCTGCGGACCTGGCTGATCGGGCTGGACGGGCAGCGGCAGCGGGAGGTGATGGTGCCGCAGGGTTACGGGATCACCGTGCACAACGCCTGGTCGCCGTCGGGGCTGCTGCTGGCCGTGGTGCCATGGCGGTCCGAGGGCGTCGACAGCCAGCGCGTCTACATCTTCGACTCCGGGACGCCGGGTGCGGTGCGCACCGTCAGTATCGCCGAGCCGTCCGCCCTGCGTGGCACCGCCGATACGGAGACGTTCCTGGGCTGGCTGTCCGACACCGAGGTGCTGGGCCATGCCTGGGACTACGGCTCGGACACCGGCGCGCTGTCGGCGGTGCCCCTCGACGGGAGCCCGGCCCGGGTGCTGAGCCGGTTCGACGACTCCTACCGGTGCGAGTTCGGCACGCAGCGCTGCGTGCCGTACGAGATCTCGGTCGCCGCGGGCCTGCTGCCCGGACTGGGCACGCGTACGGCCGAGTCGGCCGACCGCGGACCGTGGCCCGTCGGCTTCCAGATCGCGGCGCTCGCGACGGTCGCCGTCCTGGCCGCGGTGGTCTGGCTGGTGCGACGCCGGGTCCGGCGCAGGCGGGCCGGTGAGGCTATTTCGTGAGCTTCTCGACCATGGAGATCAGCTGGTCGGCGGCCGGGCCCGAGGACGCCGGGTTCTGGCCGGTGATGAGCCGGCCGTCGGTCACCACGTACGGCTGCCAGTCGTCGGCCTTGCTGAAGTGGGCTCCCTTGGCGACGAGTTCGTCCTCGACGAGGAACGGCACCACCTTCGTCAGGCCCACCGCTTCTTCCTCGGTGTCGGTGAAGCCGGTGACCTTCCGGCCGGCGACCAGGGGAGTGCCCTCGGGCGTCGTGACGTGGCGCAGCGCGCCCGGGGCATGGCACACCAGCGCGATCGCCTTGCCCGACCGGACCACCTGCTCGATCAGCGCGATCGAGACGGGATCCTCGGCCAGGTCCCACATCGGGCCGTGCCCGCCCGGGTAGAACACGGTGTCGAAGTCGTCGGCGGACACCGAGTCCAGGCGCAGCGTGGTGTCGAGCTGGGCTTCGGCGGCCGCGTCGGCCTCGAACCGGCGGGTCAGGTCGGTCCGGAACTCCGGCTCGTTGCTCTTGGGGTCCAGCGGCGGCCGCCCGCCCAGCGGCGACGCCAGCGTGACGTCCCATCCGGCATCCCGGAAGCGGTAATAGGGCGCGGCCAGTTCCTCGAGCCAGAAGCCCGTCTTGCGGCCGGTGTCACCAAGTTGATCATGTGAGGTAATCACCATCAGGACCTTCATCCACCCCACCTCCCTACGAGGTGTAATCGTATGACGTCGGTGGGTTACGTGTAGGAGGTCCCGCCGTCATCGAACGCCTCACGCGGGTCGAGCGCCTGACCCTGCGCGTACCGCTCGGCGAAAACCGCCGGGCCCAGCCTCTCGATCGCGGCCTCCCGTGCCTTGGCCAGATCGGCCGCGTCGTCAGGGTCGGGGACCTGCCCGAGCGCGGCGAACGCCGCGTCCGTGACGCCCACCAGGAGCGCCGCCCGCGTGTTATCACCCTCGGCGGAGGCGAGCGCGACACCGGCCACGCACACGTACGGCACGAAATCGGCCCAGCCTTGCTGGAACACCCGCTCCCGACCCGCCGCGAACAGCGCCCTGGCCGTATCGAGGTTGCCGAGTCCGAGCTCGCAGAACGCGAGGTTGTGGTACTCCGAGTTGACGACCTCGGGGCGGCCCAAGGCCTCGTTGAGCGCGATGTTCTCCCGGTACAGGTCCCGGGCGCGGGCCAGGTCGCCCGACATCCGGGCCACCGCCGCCAGCACATGCCGGGGCCGCTCCTCCAGGGCGCGGTCCCCGGAGCGTTGCGCCACCGCGAGCGCCTCCCGGGCCCGGACCTCGCCGCCCGGCAGATCGCCGCCGCGGATGGCGACTCGGGCCAGGGCATACCTGGCCTCCACCTCGCCGGCCAGGTCCCCGGCCGCCTGCGCCCTGACGATCTCGGCCTGGCTCATGCGCACCACGGCATCGGTCTCACCGCGCCGGAAGGCCGCGCGCACCTCGTCGCTGAAGCTCATTCGGGTGGTCGCCCTCCATGTGTCGTATTCGTCGACCATATGCGGCCTCCGCCTTGCCCGGCCGTAATTCGCTTGCCTGGCCACGGGCCGACGCTGCACTGTGGCGCGGCGCCACGAGTCGTGGTCCCGGTACGTCGAGGAGGCAGCGGCCGCATGGAGATCCGTCCTACCACCGACCAGGACCTCGAGGTCTTCGTCGGCACCATGCACGCCGCGTTCGGCCGCTTCCCCGAGACCCCGACCGAGGGCGGCGGGCTGTGGTGGTCGGCTCTCGAAATGGACCGCAACCTGCTCGCCGTGACAGCGGACGGGCGGCCCGCCGGCACCGCCGGCGCGTACACCTTCGAGCTGACCCTGCCCGGCGGGCACATCGCCCCGGCCGCCGGGGTGAGCTTCGTCGGCGTCCTGCCCACACACCGACGCCAGGGCGTGCTCAGCGCGATGATGCGCCACCAGCTCGCCGACCTGCGTGCCCGCGGCGAGTTCCTCGCCGTGCTGCTGGCCTCCGAAGCCCCGATTTACGGCCGCTTCGGCTACGGACCGGCGACCTACACGAAACGGCTGACCGTACAACGCCACCAGGCCGCCCTCGTCCCGCCCCGCGCCCCCGCCACCCCGCCGGCCGGCTCCATCGAGCTGCTGCGCAGCGCCGACTGTGCCGAGATCCTGGAACAGATCTATGACCGGTACCGCCGCACGCTGCCCGGCGCGCTGTCCCGGCCCAGCCGCTGGTGGGCGTTGCGCGCGGGGCAGCCCCCGATCGCCGCTACGCCGCGTTACGTCGCCGTGCACCACGATGCGGACGGCGTGCCGGACGGGTACGCCAGCTACGCCCTCGGCGAGGCCGGCGTTCTGACGGTCGACGAGATCATCGCCACCGACGACGCCGTCGTCACGGCCCTGGCCCGGTTCGCGATCGGACACGACCTGGTGACCAAGGCCGTGTTCAAGCACTTCCCGCCCGAGCACCCGCTGCGCTGGCAGCTCGCGGACTTCCGTGCCGTCGAGGTCGTCAGCGACACCGACTGGCTCTGGGTGCGGCTGCTGGACGTCCCGCGGGCGCTGACCGCGCGCGGCTGGGTCACGGACGGTGAGCTCGTCCTCGACGTCGACGACCCGTTCCTCGGCGAGCACGGCCGCTACCTGCTGACCGTCCGGGACGGCAAGGCCGACTGCGTCCCGACGGACCGGACGCCGGACCTGTCCCTGGACGTACGCGACCTGGGCTCGGTCTATCTCGGTGGCACCGCGCCGAGCACGCTCGTGCGGGCAGGACATGTCCAGGCCCATCGACCGGGCGTGGCCGCGCTCGCCGACGACCTCTTCCGCGCCGAGCGCACCCCGCACTGCCTGCACTGGTTCTGAGCGCGCTCGGCGACCGCGCACCCGCGGTCACCTCTTCGATCAGGACTCGACGTTGCGCAGGTGCGGGTCTGGGCGGCACGCCTGTGGTTCGATGGCGATTGTGGCCGACCTTCATGTGCTGCGGGTGTTCTGCGGGCCGGGCGGGTGCGGCGGCAACCCGCTCGGAGTCGTCAGCCAGGGCGCGACGGTGGTCGGTGAGCGGCAGCGGTTGGCCGTCGCCGCAGAGCTCGGTTTCAGCGAGACGGTCTTCGTCGACGATCCGGCGCGCGGCGTGGTCGACATCTACACTCCCAGCGTTCGCCTGCCCTTCGCCGGGCACCCGCTGGTCGGGACATCCTGGCTGCTACGGCATCTGGGCACCGGAGTCGACGTGCTGCGGCCGCCCGCCGGCGACGTCTCCACCTGGCAGGACGGTGACTTCACCTGGATCGCCGGTCGCGCCGACTGGGCCGCCGACCGCGAGTTGCGACAGCACGCATCCGCAGCCGAGGTCGACGGGCTGCCGTCGCCGCCGCCGGGCAGCGGCTTCCTGTATGCCTGGGCCTGGCAGGACGAGGCAGGCGGTGTGACCCGGGCGCGCGCCTTTCCCCGGCGCGGTGACTCCGTCATCGAAGACGAGGCCACCGGCGCCGCCGCGCTGCTGCTCGCGCACACCCTCGGCAAGGCCCTCGACATCCGGCAGGGTGTCGCGTCGCAGATCCTGGCACGCCCGCGGCCCGACGGCTGGATCGAGGTCGGCGGCCGCGTCGCCCTCGACGAGGTTCGGACGCTGTAAGCAGGGCCGCGTTGGAGGGTCAGCTCGATCGCTTGGCCGACGGGTCGCTGACCCGGCCGATGAACAGCGGGATGTGGTCCTCGCCGCCGACGATGGCGAACGCGAACGGCCGGTCGGCGATGAACGTCGCCTGCGTGGGCGGCGGGCCGCTCATCGCGAACGCCAGGCCCGTGACGGCGGCGGCCTCGGACCCCCACTCGTCGACGGTGATGTTCGCCTTGTGCACCGCGTCGGAGATGAACAGCCCCGGTGCGATGCCGTCGAAGTCGGCTCCGGCGCCGAACGCGGCGGTCACGCCGAGCTTGGTGAGCGTCGGAATTAGGTCGATCGAGAAGTCGAAGTCCCACTTCGGGACGGCGACGTCGACCTGCAGTTCGGTGAACGAGTCGCGCAGCCGGGCCAGCACCCGGTGCGACAGCGCGTCCTCCGACTTGCCGCCGGGCGGCGGGAGCATCAGCCACATTGCATACGGGCCCTCGGCGTAGGGCAGTTCGATCGCGGCGATGCCGGCGGTCTCGGCGTAGCGGATGCGCAGGCCGTTGCGCATCGTCGGAGTCTGGATGACCGTGCCGTCGGCCTTGGTGAACGCGGCGTCGGCGATCTCGATGAAGTAGCTTCGCCAGTCCGCCTTGAAGTAGACGGTGTTGGCCAGCACCAGCTTCGTGTCCGCGGGCAGGCTGTCGAACACCTTCGCGATCCGGCCCGCGGTCTGGCGGTTGACCCACGCGTTGATCTGGCCGGCCGCATCGCCGCCGAAGTCGACCGGGCGGACACCCGCCGCGTACTGCTCGGCCAGCGTGCGCAGGAAGGCTTCGCCGACGGTGAAGCCCTGCTGGGGGAACAGGGCGTTGCCGATGCTCACCACAGGTGGATTGCGTTTGTCGCTCCCGTCGCGCGGGCCGCCGTTCGGCTTCGGTGGGATGTCGACGGTGGCGAGCTGTGCGCTGATGGCGTTGTACGCCTCGTCGCGGCCCTGGGCCGGGAAGCCGAACGCGGTGTCGAGTTCCTTGGCGGTCGTGCTGCCCGCGCCGACGCGCACCATCGCGAACGCGAGCGCGATGCTCAACGGTGAGGCGACGAAGTTGGCCCCGGGCTCGGCGGCGGCCTGCAGCAAGCGGTGGCCGAAGTCGGCGACACCGTCCACGGAGGCGGCGACCGGGGCGTCGGCTGGCGGCACGACCCGGTCCACGTCCGCGGCGGTGACCAGCTCCGGCCCGCCGTCCTCGCCGGCGCAGCCGACGAGCGGCAGCGCGGCGGCCGCGGCCAGCCCCAGCAGCAGCGCGCGCCGGGTGGCGGTGGCGGGGTCGGGATGTCCTGCGTGCATGGTCGCCTCCGGGTTCGGTCGTCGGTGTGTGAGACGTTTCGGCCCCCGGGCAGGTTGCGCGGGCCTCGGGTGGCATGCGCACATCGTGGACAGTCAACGGTTAAGTTTGTTAACTTCGATCCAGAGATATCGATGGATGTGGCGGGTTGTCGTCCGTTGTGCTTTCCGGTCGGCCGGAGCGAGGTGGAACCGATGCGCGAGCTGACAGTCCTCATGACGGTGCTGCTCGTCGGCGCGGCGGGCGCGCTGGTCGCCACCCCGGCGGCCGCGGCCCCGGCGGTGTGCGCGCTGTACTGCGACACCCGCGATCCGTCCCTGGCCCGCCAGGAGACCTTCCCCGTGCCCGAGGTCAACCTCAACGGGCGGCGGCTGGTCCTGCACGTCTCCGACGCCGACCGGATGGCCTGGGGCAGCATCGACAACGGCGTCGTGGGCGACTCCGTCTGGCTCGACCGCAGCTGGACCGACGGCTCCACCTGGGACGGCCTGCTCGGCAAGGCCGGCATCCCGTCGACCTGGACCGGCACCCGGACCCTGATGTACAACGTCGCCGACCCCGCCGCCCACCGGCGCGGCATGGTCCGGGCCTGCGGCAACGCGGGCGGGGTCACCTGCACCGCCTGGGTGTACGTCAAGGTCTGCGACGCCGTCTGCGACGGAGCGGACCCGGCCACGGCCGTCGGCGACAACCAGCCGGTGCCGGGGACCACCATCAGCAACCGCCGCATCGACCTGCACATCGACAACCGCGGCCTGGCCTGGGCCACGCTCGGCGCGGGCGCGGCCGGCGACGAGGTGTGGCTGGACCGCTCGTGGGACGAGGGCGCGTCCTGGCCGGGCGGCTCTTCGCTGGGGCGGGTCGGCGTCCCGGCCGGTGCGACCTCGGTGCGCACGACCATGGTCAACACCCGCGATCCGCGCTCGCTGCTGTACGGCGGGGTGGTGCGGGCGTGCGGCCGGGCCGTCAGCGGCGCGAACGGCAGTTGCACCGCCTGGGCCCGGCCCGCCGCCGACCGACCGGCCGCCGCCGCGGACGCGCTGGTGTACGCCTATCGCACCGACACCGCGTGGTGGCCGTCGAGCTGGTGGAACTCGGCGGTCGCGGTCACCGCGCTGGGGGACTGGTCGGGGCGCACCGGCCGCACCGACTACCGCTGGCTGATCGACCGGACGTTCGAGCTGAACAAGGGCGTGATGCCGGCCGGGCAGAAGAGCACCGACCCGATCGAGGGCAACTTCATCAGCCGCGCCATCGACGACACCGGCTGGTGGGCGCTGGCCTGGGTGCAGACGTACGACGTCACCCGCGACGCCAAGTTCCTGAACATGGCCGTGACGATCGCGAACTACATGCACTCGTACTGGGACGGCGTCTGCGGCGGCGGGGTCTGGTGGAACCGCGAGCGCACATACAAGAACGCGGTCACCATCGGGCTGTACGTCCGGCTCACCGCGGCGCTGCACAACCGGATTCCCGGCGACACGCTGTGGCTGGGCCGGGCCACCGCGGGCTGGAACTGGTTCGCCGCGAGCGGCATGATCAACGGCTCGGGGCTGGTCAACGACGGGATCACCGGCGGCTGCGCGAACAACGGGCAGACCGTGTGGACGTACAACCAGGGGTTGGCGATCGGCGCGGCGGTCGAGCTGTGGCGGGCCACCGGCAACGCGTCGCTGCTGGCCTCGGCGCGGCAGCTGGCCGACGCGGCGATGAACTCGGCGGTGCTGACGCGCTCGGGCATCCTCACCGAGTCGTGCGACCCGGCCAACAGCTGCGACGACAACCAGAAGCAGTTCAAGGGCATCTTCATGCGGTATCTGATGGACCTGGCCGACGCCTCGGGCGTGGCCGCGTACCGCACCTACGCGCAGCGGCAGGCCGACGCGATCTGGCAGTACGACCGCGACAGCCTCCATCGGATCGGGCAGCGCTGGGCCGGCGGGACGCCGAACGCCCGCGACTGGCGCACCCAGGCCTCCGGACTCGGCGCGCTGCTGGCCGCGACGCCGAAAAATTCCTAGCCGACACGCACGGATGACGTGCTTTGCGCTGATTTCCCGTTATGGTGTCTTCGTGGTGCTGAACGAGCCCGTAGCGGGCCGGTTCGCGCTCTGCTGAGGGGACGGTCCTGAGGGGTGGCCGTCCCCTCAGTCACTCCCGCGCCCGTCGCGGCTGGGCCGCTACCAGGGAGTATGCGTCCTCATCGGAGTCCGTGATCACGGACGGTAATGATCTATTTGAGTCTTCCGTTGCTGGAGAGTGGCTGCTACCTTCTCAGCAAGGTTTGTTAACAGATCTGGTTTGGAGGAAGAATGAACCACCTCGACCTGGACGTCCAGGACGTCTCCACCGGCGACTGGGACATGCTCGTCACCGAGATCATGCGCAACGCCGGCGAGCTGACCCCGCAGGACCCGGAGCTCGCCCCCGTCACCGGTTGCGGTTGCGGGTGCGCCTGCGGCTGCGGTTGCTGAACCTCGGAAACGAACCCGCGACGGTGGCCGGCCCAGCCGCGCCACCGTCGCGCCTCCTGCGGACTCTGTTTCGGGAATGTCAATGAGCGCAGATCTCGCCAGTCTGGTCAGTCCGCTGGGTGTGGTCAGCGGACTGCGGCCACTGCTGCCGGACCGCGGCCTCGACCGGCTCAGCCACGTGGTCGCCGCCGGCGGCGACTCGCACACCGGCCACCACGACGGCAACCCCCAGCTGGGCACCGGCCGCGGCTTCGACGCCGGTCTCGCCACCACCGTCGCGATCGCCGAAGCCGCCGAGCGCTACGTGGGCAGTTACCCCGAAGCCGACACCGTGCGGGCCACCGCCGCGGACCTGCCCGGCGCTGTCCTCGACCTGGCCTCGCTGCCCCGCTGCTCCGACGCCGAGTACGCACACCCCGGCTGCCCCGTCGTCCCGGCCGATCCCGCCGCGGAGATCCGCTGGATGCGCGGCACCGACCTGATGTCCGGCGAACCGACCTGGGTGCCCGCCGTCATGGCCTGCTACGGACTGCACCCCGAACCCGCCGAGCGCTTCGTGTTCCAGATCTCCACCGGGCACGCCGTGCACGTCGAACCGCGGCGCGCGCTGCTCGGCGGGCTGATGGAGGTCATCGAACGCGACGCCATCGCGCTGACCTGGCTGCGGCGGCTGCGGCTGCCGCTGCTCGGCCCCGCCGGGTTCAGCCCGGACGTGCGCTACCTGCTCGACCACGGCCGCCGCCGCTTCCTGGACAACGTGCTGTTCAACGCCACCACCGACCTGGGCATCCCGACGGTGTACGCGCTGCAGCGGGCACCCCACGACGCGCAGGCCGCGAACCTGGTCGGCGCGGCGACCGGCCGCACCCTGGCCGACGCGGCGGAGAAGGCCCTCATCGAGATCGCCAACATCCGGCAGCTGTTCCCGCACGGCACCGCGCCGGTGCACGGCGACACCCGGTTCACCGACATCATGGACGGCGCCCGGTACATGGCCGTGGCGCAGCGGGCCGACGCCTTCGCCTTTCTCACCGAGGACCTCGCCCGACGCCCCACCTCGGACGACTGCCGGGAACTGCCGGCCGATCCGGCCGAGGCGCTCGCGGTGGTGCTGGAGCGGTTGCGCCGGATCGGCGCACAGGCGGTGTGCGTCGACCGGACCTCGGCCGAGCTGCGCCGCGTCGGCCTGGTCGCGCTGACCGTGGTGGTGCCGCAGCTGCAGCCGATGTCCCTGGCCCCGCTGGCGCAGTTCCGCGCCCACCCGCGACTGACCCAGGCGCCCGCGGCGATGGGCGTGCCCGCCTCCCCCGAACAGGAGCAGAACCCGTGGCCGCAACCGTTCGCCTGACCGAGACGGCGGTCACCGCCGTGGGGGAGTTCGGCCACGCCGTGCAGGCCCGCCTGCTGGCCGCCGGTGCGACGGCACTGGACGCCGACCGGCCCGAACCGGGCGGTGCGCGGGCGATGGTGCTGGTGTCGTGGCGGCCCGAACCGGACCTGGCCCGGCGGTTCGACGAACTCGCGTTCCGGGCCGGGATCGGCTGGCTGCCGGTCGTGATGGAACACCCGTGGCTGATCGTCGGCCCCTGGGTGGCCCCCGGCGGTCCCTGCTACGACTGCTACGGCTTCCGCCGCGAGCAGCACGACCCGAAGGCGCGGCACCGTGCCGCGCTGCTGGCCGCATACCGTGCCGACGACGGACTCGGCGTGTACGGCCACCTGCCGCACCACCTGCGCATCGCCGAAGCGCTGGTGCAGCTCATGCTGCAGCACCCGCAGCCGGGCATGACCAGCATGGTCGACCTGTCCACCATGCTGGTGAGCCGGGTGGACGTCATCGCCAGGCACGGCTGCCCGCGCTGCGGCACCGCCGACACCTGGGGCGACCCCCGGCTGGCCGCGACCCTCGCCGAGACCGTGAACCGGCTGGCCGAAGGAGCGCTCGCGTGAGCCGCCTCGGGCGTCCTGCGCTGGCGGCCGGACTGGCCGTCGTGCACACCGCCGACGGGCTGCTGATCGACGGCGGCCCGAGTCGGCGGCTGTTCACCGGAGCCGCCGCCCGCGACCTGCTGCCACGGCTGCTGCCGCTGCTGGACGGCCGCACCGACCTGGCTGCGGTGGCCGAGGCAGCCGAGGCATCCGTCGCGCAGGTCGCGCAGGCCGTGGCGCTGGTGCACCGCAGCGGGCTGCTCCACGATGGACCCGCCGAACCCGGCGACGCCGCCGAGGCGTTCCGGTCCCGCGCCCTGGCCGCCTCCGTAAGCCACGACCGGCCGGCGACGCTGCGCGAACGGCTGGCCGAGGCCACGGTCGTCGTCGCCGTGGCCGGTCCGCTGGGCGAGCTGCTCAGCACGGACCTGGCCCTGTCCGGCATCGGCACTGTCACTACGGACCTGGCCGTTCTGGGCGCCAGCCCGAGCCGCGTCGGCATCCCCGCAGCGTTACCGGGCGTCGGCACCGGGACCGTGCGCGAACCCCGTGCCGCCGACCCGTTCCGGGCCGCGGCACTGGCCATCGCCACCGACGACCAGCTCGCCTCCGTCGTGGCGACCGGTGTGCCCGTGTTGCGTGTCGGCGGCGACGATCGCACCGTCGAACTCGGACCGCTGTTCACCGGCGCGGACACCGCCTGCCCGGACTGCTTCCTCACCGACGGCAGGGCCACCGGGGCTCCCGGCTTCGGGCAGGCGGCGGCACAGTTGCTGTGCGGGCTGGCCGTGGCCGAGGCCGCCGGCCTGCTGACCCGGCTCGCCGATCCGGTCACCGGCCGCCGCCTGCACCGCATCGACACGATCGACCTGCGCCGCAGCGTCCACGAAGTCACCCCGTCGGCCGCATGCGGGACCTGCGCCATGGCGGGCGACAGCGTGCTCGGAAAGCTGGAGTGGCTCAATCGGAGGGTGTCCTGGCAGGTCACCGGTGACCTGGCGATTCCCGCCACTGCCGACACCGACCTGGCGTCCTCGCCCCGGATCCCGTTGAGCGACGCGCCGCCCTGGCTGCGGACCCTGCTGCCGTCGGCAACGGCCCGGCCGTACGCCGACACCTACCTGCTCGGCGTGGACGGCCTGCCGCACCCGGTCTACCGCTGGTCGCCGTCCACGCAATCGCTCATCGCGACCCGTGGCGATCTCAGCGCCGCCCCGCCGATCGCTGGACTGCCCGACGACCCGGCCGCCGTGCTCGTGTTCGTCTCCGCCACCGCGCGGCTGACCTCGGCATACGCCGAGCAGGGTCTGCGCCGGGCGTTCCTGGCGGCCGGCCGGGCGATCGCGGCCGTCGCCGCCGCACACCACACCGTGCTCGCCGACACCGTCGATCCGGCCTTGGCCGATCTGCTGGAACTGCACGACGGCGGCGAACACCTCGCGGCCGTCGTCGGACTCTACCCGGAGCGGCCCTGATGCCCATCCAGCCCAAGGACACCACCCTGGGTGCCGCACTGCGCCTGGACTTCACCGGACCGCGCCGTCCCGGCATCGGGCCTGCGGCGGTTCGACCCCTGACCGCGTCACCGGCAACGGACGACGGCATCGGGGCCGCTGTGCTCCGATCGCTGGCACAGTCACCCGAGCCGCTGACGGCCTGCGTCGCCATCCTCGGCCCGGCCGGCGCGGCGACCGGCACCTACCGCGTGGACGTCGACGGACTTCTGCACCAGGTCCACGCGCAACCGCCGCCGGTGGGGCACCTCGACGCCGACGTGGCCGTGCTGCTCGGCGGCCCCGCCACCGCCTCGCCCGCCGACTACCGGGCACTCGCCGTCGCCGCCGGAGTCGTGTCGGCGCACCTGGCCGCTCTGCTCGGCGGCAGCCTGCACCACGTGACCTGCGACGACGAGACCATCGCCTGGCCACTGGACACCGCGACGACCCATCTGACCACCGTCACCGGCAAGGAAGCACCATGACCGAATACCAACTGTCCACCGTGATCATGGCGCATCCGAGCCGGCTCGCCCTCGCCGAGAGGCTCGCCGACGGCCTGCCCGAACTCAAACCCGACATCGTCGTCGACCCGGACCCGCACGGGCCGCCGTCGTCGCTGCGCACCGCCGCCGTGGCCTGGTCGTTCGTACCCGAACACGCCACCCACCACCTGGTGCTGCAGGACGACGCCGTGCCGTGCCGGGGCTTCGCCGACGCCGTGCACGCCGCGATCGCGCAGCACCCGGACGCCGCCCTGGCGCTGTTCACCGAGTGGACCTCGATGACCGCCCATCACCTGCGCATGGCCGCCCTCGCGGGCGGGACCTGGGCCGGGGTGGTCGACGAGTACGTGCCGAGCGTCGCCCTGGTCCTGCCCGCCCGGATCGCCCGCGAGTTCGGCGAGGCCGCCACCCGCAACCAGCGCGAGTGGACCCCGACCGACGACGTCGCGCTGATGAACTACCTCCGCGAGCGGCACGTCGCCGCCATCTGCCGCATCCCGAACCTCATCGACCACGACTCCCCGGACAGCCTCACCGGCAACCTCCACCAGGGCCCGCGCCGCTCGGCCTGCTTCGCCGACGACGTGCCGCCCCGCCCGGACGCGCTGCTGGGCGTGGCCGACCTGCTGCCGACGTTCGCGCACTACCAGATGCCCGACTTCGGCTCCCGGCCGTACCTCGCGCTGCGCAAGCCGCTGGAGGACGGGGGAATGCCCTGGTCGATCCGGTCCGCCGAGCAGTGGCTCGCCGACACCGGGCTCGACCCGGCGGCGGTCACGGCACTGGCCCGCGCCCACACCGACCGGTGGCGGCGGCAGCATCCGCAGCTCGCCGACGAACTGCTGGACCGGCTGTGGCTGACGCCGTTCGCGATCGGCGTCAGCCTGACCCTGCCGTCCGTCCGGCTCTACCAGCCCGACGGCACACCCCTGCACAGCCGGTTCCCGGTCGCCGACGAGGCTGCCCTGGCGGACCTGCTGGCGGACCCGGTGGTGCGGCGCGCGTTCACCACCCTGCCGCAGGCGCACCTGCACCCGGTCGCCACCCGCGACGTGCTCGACGGCCTCGAACAGCCCCTGGGCGAACTCATGCTCGACGCCGTCCGGGCCGGATACCGCCACGCCCGGCGATGATCACGCTGCGCCGCGGCGGCGAGCTGACCGTCACCACCACCCCGTCCGCCGACCTGCTGATCACGGGCCCGGACCGCGATCCGGTGGCCCTGCACGACGCGGACGGGTCGGTGGCCGCCGTCCTCGCAGCGCTGCACCGCCCGACGCCCTGGCAGCACCTGCGCGAACAGGTGCCGCTCGGCGCGGGACGGCTCGACGCGCTGGTCCGCCGGCTGCTCGTCACCGGAGTCATCACCCTGGGCTGCGCCGACGAGCACGGCGACGTGGCCACCGCCCGGTTCCGCTCCCGGCTCGCCGTGGTGCGACCCGATGCCGATACGACGCTGGAGCAGGCCATTCAGCTGTCGCCGTACGCGCTGCTGCGGCGGCTCGACGGCCGGGCCGTCGTCGAGTCGGCCCACGACGGGACCGCCGTCGAGCTGCATCGCCCCGAGCTCGCGGCGGTGGTGGCGGGCCTGTGCGCGCCGACCGTCGCGGCGGCGGCCGCCGGGCTCGCCCCGGGCGGCGAGCGGTTGCTGCGGCTGCTGGCCGCGGTCGGCCTGGTGACCGCGCCCGGCCCGGAGACCGGACGTGCACCGCACGCGGTGTGGACCCATACCCGCAGCAGGAACGGCCTGGTCGAACTGCGCACCGCCACGCCGGGCGCGCTGGACGAACCGCCCGCCGAGCCCGCCGCCGAGACCGACATCGCGCTTCCCGTGCCCGACCTGGCGGCGCTGCGCCACAGCGACCCGACGCTGGCCGAGGTCATGGAGACCCGCCGCTCGGTACGCCGGTTCGGCGGCACGCCGCTCACCCTGCCGCAGCTGAGCGAGCTGCTGCACCGGGTGGCCCGGATTCAGCAGCGGCTGCCCGCCGACCCCGCCGACGACCGGTCCTACTCCTTCACGCTGCGGCCGACCCCCTCGGCGGGGGCGATGCACGAACTCGACTACTACCTCACGGTCCGCGCCTGCCAGGGCCTGGCCCCCGGCGTCTACCGCTACCGGCCGGACCGGCATGCGCTCGCCGTCGTCAACCGCGACACCGTGCCGCTGGTCCGGCTGATCAACGCCGCCTACCTGGCCCTCAACCGGGTGTCGGTGCCGCAGGTGCTGATCAGCCTCGCGGCCCGCGGCGACCGGACCACCCGCAAATACGGCGACCTGGCGTACTCACTGACGCTGCGCAACGCGGGCGTGGCACTGCAGTCGGTGTACCTGGCCGCCACGGCGATGGGCCTCGGCGCGTGCGCCGTCGGCAGCGGCGACGCCGCCGACTTCGCCGAGGCGACCGGCCTCGATCCCGCCGAGGTGTCCGCGGTGGCCGAGATCGTCATCGGATCCCTTCCCGGAGAGGATGTGTGAATGGACGACTCGACCCCCTCCGCCGAGCCACGGCTGCCACCGCTGGGTTTCCGGCGGCTGCTGGTGGTCGCCACCGGCTCGCTGCACGCCGCCTTCCTGCCCCGCGACCTCGCCTGGCTGCGGCTGGCCTACCCGCAGCTGGAGACGCAGGTCGTGCTGACCCGTTCGGCGCTGCAGTTCCTCACCCCGACCGCGGCCGGCGCGATCACCGGCCGGGCCGCCGCGGTCGACGAGTGGGCCGGCCCGGCCGCCGAGGCCGTGCACGTGACCTGGCAGCAGTGGGCGCAGGCCGTCCTGGTGTATCCGGCGAGCCTGAACTACCTCGCGCGGCTGGCGGTGGGCCTGGCCGACTCGCCGAGCCTGCTCGCGATCCAGTGCAGCACCGCTCCCGTCGTGGTGGCCCCGGCGCTGCCGCCCGGCGGCTGGGACAGCCCGGTCACCGCCGCGCACGTGGCCGCACTGGCGCAGCGGCCCACGGTCACCGTGCTGCCGCCCGTGCCGGTGCGCAGCTTCACCACCGGCCGCGACGACGCGTACGGGCCGCCGCCGTTCACCGCCGCGCTGGGCACCGCCGAACTGCTGCGCCACCGGCTCCAGGGGGAAACCGCGTGAGCTCCGCCCCGCGAGTGCTGTTCCTGGCCCGCGGCCACGGCTTCGGCCACGCCGCCCGGGACCTGCGCATCATCAGGGCCATGCGCGCCCAGCGGCCCGACGTCGCGATCCAGGTGATGGCCTCCGGCAGCGCCGCGGTCTACCTGGACCTCTACGGCGAGTCGTGTATCGACATGGGGATCGGCGACCATGAGGACATGACCCCGGCGGCCGGCGCCCGGGTGTGGGAGCTGATGGGCGAGCACGACCCGTTCGACCTGGTCGTCGCCGACGAGGTGGTGTGGTCGCTGGTGTTTTGCGTCAAGAAGTGGCGGCGGCGCGCGATCCTGCTGACCGACTGGTTCTACTCCGAGCTGGGCGCGCCGGAGTCCGATCCGATCCTGGACCAGGCCGGGGAGATCCTGCTGCTGGACTTCTCCGTCGCGCACCCCGGCCCGTTCGGCGTCACCAGGCCGATCCAGGCGCTCGGCCCGGTGGTGGCGGACTTCGTCGTCAGCCGCGAGCAGGCGCGTGCCGACCTCGGCGCGGCCGAGTCCGAGACGATCGTGGTGCTCACCATCGGGGGCATGACCCGGATGGTCGACAACGCGGCGATAGCCGAGCTGACCGTACGCGCCTGGCTGGAGCACGCGCCACCGGGACATCGGCTGTTCGTGCTGGCCGAGCCGTTCGGCGAGGTGCCTGCCGACCGGGCCGCCGACGTCGTCTGGGCGGGGTTCACGGCCGAACCGGAGAAGTACTACGCCGCGGCGGACCTCGTGGTGACCAACGCCAACGGCACCGTCACCTGCGACCTGGTGTGGAACCGGATACCGGTGCTGGCCATGACCCACCCGGCCGTGTCCTACCCGGACTCGTTCGGGCTGCGCGTCAAGGCGATGAGCGAGGCGGGCATGACCACCCACGGCGAGGCCACCGTGTCGACCGCTGAGCAGTGGCGGCTGATGAACGAGGCTATGCGCGCCGAAGGCCGACCTGATCCGGCGTTCGAATGGACCACCGGTGAGCAGGTCGCCCGGCACCTGCTGGCGCGGCTCGACTACATGACGGCCAAAGCGGAGCCCATGGCTCGCTGACGGGCCCGGCCGATCACCACGGATCGGCCGGGCCTCGCCGGTACGGACAGGATCAGTTCAGGTCGAACCGGTCCAGTTCCATTACCTTGGTCCAGGCCGCGACGAAGTCGCGCGCGAACTTCTCCCGGGCGTCCTGGCTCGCGTACACCTCGGCGACCGCCCGCAGCTGCGAGTTCGAGCCGAAGATGAGGTCGACCGCGGTGGCGGTCCACTTGACCTGGTCGGTGGACACGTCACGCACCTCGTACACGTGCTCGCCGGTCTCCGCCGCCTTCCACCGGGTGCCGGGGGAGAGCAGGTTGACGAAGAAGTCGTTGCTGAGCACGCCGGGCCGGTCGGTGAACACGCCGTGCTTGGCGCCACCGGCGTTGGCCCCGAGTGAGCGCAGGCCGCCGACCAGGACGGTCATCTCGGGCGCGGTCAGGTTGAGCATGTACGCGCGGTCGACGAGCAGCACCTCCGGCATTTGCTTCTCGCCAGGCCGCAGGTAGTTGCGGAACCCGTCGGCCTGCGGCTCCAGGACGCTGAACGACTCGACGTCGGTCTGCTCCTGAGTGGCGTCGGTGCGACCCGGGCGGAACGGCACCGTCACCGTGAACCCGCCGTCGCGCGCCGCCGTCTCCACCGCCGCCGAGCCGGCCAGCACGATCAGGTCGGCGAGCGAGATCTTCGCGCCACCGGCGGCGTTGAAGTCGCGCTGGATGCCCTCCAGGGTCTGCAGGACCGTGGCGAGCTGCGCGGGCTGGTTCACGTCCCAGCTGCGCTGCGGCTCCAGGCGCAGCCGGGCGCCGTTCGCGCCGCCGCGCCGGTCGGTGTACCGGAAGCTCGCGGCCGCGGCCCAGGCGGTGGAGACCAGCTGCTCGACGGTCAGCCCGGACTCCAGGACCTTCGCCTTGAGCGCGGCGATGTCGGCGTCACCGACGAGCTGGTGGTCGACGGCCGGGACCGGGTCCTGCCAGATCTGCGCCTCGGGGACCCAGGGGCCGAGGTAGCGGCTGACCGGGCCCATGTCGCGGTGCAGTAGCTTGTACCAGGCCTTGGCGAAGGCGAGCGCGAACTCGTCGGGGTTGGCCAGGAACCGCCGCGAGATCTTCTCGTACGCCGGGTCGACGCGCAGCGACAGGTCGGTGGTGAGCATCGTCGGCTTGTGCTTCTTCGACGCGTCGTACGCGTCGGGAATGATCGCCTCGCCGTCCTTGGCGACCCACTGCTTCGCGCCGCCGGGGCTGGTGGTCAGCTCCCACTCGTTGCCGAACAGGATCTCGAAGAAGCGGTTGCTCCACTGCGTCGGACGGTCGGTCCAGGTCACTTCGAGACCGCTGGTGATCGTGTCGGGGCCCTTGCCGCTGCCGTTGCTGCTCAGCCAGCCCAGGCCCTGCGCCTCCAGCGGCGCGCCCTCCGGCTCCGGGCCGATGTGGTCGCCGGCGGGGGCCGCGCCGTGGGTCTTGCCGAAGGTGTGGCCGCCGGCGATGAGCGCGACGGTCTCCTCGTCGTTCATCGCCATGCGGGCGAAGGTCTCGCGGATGAAGTGCGCCGCCGCGGCCGGGTTCGCGTTGCCGTTGGGTCCCTCGGGGTTGACGTAGATGAGGCCCATCTCGGTCGCGCCGACGCCCGCGGCCATCTCCTTCTCGGAGACGTAGCGCTCGTCGCCGAGCCAGGCGTCCTCCGGGCCCCAGAAGATCTCCTCGGGCTCCCAGACGTCCTCGCGGCCGAAGCCGAAGCCGAAGGTCTTGAAGCCCATCGACTCCAGCGCCACGTTGCCCGCGAGCACGAGCAGGTCGGCCCAGGAGACCTGCTGGCCGTACTTCTGCTTGACCGGCCACAGCAGCCGCCGGGCCTTGTCCAGGTTGGCGTTGTCCGGCCAGCTGTTGAGCGGGGCGAACCGCTGCCCGCCGTCGCCCGCGCCGCCGCGCCCGTCGTGGATGCGGTATGTGCCGGCGGCGTGCCAGCTCAACCGGATCATCAGGCCGCCGTAGTGGCCGAAGTCGGCCGGCCACCAGTCCTGCGAGGTGGTGAGGACCTCGGTGATGTCGCGCTTGAGCGCCTCGACGTCGAGTTTGCCGAACGCCGCGGCGTAGCTGAAGTCCTCGTCCAGCGGGTTGCCCTTGGCCGAGTGGGCGTGCAGCACCGACAGGTCGAGCTGGTTGGGCCACCAGTCGCGGTTGGTGCGCGGGCGCCCCCCGGTCTTCGGGGTCGGCGACGGGATCGCCGGGTTCTCGCTCTCGCTGCCGTGCGCGGTCACCGAGTCGTGCGCGACCGGGCAGCCGGCCGCCGTCTTCTCCTCCACGCCCTGCGCGCTGGCGGGCATGTTGTCCTGGGTGTCGCTCATCTGCTTCCTCCGAACTGGCCGATCACTGGGAAAAACGTTCGGTCGCGCAGCCGGGGCAGACGCCCCAGTAGACGACCTCCGCCTCGTCGACCACGAAGCCGTGGTCGTCCGACGCGGTGAGACAGGGGGCTTCGCCGACCGCGCAGTCGACGTCGGCGATGACGCCGCAGCAGCGGCACACGACGTGGTGGTGGTTGTCGCCCACGCGGGACTCGTAGCGGGCGACCGCGCCGGCCGGCTGGATGCGCCGCACCAGGCCGGCTTCGGTGAGCGCGCGAAGGACGTCGTACACGGTCTGGTGGGAGACCGCGGGATGCTCGGCGCGCACCAGGGCGATCACCGTCTCGGTGTCGACGTGCGGATGCTCGCCGAGCACGGCGAGCACGGCCAGCCGGGGCTTGGTCACCCGCAGGCCGACCGCCCGCAGCTGCGCCTCGAAGCCCGTCATCTGCTCAATATTGCCATAATCTGGACCGATTCAAGTTAACTTCGGAGTTTGCGGGGTGGTGTCGCACCTCTTCAGCGCTCTTGACAGCATTTTTACGGCACCGGGGCAGGGCACCCGGTGCCGGACACGCTGTGGACGGCGAATTTCGGGCTCAGTGCGTGAGCACCGGCTTGACCACCCGTCCCGCCGCGGCGTCGGCAGCGGCCTCGTTGACCTGCGCGAGGCCGTACCGGGTGATCAGCTTGTCGAGCGGGAACCGGCCCGCCAGGAACAGGTCGACCAGCTGCGGGATGAGGATGCCGGGCACGCTGTCGCCCTCCACGACACCGGTGACCGTGCGGCCGAACAGCCGCGAGATGTCCAGCGACACCTCCCGCCCGGTGCCCGCCGAGCCGACGACCGCGGCGCTGCCACCGACGTGGAGCACGTCGACGGCGTTACGCACCGTCTGCGGCAGCCCCACCGCGTCCACGGCGTGGTCCACCCCGCCGCCGGTGGCCTCGGTGATCTGCTTGACGAGGTCGTCGTCCGCGGCGTCGAAACCGGCGGTCGCGCCGAGCTCGGCGGCCAGCGCGAGCCGCCCGGGGTGCAGGTCGACGACGACGATGTCCCGGCATCCCGCGACGGCCGCCGCCATCACCGCGGCCAGGCCGACCGCGCCCGCGCCGAAGACGGCGATGCTGCCCGCCGGCCGCGGTTTCAGCACGTTGAACACAGCTCCCGCACCGGTCTGCAAACCGCAGCCGAGCGGCCCGAGCAGCTCCAGCGGCGCGTCCGGGCGCACCCGCACGACGCAACGCTCGTCGGCGACGACCAGCCCGCTGAACGAGGACTGTCCGAAGAAGTGGCCGCCCAGCTCCGTGCCGTCCGCGCCGCGGTAGGCGGTGCTGCCGTCGGGGCGGCGTCCGCGCAGGTTGAGGCCGAGGAAAGTCCGGCACTGCATGGGGTGCGCGCCGAGGCAGTTCACGCAGCGCCCGCAGCTCGCCGGGGCGAGCACGACCGGGTCGCCGACCGCCACCGAGCGCACGCCCGCGCCGACGGCCTCGACCACGCCGCTGCCCTCGTGGCCGAGCACCGCGGGCGGACCGGGCGGCATGACCTGGTCGCGGGCCAGCAGGTCGGTATGGCACAGCCCGGTGGCCACGACCCGGACGAGCACCTCGGTGGGCCGGGGCTCTTCGATTCGGACGTCCTCGATCGCGAAAGGTCCGCCTTTGGCGCGCAGCACGGCGGCACGGCTGGTCGGCATGGTCTCTCCTAGCTGTGGTCGGTGACCAGGACGCCGTCGCGGTAGCGCAACCGGTGCGCGCCCGGCACGGGCAGGTCGGGGAACGGGAACGGGGCGACGTCGCGGTCGGCCATGACCAGCCACGCCTCGCCGGTGCCGCGGCCGGCCAGCACGGCCTCCAGCGCGTCGGCGACCAGCGCGGGATCGGCGACGGGCACGCCCGCGGCGCGGATCGCCTCCTGGCGGGCGGCGATCATCGGGGTGTCGACCAGGCCGGGGCACAGCGCGTTGACGGTGACTCCGTCCGCGGCGAGCACCGGGGCCAGCGAGCGGACCAGGCCGATCACGGCGCTCTTGGTCGCGGAGTAGAGCACCTCGATCGAGGGCCGCAGCGCGGCGGCGCTGGCCGTCACGACGACCGCGCCGGCGGTGGCGCGCAGGTGCGGCAGGGCCGCCTGGACGCCGAAGACCACCGAGTCCAGATTGGTGGCGACGATGTGGCGGTAGCGGTCGAGGTCGAAGCCGTCGCCGGGGGTGGTGCCGCCGATGATCCCGGCGTTGAGGTGCACGACGTCGAGCCGGCCGAACCGGGCCACGGCCGTGTCGAACAGCGCGGTGTTGTCGGCGAGCCGGGTGACGTCGGCGGCGACGAACTCACCGCCGATCCGGGCGGCGACGGCGCTGCCGCGCTCGGTGTCGATGTCGGCGACGACGACGTGCGCGCCGCCGCGGGCGAGGCGTTCGGCGCAGGCGGCGCCGATGCCGCCCGCGCCGCCGGTCACGACGGCGACCTTGCCGTGGTGGGGGCCGTGTTCGGTCATCGGCGCTCCGTTCCGGGTGGGGTGGGGGGGGGGGGGGGGCCCCCCCCCCCCCCCCCGACACCGGAGGGAGCGGTGGGGTTGTTGCAACCCCCCCCCGCGCCCCAAGCCCAGTCACCCCCCCCCCCCGGGGCGGGG
>NZ_JBEZEB010000006.1:0-164751 GCF_040648615.1 Catellatospora sp. NPDC049111 | reverse complement strand
GGCGGGAGGACCGCCGCGCCACCGTCGATCAGCGGATGCTCAGGGTGTGCTGGAACACCCCGCACGGGTCGTACTTCGCCTTGACCCGCCGCAGCCGGGGCAGGTTCGCGCCGTAGTACAGCTCCAGCGCGCTCACCCCGCTGCCGTTGTAGGCCGGGTCGACCAGGTCCACGTCCGGCCAGTTGATGTAGCAGCCCTCGTTGGCGTCGCTCGGCGCGGGCACGCCGCCGGTGGAGGCGTACAGGTCGCGGAAGAACGCCCGGTTCCAGTCCAGGTGGCGCTGGTCGTCGGCGGGCACGTCCCAGCAGCTGAAGACCGAGCCGAGCATGATCGAGCGGCGGTGCGCCGTCGCCGTGGCGTTCGGGGCCAGGGCGTTGATCCGGCCGCCGTACGAGGCGATGGTGAACACGGACGCCTTGTGCGCGTAGTCGGCGCGGGTCAGGTGGTGGTACGCGATGTCGATCTGCTCGTCGGTGTAGCGCTTCTTGAGCAGGCCGCCCTTGGTCTTCGAGCGCGGCGGGCCGAGGATGCCCATGGACACGGCGGTGTCCGGGGCGGAGATGGTCGGCTGCAGCCACGGCTGCACCGGGGTCTTCACGATCAGCGGCGTCGGGCCGACGCCCACGCCGAGCGCGGCGAGGAAGCTGTCCAGCAGCGTGACCTGGCTGGGCACGCTCGGGTCGACCTGGCCCGAGATCAGGATCTTCCCGTTCTCGATCCGCGGGGCGATCATCGACGCGTACAGGGCCGCGCCCGCCGAACCCGAGGCGCTGTTCTGCTCGTGCCAGGTGCCGAAGTTCGCGCAGAGTCGGCGGAACGCGTCGGCGGTCATGTCGGACCAGTTCCAGATGGCCCGGCCGACCAGGTAACCGCCGGGGGCCTTGGGCAGCAGCTGGGTGGGGTTGGTGGACCGCACCCCCGGCTGGCGCAGCCAGAACTTGGTGACCACGCCGAAGTTGCCGCCACCGCCGCCGGTGTGCGCCCACCACAGGTCGTAGTTGGGGTCGGCGGGGTTGTCGGTGGCCACCACCGCCCGCACGATGCCCGCCGCGTCGACGGTCACCACCTCGACGGCGACGACCAGGTCGGCGACCAGGCCGTACTGCCGCGACAGCGGGCCCACGCCGCCGCCGACGAAGTGGCCGCCCGCGCCGACGGCCGGGCACACGCCGCCGGGGATGGTGACGCCCCAGCCGTAGTACAGGGTGCGGTAGATCTGGCCCAGGGTCGCGCCGGGCTCGATGGTGAACGCGTTGCGCACCGGGTCGAACGCGATGTCGCGCATCTCGGTGAAGTCGATGACAATCTTGACAGCCGGGTCGTCGACCAGGCCGTCGAGGCCGTGCCCGCCAGAGCGGACGCCGATGCGCTTGCCGCCGCGCACCGCTTCGCGGACCGCCTGCACCACGTGCTCGGTGCTGCCGACGATGCGGACGGCCTCGGGAGTGCCGACGAAGCGTTTGTTGTAGCCGCGCAGCTGGGTGTCCGCATAGCGCGGGTCGGACGGCGTGATCGTGGTCAGCCCCGGCGGGATCTCGCCCGGGTCGTGCGCGGCCGCCGGCGCGGCGACGACGCCGGTGGCGAGGCCGGCCGCGGCGGAACCCGCTCCGGCGATGAGCATTCTTCGGCTGAGCCTGGACATGCGTGAGTCCTTCGAGGGGTCGAGGGAATGGTCGTGGCGCTATTTCTCGGACGTTTCTCCCAATGCGATGGAGAGGCGTCTGCGCCAAGGCGAGGATCACGCATTGTCACGGTCGAGTCGACCCCTAACAAACCCCTATGGGGACCCATTTCCCGTGCTTATCACCGCTCGGTGACCAATGGCTTGCGGAATGCTGTCGCGGCCGTGTGCTAAAAGGCCCCCGGAATGGTTCCTGTCGGTAATCGAACAATTCCGGGGGCCGGTTGTCCATGGCGGTCAGCCCGCCGCGGCTTCCTTCTTGCGCCGGGGGTCGATGACGATGAGCAGCCGGGCGGCCAGCGCGCCGACCAGGGCGACCCCGCCCGCGACCGCGCAGGCCACGGCCAGGCCGTGCACCATCGCGGCAGCCTCCGGGTCGGCGCCGGTCGGATTGCTGAGCAGGTAACCCGCGGCGGCCACAGCGGACACGGTGTTCAGCAGCGCGGTGCCGATCGAGCCGCCGATCTGTTGCGAGGTGCTGACCACGGCCGACACGATGCCCGCGTCACGGGCGTCGGCGGCCGACATCGCGGTGCTGAAGATCGGCACGGCGATGTTGCCGACACCGATGCCGAACAGCAGCAGCGCCGGCAGGATGTCCACCGGGTACGTCGACTCCGGCGTGAGCCGTGTCAGCAGCAGCAGGCCGACCGCGGACACGACCAGCCCCGACGAGATCATCATGCCGGGGCGCACCCGCAGCAGCAGCTTCGGGGCCACCTGCGTGGAGTAGATCGCGGCGGTGACGATGTAGGCGAGGAACGCGAGTCCGGCCTGGATCGGCTTGTACCCCATGACCGACTGCAACTGGTAGGTCATGCCCAGGAACATGCCGAGCATGCAGAACGCGGAGATCGCCATGGCCAGGAACGCCCCGCCGCTGTTGCGGTTGGTCAGCACCCGCAGCGGCAGCAGCGGCGCGCTCACCTTCGACTCCACCACGGCGAACGTCGCCAGCAGCAGCACGCCCACCAGCAGCGCACCGATGATCACCGGCGAGGACCAGCCCAGGTTGGCCGCCTCGCCCAAGCCGTAGATCAGCGACAGCAGCCCCAGGGTGCCCAGCACCGCACCCGGCACGTCGAGCTTGGCCTCGTGCCGCCCGTCCGTCCTCGGCACGGTCAGCCAGGCGCCGACCAGGATGAGCGCCGCGATGGGCAGGTTGACGTACAGGCACCAGCGCCAGTCCAGCAGCGTGGTCAGCGCGCCGCCGAGCACCAGGCCGGTCGCGCCGCCCGACATCGAGGTCGCGGTGAAGATGCCGAACGCCCTGGCCCGCTCCTTCGGATCCAGGAACGTCAGGCTGATCAGCGACAGCGTCGCCGGGGCGATCAGCGCCGCGAACACTCCCTGCAGCGCCCGCGCCGCCAGCAGCGTCTCGGCGCTGCCGGCCGCGCCGCCCAGCGCCGAGGCCAGCGCGAACCCGGCCACGCCGATGATCAGCGAGCGACGGCGTCCGATGTGGTCGCCGATCCGGCCGCCGAGCAGCAGCAGACCGCCGAAGGTCAGCGCGTACGCGGTGACCGCCCACTGCCGGGTCACGTCGGTCAGGCCGACGTCCTGCTGCGCGGAGGGCAGCGCCACCGCGACGATGGTCGAGTCCAGGGTGACCATCAGCTGGGCCAGCGAGATCACCGCCAGGCCGGTCCAGCGGCTCGACGGGCCGCGCCCGGTCTGCTCAGGGCTGGTCACCGCGTCGGTTGTCGTCATGTTCTACTTCCTCAGGTCCGGGACGGGAGCGGGCTGAGCTCAGCCGCGCTCGGTGAAGCCGATGGCCGACGCGGGGCACAGGTACGCCGCCTCGTCGAGCAGCGCGCGATGGCTCTCGTCGACCTCCGCGAGCAGCACCACGACGGTGCCGCCGTCGTCCTGGTCGAACACGTCGGGCGCGGTTCGCACGCACTGCCCGGCCCCGATGCACCGGGTGGCGTCGCCGCTGGGCAGCAGCGTTCGCGCGCCGCTCACCAGGTCACCGGCAGCTCGGCGATGCCGAAGACCAGGCCCTGGCGCATCGGGATCTGCTCCATCGGCACCGCCAGCCGCAGGGCGGGGATGCGGGTGAACAGCGCCCGCAGCGCGATCTCCACCTCGACCCGGGCCAGGTTCTGCCCGATGCACTGGTGGATGCCGAAACCGAAGGTCAGGTGGTTGCGCACGGTGCGCCGCACGTCGAGTTCGTTGGGCCGCTCGAACTGGGCCTCGTCCCGGTTGGCCCCCGGGTTGAGGAAGATCAGTCCGTCGCCGTCGGCGATGGTCAGGTCGCCCAGCTGGATGTCGGCGGTCGCGACCCGGGACAGGCCGCCGGTGATGGCCAGGAAGCGCAGCAGCTCCTCGACCGCGTTCGGCCACAGCGACGGGTCGTCGAGCAGCAGCGCCAGCTGGTCCGGGTGCTCCAGCAGGGTCAGCACGCTCAGCGCGATGGTGTTCGCCGTGGTCTCCTGCCCGGCGATCACCAGCACCAGCGCGTACTTGACCAGCTCGTCGCGGTCCAGCTCACCGGCGAGGACCTTGGCCACCAGGTCGTCGAGCAGTCCGTCGCCCGGGTCGGTCTCCTTGGCCCGCAGCAGCCGCGACAGGTAGTCGGTCAGGTCGGCCAGCGCGTCCACCACCTGCGCCGGATCGAACCGGCGGTAGGTGAGGTCCTCGAAGTACTCCCGGTCGGCGAACGGGACGCCGAGCAGCTGCGACAGCACCATCGCCACGGCGGGTTTGGTGTACTCCTCGACCAGGTCGACGACCGGTCCCTTGGCCGTGATCGCGTCGAGGCGGTCCGCGCAGATCTGCTCGATGCGCGGCCGCAGCACGCCGATCTTCTTCAGGGTGAAGCTCGGCAGGATGTCCTTGCGCTGCCGGGTGTGCTCCGGCGGGTCCGTGCGGATCAGGGCCCCGATCGCGGGCGTACGCGAACTCTGCAGCTGCGTCAGCGCCGGGATCGGCATCGGGAAGTTCGGGTGGAACCGGTCCACCGACATGTGCGGGCTGGACAGCAGCTCACGGGTCTCCAGGTGGCCCGTCACCGCCCACACCGGACGGCCGTCGAACTGGCGCACCCGCGTCACCGGCCCGATCGCCCGCAGGTCCTCGTACGCCGCAGGGGGGTGGTACGGGCACTCGCGGTTCATCGGCAGCTCGGGCAGCCCCCCGGACTCGTTCTCTTCGTTCATGGCGAATCGGCCCTCCAGGGCAGGCAGTGGGATCAGGGCGCGGGGGTGAGGAAGTGGCCGTCGACCCGGACCACCTGGCCGGTGATGTTGGAGTTCGCGGCCGAGCACAGGAACGCGATCGTGTTGGCCACGTCCTGCGCGGAGGTGGTGCGCTTGGTCGCGGCGGCGGCCGACGCGTACTGGATCAGCGACTGCGGCTGGCCGTCGGCCGGGATGAAGCCGGGCACCACCACGTTGGTGTAGATGCCGGCACGGGCCAGCTCCCGGGACATGACCTTGGTCAGGCCGTGCAGGCCCGACTTCGCGGCCGCGTACGGCGCCCGCCCCGGGAAGCCGTCCTCGGCGAACGTGGACGACACGTGCACGATGCGCCCCCAGCCCGCGGCCCGCATGTGCCCGACCACCGCCCGGCTCAGCAGGTAGGGCCCGGTGAGGTTGCTGGTCAGCGAGTCCACGAACCGCTGCGGCGGGGCCTGCTCGAACAGCTCGCCGTGCGCCGGGAACGGCGGCAGCGCCACCGCGTTGTTGACCAGGATGTGCACCGCGCCCCAGCGCCCGGCCGCGGTGTCGACCGCCGCCTGGATCGAGCCGGCGTCGGCCAGGTCCAGCCGGGTCGCGAGGGCCTCGGTGCCCGCGCGTTCGGCCTGCTCCAGCAGCTCCTTGGTGCCGTTCGGGTTGCTGTGGTAGGTGCCGAGCACGCGCGCGCCGGCGGCCGCCAGGGCCAGGGCGGTGGCGCGGCCGACGCCCGAGCTGGCACCGGTGACGACGGCCACCTTGTTCTTCAGGCCAAGGTCCATGACGTGACGCTCCGGAGGATGTGGACGGCCAAAGCTGGGCGCCCGCGGCGGAATACCGCGCCCACGGCACATCACCGGGGACGGGAATGAGATATCCGGGAGCGTAACAACGGATACCCCTATGCGCATTAGGGGATTTGTAGGGGTTGTCCTCGCGGCCGTTTCGCGGACAGCCTATTGCCATTGCTGTGTCTCAATAGACATCTCGGTGTCACGGGTTCGGCATCGCTGTTCATGGTGGGGCGGGGAGAATGACTCATACTGTTGATCCCGACGCGGGGCACGCGCACTCGATCGCAGTGGTGGGCATGTCGGTCCGGCTGCCGGGCGTCGCGTCCGGACGCGATTTCTGGCGGCTGCTGCGTAGCGGCGGACAGACCGTCACCGAGGTCCCGGCCGAGCGCTGGGATGCGGCGGCGGCGTACGATCCCGACCCGTCGTCACCCGGCCGGATGACCTCGAAATGGGGATCCTTCCTGGACGGCGTCGACCGGTTCGACGCGGCGTTCTTCCACATCTCGCCCCGCGAGGCCGCGGCGATGGACCCGCAGCAGCGCCTCGTGCTCGAACTCGGGTGGGAGGCGCTGGAGGACGCGGGCGTGCTGCCCGCCTCGGTGCGCGGCACCCGCCTGGCCGTGTTCGTCGGCTCGATCTGGGACGACTACGCCCGGCTCGTCTACCGCGACGGCGTGCCCACCGCCTCCCAGCACACCGCGCCCGGCGTGCAGCGAAGTGTTCTGTCCAGCCGGCTGTCGCACTTCCTCGGCGTGCACGGCCCCAGCCTCACCGTGGACAGCGGACAGTCCTCGTCGCTGGTCGCCGTGCACCTGGCCTGCGAGAGCCTGCGCCGGGGCGAGTCCGACACGGCCATCGCGGGCGGGGTGAACCTGAGCCTGCTGCCCGAAACCTCGATCATCTCCAGCAAGTGGGGCGGGCTGTCGCCCGACGGCCGCTGCCACACCTTCGACGCCCGCGCCAACGGCTACGTACGCGGCGAGGGCGGTGGCGCGGTGCTGCTCAAACCCCTGGCCGCGGCGCTGGCCGACGGCGACACGATCTACTGCGTCATCCGCGGCGGCGCGGTCAACAACGGCGTCGGCGAGACCCTGACCACCCCCAGCGCCGACGGGCAGCGCGCGGTGCTCCGCGACGCGTACGCCGCGGCCGGTGTCGACCCCGCCCAGGTCCAGTACGTCGAACTGCACGGCACCGGCACCCGGGTCGGCGACCCGATCGAGGCCGCCGCGCTCGGCGCGGTCCTCGGCGCGGACCGCGACCCGAGCCGGCCGCTGCTCGTCGGCTCGGTCAAGACCAACGTGGGACACCTGGAGGGCGCGGCCGGCGTGACGGGCCTGATCAAGGCCGCGCTCGCGCTGCACCACCGGAAGATCCCGGCCAGCCTCAACTACGAGACCCCGAACCCGGCGATCCCGCTCGACGAGCTGCGCCTGTCCGTCGCGCGCGAGCTGTCGGCCTGGCCCCGCCCGGACGAGGCGCTCCTGGCCGGGGTCAGCGGCTTCGGCATGGGCGGCACCAACTGCCACCTCGTGCTCAGCGAGCCGCCCGCGATCCCGGCCACTCCGACCACCGTGCACGCGCCGGTCGGCGTGTGGCCGCTGTCCGCGCGCACCGCGCCCGGCCTGCGTGATCAGGCCCGCGCGCTGGCCGAACTCGCGCCCGAGGGCGTCGCCGACGTCGGCTGGTCGCTGGCCGCCACACGCACCGCGTTCGAGCACCGCGCCGTCGTCGTCGGCTCCACCCCCGACGAGCTGCGCGCCGGGTTGGCGGCGCTGGCCGCGGGCACCCCCTCCGGGCAGGTCCACACCGGCCAATCCGTCGGCGGCAGACTCGCCGTCCTGTTCACCGGCCAGGGCGCGCAGCGGCTCGGCATGGGCCTGCAGCTGTACGCGGCGTACCCGGCGTACGCTGCCGCGTTCGACGCCGCCTGCGCCGCCCTCGACCCGCACCTGCCCCGGCCGCTGCGCTCGGTGATCGAGTCCGGCGACGGGCTCGACGACACCGGCTTCACCCAGCCCGCCCTGTTCGCTGTCGAGGTCGCGCTGTACCGCCTTGTCGAGTCCTGGGGCGTGGTGCCCGCGCTGGTGAGCGGGCACTCGATCGGCGAGATCACCGCCGCGCACGTGGCCGGGGTACTGTCCCTGGCCGACGCCGCGACGCTCGTCGCCGCCCGCGGCCGGCTCATGCAGGCCCTGCCCGCCGGTGGCGCGATGGCCGCCGTCCAGGCCGATGAGGACGAGGTCCGCGAGCTGCTGGCCGAGTCCGCCGGGCCGCTCGCCGTGGCCGCCGTCAACGGCCCCCGCGCCGTCGTGCTGTCCGGAGCCGACGAGCAGGTCGAAGCCGCCTGCCGTGAGCTGCGCGAGCGCGGCCGCAAGACCCGCCGCCTCACCGTCAGCCATGCCTTCCACTCGCCGCTGATGGACCCGATGCTGGACGGGTTCCGGGACGTCGTGGCCGGGCTCGCGTTCGCCGAGCCGCAGATTCCGCTGGTCTCCACGGTCACCGGCGACCTCGCCTCCGCCGCGGAGCTGTCGGACCCGGACTACTGGACCGGCCAGGTGCGTCAGGCCGTCAGGTTCGCCGACGCCGTCCGCACCCTGGTCGGCGAAGGCGCGACCACGCTGCTCGAATGCGGCCCGGACGGGGTGCTCGCCGCGATGGCCGCCGACTGCCTGCCCGACGCCTCCGACACCGTCGCGATCCCGGCCCTGCGCGCCGGGCGAGACGAGCCCGTGAGCGTGGCCACCGCGCTCGCCCGGCTGCACGTACGCGGCGTCGAACTCGACTGGGACCGGATCTATCCCGGGGCCCGCGGGGTCCCGCTGCCCACCTACGCCTTCCAACGCGAGCGCCACTGGCTCGATACCGTCACCGCATCAGTTCAGGGGCCGACGCCGACCGCAAGGCCGCGTTCCCGGTCGGTGGCGACTGCCGCGCCCAGCTCGCTGGAAGGGCCGAGCGGCGCTGCACATCTCGCGCGGGTGCCCACGGTCGGGGCACCGGTCCCGGCGGATGCGGTGCCGGATGCGGTTGCTCCTGACCGCGCGGCGGTCACCGGGCTGGTCCTCGCGCACGTGGCCGCTGTCCTCGGGCACACCGACCCGGCCGCGATCCCGCTGCGGGCTCCGTTCAAGGAACTCGGGTTCGATTCGCTCGGCGCGGTCGAGCTGCGCGACGCCCTGGCCGCCGCGCTCGGGCGGCCGCTGCCCGGCAGCCTGCTGTTCGACTACCCGACCGTCCAGACGCTGATCGACTTCCTCGCCGACGGTGCGGCAGACGCCGAACCCGGGTTCGCCGACGCCTCGGACGAGCCCGTCGCGATCGTCGGCATGGCCTGCCGGCTGCCCGGCGGCGTCACCTCCGCCGACGAACTGTGGCAGCTCGTGTACACCGGGACCGACGCGGTCTCGGAGTTCCCGCAGGGCCGGGGCTGGGACCTCGACGCGCTGTTCGACCCTGACCCGGCGGCGACCGGCACGGTGCAGACCCGGCAGGGCGGTTTCCTGCACGACGCCGACCGGTTCGACGCCGAGTTCTTCGGCATCTCGCCGCGCGAGGCCCTGGCGATGGACCCGCAGCAGCGGCTGCTGCTGGAGACCGCCTGGGAGACCGTCGAGCAGGCCGGCATCGACCCCACCACACTGCACGGCAACGCGGTCGGAGTGTTCGTCGGCGCGTCGCCACTGGACTACGGGCCGCGCATGCACGACGCGGCCGAGTCCGTGGAGGGTTACGTGCTCACCGGCGCGACCCCCAGCATCCTGTCCGGCCGCATCGCGTATCAGCTGGGACTGGTCGGCCCGGCGCTGACGGTGGACACCGCGTGCTCGTCGTCGCTGGTGGCGCTGCACCTCGCCGTCCAGGCGGTCCGCCGCGGCGAGTGCTCGATGGCGCTGGCCGGCGGTGCCGCCGTCATGTCCACCCCCGGCATGTTCCTGGAGTTCAGCCGCCAGCGCGGGCTGTCGCCGGACGGGCGGTGCAAGGCGTTCGCGGCGGAGGCCGACGGCACCGGTTGGGCCGAGGGTGCGGGGATGCTGCTGGTGGAGCGGCTGTCGGATGCGCGGCGGCTGGGACACCGGGTGCTGGCGGTGGTTCGCGGTTCGGCGGTGAACCAGGACGGTGCGTCGAACGGGTTGACCGCGCCGAACGGCCCTTCGCAGCAGCGGGTGATCCGGCAGGCGCTGTCCTCGGCCGGATTGTCGTCGGCGGACGTGGATCTCGTCGAGGCACACGGCACCGGCACGAGGCTTGGCGACCCGATCGAAGCCGAAGCGCTGCTGGCCACCTACGGGCAGGGCCGGGCTGAAGACCGCCCGGTGCGGCTGGGGTCGTTGAAGTCGAACATCGGCCACGCGCAAGCCGCCGCCGGTGTCAGTGGTGTGATCAAGGTGGTGCAGGCGCTGCGGCACGGGGTCATGCCGCGCACGCTGCACGCGTCCAACCCGTCGCCGTTCGTGGACTGGTCGGCGGGTGCGGTCGAGCTGCTGACCGAGGCGAAGCAGTGGCCTGAACTGGATCGGCCCCGCCGGGCGGCGGTGTCGTCCTTCGGGATCAGCGGCACGAACGCGCACGTCATCATCGAGCAGGCCGCGCAGGACGAGCAGCCCGCCGACGTACGTCCCGCCGGTCTCCCCATCGCCCCGATCCTCGTCAGCGGTCACAGCACCGAGGCACTGCGGGCCCAGGCACTCGCCCTCCACGATCACGTCGCGGCCGGGTCGCCCGATCTCACGGACCTGGCGTGGTCGCTCGCCTTCACCCGGACCGTGTTCGAGCACCGTGCGGTGGTCGTCGGCGGGGATCGTGACGAGTTGCTGTCCGGCCTGCAAGCGGTCGCGGCCGGCACCGCCGGTGGTGCGGTGGGCAGGGGCGCGCTCGCGCTGCTGTTCACGGGTCAGGGTGCGCAGCGGGCGGGCATGGGACTCGGCCTTTATGAGGCGTTCCCGGTGTATGCGGCGGCGTTCGACGAGGTGTGCGCGGTCCTTGACCCGTTGCTGGGCCGGTCGTTGCGGGACGCGATCGCGTCCGGGGACGGTCTGGAGCAGACGGGGTTGACGCAGCCCGCGCTGTTCGCGGTGGAAGTGGCGCTGTTCCGCCTGGTGGAGTCGCTGGGTGTGACGCCGGGGTTCGTGGCGGGGCATTCGATCGGTGAGATCGCGGCTGCGCATGTGGCCGGGGTGTTGTCGCTGGCGGATGCGGCGACGCTGGTCGCGGCGCGGGGCCGGTTGATGCAGGCACTGCCCTCGGGCGGGTCGATGGTGGCGGTGCGCGCTTCGCGTGAGCAGGTCACGGCTGCGCTGGCCGGGCTGGGGGAGCCGTTCGCGGGCCGGGTCGGTATCGCGGCGGTCAACGGCCCGGCGTCGGTGGTCGTATCCGGTGATGAGCGGGCCGTGGATGCGGTCATGGCGGCGCTGGGCGTGGACGGTCGCAGGCTGGCGGTCAGCCACGCGTTCCACTCGCCGCTGATGGAGCCGATGCTCGCCGAGTTCGAGCAGGTCGTGTCAGGGTTGCGGTTCGAGGCTCCGACGGTGCCGTTCGTGTCCTCGGTGACCGGTGCGCTGGTCGGTGCCGATGAGCTGTCCCGGCCGGGTTACTGGGTCGACCACGTGCGGCGTCCGGTCCTGTTCGCCGACGCGGTCGGCACACTGGTCCGGGAGGGTGCGTCGACGCTGCTGGAGATCGGGCCGGACGCCGTGCTCACCGCGATGGCGGCGGAGTCCCTGCAGGCGGACACGATGGCGGTCGCCGTCCAACGGCGCGACCGCGACGAGGCACGCGAGCTGCTCACCGCGCTCGGCACCATCTTCACCCGGGGCGTCGAGGTCGACTGGCGGGCGCTGCTGGCCACGACCGGCGGCGGCCGGGTGGACCTGCCGACGTACGCCTTCCAGCGGCAGGGCTTCTGGTACACCGACAGCCGGGCGGGGTCGGGGCTCACCGCGGCGGGGCTCGGGGCCGCGCGGCACCCGCTGCTAGGCGCGAGTGTCGAGCTGGCCGCCGGTGACGGGCTCGTCGTCACGGGGCGGCTGTCCCGGCGGAGCCACGGCTGGCTGGCCGACCATGAGATCCGGGGCGCCGCGCTGCTGCCGGGCACGGCGTACGCGGAGCTGGCGCTCTGGGCGGGGGAGCAGGCCGGCTGCCCTGTCGTGCAGGAACTGACGATCGTCGCGCCGCTGGTCCTGCCCGAGCGGGGTGCGGTGCTGCTGCAGCTCGCCGTCGCGGGGCGGCCGGAGGACGAGCGGCGCGAGTTCGCCGTCTACTCCCGACCGGACGGGCCGGACCTGCCCTGGGTCCGCCACGCCGAGGGTGTGCTGATTGCCTCCTCCGACGACGTGCCGACGGTGCGCGGGGACGCCTGGCCACCTGCAGAGGCACAGGAGATCGACCTCGACGACGTGTACGACCGCCTGACCGAGCACGGCTACGGCTACGGCGACGCCTTCCAGGGCCTGCGCCGGGTGTGGCGGCGCGCCGGCGACGTCTTCGCCGAGGTGGCCCTGCCCGCGTCGCAGCAGCCGAACGCGGCCTCCTACCTGCTGCACCCCGCGCTGCTCGACGCCGCCCTGCACCCGCTGCTGCCCGGGGTGACCGGCGACGACCGTCCGGCCGCGCTGCCGTTCACGTTCTCCGGGGTCCGCGTGCACGCCCCCGGGGCGGGCGCGCTGCGGGTCGCGTACACCTGGACCGGCCCTGACACGGTGCGCCTGCACGCCGCCGACGCCCACGGCCTGCCCGTCGCCACCGTCGACGAGCTGCGCTGGCGTCCCGTCACCGGCGACGCGGCGGACCCGTCGCTGGGCGCGATGTACACGATCGCGCCGGTCACGGTCACCACCGACCCGGCGGCCGCAGCGGTGATCACCGGCCGGGACGAGTACCTCGCCGATCCGGCCAGGCCCGCCGACACGGTGCTCTACCGGGTCACGGCCGATCAGGAGGCCGATCCCGCGAGCGCGGCGAAGGCCGCCGTCGCGGACACGCTCGCCGTCGTGCAGCAGTGGACAGTCGATCCCCGCGGATTGCGGTTGGCGGTGCTGCTCGACTCCGCCGACGCGCTGCGGCTGTCGGGCGTACGCGGCCTGATCCGCACCGCCGCCACCGAGCACCCGGGCCGGTTCACGCTGGTCGTCACCGACGGCGACCACGCGGGGCGGCTGCCCGAGGCGCTGGCCACGGGGGAGACCGAGCTGCTGCTGACCCGGGACGGGGTGAGCGCGCCGCGCCTGGTGCGGGCCGCGCCGGGTACCGCCCCGACGGCCGCCCCCGACCCGGCCGGCACCGTCCTGATCACCGGCGCGAGCGGCGCACTCGGCGGCCTGCTGGCCCGCCACCTGGCCCGCGAGCACGGCGTACGCAACCTGTTGCTGCTCAGCCGCCGCGGCCTCGCCGCCCCCGGCGCGGCCGAGCTGGCCGACGACCTGACCGCGCTCGGCGCGAGCACCCGGATCGTCGGCTGCGACACCGCCGACCGGGACGCGCTCGCGCAGGTGCTGGCCGGGATCGCCGCCAACGCCCCGCTGACCGCGGTGATCCACGCGGCCGGGGTGCTCGACGACGGCGTGCTCGGCGCACTCACCCCGCAGCGCCTCGACACCGTGCTGCGGGCCAAGGTGGACGCCGCCTGGCACCTGCACGAACTCACCCGCGACCTGGGCGTCACCCGGTTCGTGCTGTACTCGTCGATCTCCGGGCTCATCGGCGCGGCCGGTCAGGCCTCCTACGCCGCCGCGAACACGTTTCTCGACGAGCTGGCCGCACAGCGCCACCACGCGGGACTGCCCGCGACCTCGCTGAGCTGGGGCCTGTGGGAGCAGTCTGGCGGCATGGCCGACGCGCTCGGCGCTGCCGACCTTGCCCGGATGGCCGCGAACGGGGTGCTGCCGCTGGCCCACGCGCCCGGTCTGGCGCTGTTCGACCAGGCCTGGCACGACGACCGGCCGCACCTGGCACCGCTGCGCTTCGACGCAGCCGCGCTGCGCCGGCCGGGCGTGAGCGTGCCGGGACTGCTGCGCGCCCTGGTGCCGGTGCGGGCCCGCCGGGGCCGCGACGGCGACGGGCAGGCCGCGGCCCGGCGGCTGGCCGCACTGCCCGAGCCCGAACGCGCCCGTGCGCTCGCCGACCTGGTGCTCGGCGAGGTCGCCGCGGTGCTCGGCCGCACCGACCCCGGCTCGATCGACCCGGCGCGGGCGTTCCGGGAGCTGGGCTTCGACTCGCTGACCTCGATCGAGCTGCGCAACCGGCTCGCCGCCGCGACCGGGCTGCACCTGCCGACGACCCTGGTCTTCGACTACCCGTCCGCGCACGAGCTGATCGGCTACGTCGCCGGCGAGCTGTCCGGCGGCACCGCCGCGCGGCAGGCCGCGCCGACCGCCGCCGTCTCCGGCGACCCGATCGTGATCGTCGGCATGGCCTGCCGGTACCCGGGCGGGGTGGCCTCGCCCGCCGACCTGTGGCGGCTGGTCGCCGACGGCCGCGACGCGATCTCCGGCTTTCCGGTGAACCGGGGCTGGCCGGACGACATCTTCGACCCCGACCCGGAGCGCCCCGGCCGCACCTACGTGCGTGAGGGCGGATTCCTGCACGAGGCCGACGAGTTCGATGCCGAGTTCTTCGGCATCTCCCCGCGCGAAGCGCTGGCCATGGACCCGCAGCAGCGGCTGCTGCTGGAGACCGTGTGGGAGACGTTCGAGAGCGCGGGCATCGACCCGGCGACGGTGCGCGGCAGCCAGACCGGCGTCTTCGCCGGGCTGATGTACCACGACTACGCCCCGCCGGTGCACCAGATGCCCGAGGAGCTGGAGGGCATCCTGCTCACCGGCAACACCGGCAGCGTGCTGTCGGGCCGGCTGGCGTACCAGTTCGGCCTGGTCGGCCCCGCCGTCACCGTGGACACGGCCTGCTCGTCGTCGCTGGTGGCGCTGCACCTCGCGGTCCAGGCGCTGCGCAGCGGCGAGTGCGACCTGGCGCTGGCCGGCGGCGTGACGGTCATGTCGTCGCCGGGCACGTTCGTGGAGTTCAGCCGCCAGCGCGGCCTGTCGCCGGACGGGCGCTGCAAGGCGTTCTCGGCGCGGGCCGACGGCACCGGATGGGCCGAGGGCGTCGGCATGCTGCTGGTGGAGCGGCTGTCGGACGCGCGGCGGCGGGGACACCAGGTCCTCGCGGTGGTACGCGGCTCGGCGGTCAACCAGGACGGGGCCTCCAACGGGCTCACCGCACCCAACGGCCCCTCGCAGCAGCGGGTCATCCGGCAGGCGCTCGCCTCGGCGGGACTGTCCACCTCGGACGTGGACCTGGTCGAGGCGCACGGCACCGGCACGAAGCTCGGCGACCCGATCGAGGCCGAGGCGCTACTGGCCACGTACGGGCAGGACCGGCCCGGTGACCGGCCGCTGCGGCTGGGGTCGCTGAAGTCGAACATCGGCCACGCCCAAGCCGCCGCCGGGGTGGGCGGTGTGATCAAGGTGGTGCAGGCGCTGCGGCACGGCGTCATGCCCGCCACCCTGCACGCCGCCGAGCCGTCGCCGTTCGTGGACTGGTCGGCGGGCGCGGTCGAACTGCTCACCGAGGCGCAGACCTGGCCCGACCTCGACCGGCCGCGCCGCGCGGCGGTGTCGTCGTTCGGCATCAGCGGCACCAACGCCCACGTCATCATCGAACAGGTCCCCGGCGCGGACCTGCCCGCCGAGCGGCCGGGTGCCGAGCCGACGGCCGGAGCCGTGCCAGCGCCGGTGCCGATCGTCCTGTCCGGGCGGACGGACCCCGCGCTGCGGGCGCAGGCGGCGCGGCTGCGCGACGCGGTGCTCGCCGAGCCGGTCGCGCTGCCCGACCTCGGCTGGTCCGCGCTCACCGGCCGGGCCCGGTTCGACCAGCGGGCCGTCGTGCTCGCCGCCGACGCCGAGCAGCTCGCCGCCGGGCTGACCGCGCTCGCCGAGCAGCAGGACGATCCGCGCGTCGTCACCGGCGACGTCCTGCCCGGCACGGACCGGGTCGTGTTCGTCTTCCCTGGCCAGGGCGCGCAGTGGGACGAGATGGCGCAGCGGCTGCTCGACGAGTCCCCGGTCTTCGCCCGCAGCATCGCCGACTGCGACCGGGCCCTGTCCGCGTACGTCGACTGGTCGCTGCTCGACGTGCTGCGCGGGGTCGCGGGCGCGCCGTCGCTGGAGCGCGTCGACGTCGTGCAGCCGGTGCTGTTCGCGATGATGGTGTCGCTGGCCGCGCTGTGGCGCTCGTACGGCGTGCAGCCCGCGGCCGTGGTCGGGCATTCGCAGGGTGAGATCGCCGCGGCGCACGTTGCCGGGGCGCTCACCCTTGACGACGCCGCCCGGGTCGTCGCGCTGCGCAGCCAGGCCATCGGCGCGATCGCCGGACAGGGCGGCATGATGTCGGTGCCGCTGAGCCTGGCCGCCGTGCAGGACCTGCTCGCGCCGTGGCAGCAGTCGATCTCCGTGGCGGCCGTCAACGGCCCCGCCTCGACGGTGGTCTCCGGTGAGGTCGGCCCGCTGCACGAGCTGCACGCCCAGCTCGTCGCCGACGGCGTACGCGCCCGGCTGGTCCCCGTCGACTACGCCTCGCACTCCGCACACGTCGAACGCATCGAGCAGCGTCTGCGGGAGCTGCTGGCACCGGTGCGCCCGCGCACCGCGCAGGTGCCGTTCTTCTCGACGGTCACCGCGAGCCTGCTGGACACCACCGAGCTGGACGCGGGCTACTGGTATCGCAACCTGCGCCGGACGGTCCGGCTGGAGGAGTCCGTGCGCGGGCTGCTCGCCACCCGGCACCGGGTCTTCGCCGAGATGAGCCCGCACCCGGTGCTCCTCGTGGGCGTCGAGGAGACCGCCGAGGCGGCCGGGGAGCGCATCGTCGCCGTCGGCTCGCTGCGCCGCCAGCAGGGCGGGCTGGACCAATTCCTGACCAGCGCGGCGCGGCTGCACACGGCCGGCGTGCCGGTCGACTGGACACCTGCGTTCGGGACCGGCGCGCGGCGGGTGGACCTGCCCGCGTACGCGTTCCAGCGGCAGCGATTCTGGCTGCGCGCGGCCACCGGCACCGGGGACATGGCCTCGGTCGGGCTGGCCGACGCCGCGCACCCGCTGCTCGGCGCGGCCGTCGAGCTCGCCGGCGGCGACGCCGTGCTGACCGGCCGGATCGGGCTGCGGGCGCAGCCGTGGCTGGCCGGGCACGCCGTGTACGACACCGCGCTGCTGCCCGGGGCCGCGTTCGCCGAACTGGCCGTGCGGGCCGGTGACCAGGTCGGCTGCCCGCACGTCGAAGATCTGACGCTCTGGTCGCCGCTGCTGCTGCCCGCGTCCGGCGGCGTGCAGGTGCAGATCACCGTCACCGGGTCCGGCGACCGCCGGGAGCTGGCCGTGCACGCGCGCCGTGACGGCGAGCAGGAGTGGACCCGCCACGCCAGCGGGGTGCTCACCCAGGCGGCCCCGGCGGCACCGGCCGGGCCGGGCGCGTGGCCGCCGCCGGGTGCGGTCGAGGTCGACCTGGACGGCGTCTACGAGCGGCTCGCCGAGCACGGATACCAGTACCAGGGCGCGTTCACCGGCCTGCGCCGGGTGTGGACCGACGGCGGCGACGTGCTCGCCGAGGTCGCGCTGCCCGAGGACCACCGCGCCGACGCGGACCGGTTCACGCTGCACCCGGCCCTGCTCGACGCCGCGCTGCACCCGCTGCTGCCGGGCGTGGCGGGCGGCGGGCGGCCGCTGCTGCCGTTCGCCTGGACCGGCCTGACCGTGTACGCGGCCGGGGCCACCGAGCTGCGGGTGCGCCTGAGCATCAGCGAGGACGAGCAGGGCGCGACCGCGCGGCTGCTGCTCGCCGACACCACCGGCGCGGTCGTCGCCACCGTCGACGAGCTGACCCTGCGCCCGCTGACCCGTCAGGTGCTGACAGGTGCCGCGAACGGCGGCGCACTGTACGAACTCGACTGGATCACAGTTCCGGTGGACGAGCACGCCGCCGCGGCGTACCCGATGATTGGTCCTGATCTTCTCGGTCTGCGGCCCGCAGCCGTGCACGCGGACCTGGCGGCCCTCGGCGCGGCCCTGGACACGGGCCGGCCCGCTCCGGACGTGGTGCTGTGCTGCGCCGCCGCACCGACCCCTGGCGACATGCCCGTGGCCGTGCGCGACGCCGCCTACGGTGTGCTCGACCTGGTGCAGGCGTGGCTGGCCGATGAGCGTTTCGCCCGGTCCCGGCTGGCCGTGGTCACCCGGCGCGCGATGGCGCGGGCGGGCGAGCGCGTCGGCGACCTGCCGCACGCGGCCGTGTGGGGCCTGGTCCGCACCGCGCAGACCGAGAACCCGGACCGGTTCGTGCTCGTCGATCTCGACGACCTGCCCGGAACGCCGCGCCTGCTCACCGGTGCGCTCGCCACGGGCGAGCCGCAGCTGCTGCTGCGTGACGGCACTGCCCTCGCGCCCCGGCTCACCCGGCCGAACCCCGGCGACGTGCTGCCGGTGCCCGAGGACAGCCCCGCCTACAAGCTGATCGTCGACGGCGGCACCCTGGAGAACCTGCGGTTCGTACCCGCGCCGGAGGTGCTGGAACCGCTGGCCGAAGGCACGGTGCGGGTCTCCGTGCGGGCCGGTGGCCTCAACTTCCGCGACGTGCTCATCGGACTGGGCATGGTCGACCAGCGGCACGCGGTGATGGGCGCGGAGGGCGCGGGTGTGGTCGTCGAGGTCGGCCCCGGCGTCACCGACCTGGCCGTCGGCGACCGGGTGACCGGCTACTTCCCTGGCGCGTTCGCGCCGCTCGCGGTCGCCGACCGGCGACTGCTGGCCCGGATGCCCGACGGCTGGGGCTTCGCACAGGCCGCGTCGGTGCCGGTGGTGTTCCTCACCGCGTACTACGGCCTGGTCGACCTGGGCCGGGTGCGGCCAGGGGAGAAGGTGCTGATCCACGCCGCGGCCGGTGGCGTCGGCATCGCCGCGGTGCAGCTCGCCCGGCACCTGGGCGCGGAGGTGTTCGGCACCGCCAGCCCCGGCAAGTGGAACACGCTGCGCGCCCTCGGCCTCGACGACGACCACATCGCCCACTCGCGCACCCTCGACTTCGGCGACCGGATCCGCGCCGTCACCGGCGGCCGGGGCGTCGACGTCGTGCTCAACTCGCTGGCCGACGAGTTCATCGACACGTCGCTGCGGTTGCTCGGCGACGGCGGCCGCTTCCTGGAGATGGGCAAGACCGACATCCGCGACACCGCGCAGGTCGAGGCCGCACACCCCGGCGTGACCTACCGGGTGTACGACCTCACCGCGCTCGCCAGCACCGAACCCGGCACCCCCGGGGCGATGCCCGAGCGGATGCGGCAGATCCTCGTCGAGGTGCTGGCCCTGTTCGAGCAGGGTGTCCTCCAGCCGCTGCCGGTGACCACCTGGGACGTCCGGCACGCCGTCGAGGCGTTCCGCTTCCTGTCCCAGGCGCGCGGCACCGGCAAGGTCGTGCTGACCGTGCCCCGGCCGCTCGACCCCGACGGCACCGTCCTGATCACCGGCGCGACCGGCACCCTCGGCGCGCTGGCCGCCCGCCACCTCGTCACCGAGTACGGCGCCCGCCGGCTGCTGCTGGTCAGCAGGCGCGGCCCCGACGCCCCCGGCGCGGCCGAGTTGCGTGACGAGCTGACCGGCCTCGGCGCGCACGTCACCGTCGCCGCCTGCGATGTCGCCGACCGCGCGGCCCTGGCCGAGCTGCTGGCCGCGATCCCCGCGGCGCACCCGCTGACCGGGGTCGTGCACACGGCGGGCGTGCTCGACGACGGCGTCGTGGCGACCATGAACCGGGAGCAGTTCGAGAACGTGCTGCGCCCCAAGGCCGACGCCGCCTGGCACCTGCACGACCTCACCCGCGCCGCGGACCTGTCGATGTTCGTGCTGTACTCCTCCTTCGCCGGGCTGCTCGGCCAGGCCGGGCAGGCCGACTACGCCGCCGCGAACGCGTTCCTGGACGCGCTCGCCGCGCACCGCCGCGACCTCGGGCTGCCCGCGGTGTCCCTGGCCTGGGGCCTGTGGGCGCAGGCCAGCGGCATGACCGGGCACCTCGACGAGGTCGACCTGCGCCGGATGGCCCGCAGCGGCCTGCTGCCGCTGTCGAGCACCGAGGGCATGGCCGCGTTCGACGCCGCGCTCGCCCTCGGCCGGCCCGCCGCCGTGCCGACCCGCCTCGACGCGGCGGCCCTGCGCACCCAGGGGGAGAGTCTCCCGGCACTGCTGCGCGGGCTGGTCGCCGTCGCCACCCGGCGCACGGCCGCGGGCCAAGCCGCCGCGCCGGGCGGATCGCTGGCCGACCGGCTGGCCGCCCTCACCGAACCCGACCGCCGCCGCACCCTCGTCGACCTCGTACGCACCCAGGTCGCCACGGTGCTCGGCCACGCCGGACGCGACACCGTCGCCGCCGACCGGGCGCTCAAGGAACTCGGGTTCGACTCGCTGACCGCCGTCGAGCTGCGCAACCGGCTCAACGCCGCGACCGGCCTGCGGCTGCCCACCACCCTGGTCTTCGACCACCCGACCGCCGAGGAGATCGCGGCCTTCCTGCGCGAGCAGTTCACCCTCGGCGAGATCGCCGCCGACGCGGCCGTGCTCGCCGACCTGGACCGCATCGGCGCGCTGCTGCGCTCCTCGCTCGGCGAGGGCGCCGCCCCGGACCGGATCGCCGGACGCCTGCAGGAACTGCTCGCGCTCTGCGCCACCGCCGACGCCCCGCAGACCGACGACGACCTGGACGCCGCGACCGACGACGAGCTGTTCGCGCTCGTCGACCAGCTGAGCTGAGCACATCGGAGCTGAGAGATGGCAGACGAGGACAAGCTTCGCGAATACCTCAAGCGCGCGGTCGCCGACGCCCGCGACGCGCGGCGACGGCTGCGCGAGATCGAGCAGCGACGCCGCGAACCGATCGCGATCGTTGGCATGGCCTGCCGTTTCCCGGGCGAGGTCGACTCCCCGGAGCAGCTGTGGGACCTCGTCGCGGCCGGTGGCGACGCGATCGGGCCGTTCCCGGCCGACCGCGACTGGGACCTCGCCGGGCTGTTCGACGCCGACCCCGACGCGATCGGCAAGACGTACGCCCGCGAGGGCGGCTTCCTGCACGACGCCGCCGAGTTCGACGCGACCTTCTTCGGCATCTCGCCGCGCGAGGCGCTGGGCATGGACCCGCAGCAGCGGCTGCTGCTGGAGACCGCGTGGGAGGTGTTCGAGCGCGCCGGGATCGACCCCGGCCGGGTACGCGGCGAGCGGGTCGGCGTGTTCGTCGGCGCGACCGACCAGGCGTACGGGCCGCGCATGCACGAGGCGGGCGAAGCCGTCGCCGGGCACCTGCTCACCGGCAACACCTCCAGCGTCGCGTCCGGGCGCATCGCCTACCAGCTCGGGCTCACCGGCCCGGCCGTCACCCTGGACACCGCCTGCTCGTCGTCGCTGGTCGCGCTGCACCTGGCCGCGCAGGCCCTGCGCAACGACGAGTGCACCATGGCCCTGGCCGGCGGGGTCATGGTGATGTCCACGCCGGGCACCTTCGTCGAGTTCAGCCGCCAGCGCGGCCTGTCGCCCAGCGGCCGCTGCCGCTCCTTCGCCGCCGCCGCCGACGGCACCGGCTGGTCGGAGGGCGCGGGACTGCTGCTCGTGGAGCGGCTGTCCGACGCCCGGCGGCTCGGCCACCGGGTGCTGGCCGTGATCCGGGGCAGCGCGGTCAACCAGGACGGGGCCTCCAACGGCCTCACCGCCCCCAACGGGCGCTCGCAGCAGCGGGTGATCCGCCAGGCCCTCGCCGACGCCGAACTGACCACGGCCGACGTCGATGCCGTGGAGGCGCACGGCACCGGCACGAAGCTCGGCGATCCGATCGAGGCCGAGGCGCTGCTGGCGACGTACGGGCAGGGCCGTGACGCCGACCGGCCGCTGTGGCTCGGCTCGGTCAAGTCGAACCTGGGCCACACCCAGCACGCCGCCGGGATCGCCGGGGTCATCAAGATGGTGCAGGCCCTGCGCGCAGGGATGCTGCCGCGGACGCTGCACGTCGACGAGCCGAGCCCGTACGTGGACTGGACCGCGGGCGGGGTGCGGCTGCTCACCGAGTCCCGCCCGTGGCCGGCCGGCGCCGTGCCGCGCCGGGCGGGCGTGTCGTCGTTCGGGGTCAGCGGCACCAACGCGCACCTGATCCTGGAGGAGGCCCCCGCCGACACCGGCCCGGACGACGCGTCCACCGACGAACCCCCGCCCGCGGTCGCGCCGGTCGCATCGCCGCCACCGGTGGACTGCGCCCTGGTGCCGTGGATCCTGTCCGGACGGTCGCCCGGTGCGCTGCGCGCGCAGGCCGCGCGGCTCGCCACCGCGCTCGCCTCGGTGGACCGGCTGGATGCGGGTCTGTCGCTGGCCGCGACACGCTCGGCCTTCGAACACCGCGCAGTCGTCCTGGCCGCCGACCACGATGAGGCACTGGCCGGGCTGGCCGCCCTCGCCGACGGCCGGTCGAGCGCCGCCGTGGTCACCGGCGAGGCCGTGCCGGGCCGGTTGGGTCTGCTGTTCACGGGTCAGGGTGCGCAGCGGGCGGGCATGGGGCTCGGCTTGTGCGAGGCGTTCCCGGTGTATGCGGCGGCTTTTGACGAGGTTTGCGCGGTCCTGGACCCGCTGCTGGGCCGGTCGTTGCGGGCCGCGATCGCGTCCGGGGACGGTCTGGAGCAGACCGGGTTGACGCAGCCTGCGTTGTTCGCGGTGGAGGTCGCGCTGTTCCGCCTGGTCGAGTCGCTGGGCGTCGTCCCCGCGTTCGTGGCGGGGCATTCGATCGGTGAGATCGCTGCTGCGCACGTGGCCGGGGTGCTGTCGCTGTCCGACGCGGCGACGCTGGTCGCGGCGCGGGGCCGGTTGATGCAGGCGCTGCCCGCCGGTGGGGCGATGGTGGCGGTGCGGGCGTCACGGGACCAGGTCACCGCGGCGCTGGCCGGGCTGGGGGAGCCGCTCACGGGCCGGGTCGGTATCGCGGCGGTGAACGGCCCGGCTTCGGTGGTGATCTCCGGTGCCGAGCAGGCAGTGGACGCGGTCGTCGCCGTGCTGGGTGTGACCGGGCGCAGGCTGGCGGTCAGCCACGCGTTCCACTCGCCGCTGATGGAGCCGATGCTCGCAGAGTTCGAGCAGGTCGTGTCGGGGCTGCGGTTCAGCGTGCCGACGCTGCCGTTCGTGTCGACGGTGACCGGTGCCCTGGTCGACGCCGAGCAGCTGTGCCGTTCCGAGTACTGGGTGGAGCACGTGCGCCGCCCGGTCCTGTTCGCCGACGCGGTCGGCGCGCTGGCCCGCGAGGGCGTGACCACCCTGCTGGAGATCGGACCCGACGGGGTCCTGTCCGGACTCGTTCCCGAACTCGCACCCGACGCGGTCGCCGTGCCGCTGCTGCGCGCCGACCGCCCGGAGCCGCAGGCGGCCCTCACCGCACTGGCCGCGATCCACACCCGTGGCGCGGGCGTCGACTGGTCCGCGTACTTCGCCGGCACCGCGGCGCAGCGGATCGACCTGCCCACCTACGCGTTCCAGCGGCGGCGGTTCTGGGCGGGGCAGTCCGCCGGGCACGTCACCGCCGATCCGGCCGACCGCGAGTTCTGGCAGATCGTGGAACGCGAAGACCTGTCCGCCCTCGCCCACCTGGTAGGTCTCGCCGGGACCGAGCTGGGCGCGGCCCTGCCCGCGCTCGCGGGCTGGCGTCGCCGCCGCCTCGGCCAGTCCGCCGCGGCACAGTGGCGCTACCAGACCGTGTGGCAGCCGCAACCCGCCCCGGCACCGGCCACGATCACCGGAGAGTGGCTCGTCGTCGCGGCCGACGACTTCGCCGCCGAGGCACAGCACGCCGTGCGCGCGCTGTCGGCCCGAGGCGCGGACGCCCGGATCGCCGACGCGGTCACCGCGACGGCCGACGGGGTGCTCATGCTCGGCCTGTCACCGCTGCCGTCGCTCACCGACACCCAGGCCTCGATCTGGACGCTGAGCCGGGGCGCGGTCGCGGTCACCGGTGCGGAGCGGCCGGAACCCGCCGGGCTTCAATGGTGGGCGCAGGCGCAGGAACTCGCCTGGCAGGACCTGCCGCACTGGCGGGGCATCGTCGACCTGGCCCCGGACCTCGACGAGCCCGGCTGGCTCCGGCTCGTCGACCTGCTCGCCACCGCCACCGAGTCGCAGTACGCGCTGCGTGCCGACGGGGTGTACGCACCTCGCCTGCACACCGCACCCACCGGGAACCGGCCCGCCTGGACCCCGCGCGGCACCGTGCTGCTGTCCGGGGCCGAGACCCCCGCTGCCGCGCTGCTGACCGGTTGGCTCGCCGCGGCCGGAGCCGAGGTCGCGGCGGTCGCCGCCGGGGACCTCGACGCCGCCGCGACCGTGCTCGCCACCCGCCGGGTGACCGCCGTCGTGCACGTCAACCACGACCCGGCCACCGGCCCCGCCATGATGTGGCTGCTCGACGAACTGACCCGGGGCCGCGACCTCGACGCGTACGTGCTGCTCTCCTCGGCGACGACGCTGTTCGGCGGGCCCGGCCAGGCCGCGCACGCCGGCCTGCGGCTGCACGCCGACGCTCTCGCCCAGCGCCGCCGCGCCGACGGCCTGCCCGCCGTCTCCGTCGCGTGGGGACTGTGGGACGGCGCCGAGGTGGCGCCCGCGGCAGGGTTCCGCCCGATGGCCGCCGAACCGGCCCTGCTCGCCCTGGCCGACGCCGCGACGCAGGCACCCGCCTGCGCGGTGATCGCCGACATCGACTGGCCGCGCGTAGCCGGGGCGGTGCCGGCCTCCGTCTGGTCGTTCATCGCCGACCTGCCGCAGGTCCGCGAACTGGAGCCGGAGGACGGCATCACGGCGGGCGGCGAACTGCGCCGGCGACTGGCGGGCCTCGGCCCGCAGGACCGCGACCGGGCACTGCTCGGCCTGGTCCTCGACCAGGTCGCGCTGGTGCTCGGCTACCCGGGCACCGACCAGCTCGGCGGCCGCCAGGCGTTCACCGAACTGGGGCTGAACTCGCTCACCGCGGTCGAGCTGCGCAACCGGCTCGCCACGGCGACCGGGCTCACCTTCCCCGCGACACTCGTCTTCGACCACCCGAACCCCCAGGCGGTCGCGCACTACCTGGGCACCGAGCTGTTCAGCGCCGCGCCCGCCGCGACGGTGACCGCCCGGCCGGCCGCCGACGCGGACGAGCCGATCGCGATCGTGGGCATGGCGTGCCGCTTCCCCGGCGACGTCGCCTCGCCCGAGGACCTGTGGGACCTGGTCGCCTCCGGCCGCGACGCCATCGGCGGCTTCCCCACCGACCGGGGCTGGGACGTCGAGGGGCTCTACGACCCTGACCCGGACGCGGCCGGCCGGACGTACGCGCGCGACGGCGGCTTCCTCTACGGCGCGGCCGAGTTCGACGCGGCGTTCTTCGGCATCTCGCCGCGGGAGGCACTGGCCATGGATCCGCAGCAGCGGCTGCTGCTGGAGACGGCGTGGGAGGCGTTCGAGCGCGCCGGGATCGACCCGGAGACGGTACGCGGCACCGAGATCGGGGTGTTCGCGGGCGGCAACGGCACCGACTACGCCTCGATGATGACCCGGGCGCCGGAGGGCGTCGACGGTTATCTGATGACCGGTACGGCGTCGAGCGTGGTCGCCGGGCGCATCTCGTACACGTTCGGGTTCACCGGGCCCGCCATGACCATCGACACCGCCTGCTCGTCGTCGCTGGTGGCACTGCACCTCGCCGCGCAGGCGCTGCGCAACGGCGAGTGCCGGATGGCGCTGGCCGGCGGCGTGACGGTGATGTCGACCCCGGGCACGTTCATCGAGTTCAGCCGCCAGCGCGGGTTGTCGCCGGACGGGCGGTGCAAGGCGTTCTCGGCGGAGGCGGACGGCACGGGTTGGGCCGAGGGTGCGGGGATGCTGCTGGTGGAGCGGCTGTCGGACGCGCGGCGGCTGGGACATCACGTGCTCGCGGTGGTACGCGGCTCGGCGGTGAACCAGGACGGTGCGTCGAACGGTCTGACCGCGCCGAACGGTCCTTCGCAGCAGCGGGTGATCCGTCAGGCGCTCGCTTCGGCGGGTCTGTCCACCTCGGAGGTGGACCTGGTCGAGGCGCACGGCACCGGTACGCGGCTGGGCGATCCGATCGAGGCCGAGGCGCTGCTGGCGACGTACGGGCAGGGCCGATCTGCGGATCAGCCGCTGTGGCTGGGGTCGTTGAAGTCGAACATCGGGCATGCGCAGGCGGCCGCCGGGGTGGGCGGTGTGATCAAGGTGGTGCAGGCGCTGCGCCACGGGGTCATGCCGCAGACGCTGCACGTGGAGAACCGGTCGCCGTTCGTGGACTGGTCGGCGGGTGCGGTCGAGCTGCTGACCGAGGCGAAGCAGTGGCCTGAACTGGACCGGCCCCGCCGGGCGGCGGTGTCCTCGTTCGGGGCCAGCGGCACCAACACCCACGTCATCATCGAGCAGGCCCCCGAGCCCGACCCGGTCATGCCGCCGACGAGCGGCACGGGCACCGGTCCCGTGGCATGGGCGTTGTCCGCGAAGTCCGACACCGCCCTGCGCGACCAGGCACAGGCGCTGCTCGCGGTCGTGGATCCACGCCACCTTGACACGGATCCCGCTGCGGACGATGCCGACGTCACCGCGATCGCAGCGGCACTGGCCAGTCGCACCGCTTTCGATCACCGCGCTGTCGTGCTCGGCGATGACCTCGCCGAACTGACCACGGGCTTGTCCGCCCTCGCCTCCGGCAGCGACGCCCCGGGCCTGGTCACCGACGCGGTGGCAGCAGGTCGGCTCGGTCTGCTGTTCACGGGCCAGGGCGCGCAGCGGGCGGGCATGGGACTCGGCCTCTACGAGGCGTTCCCGGTCTATGCGGCGGCGTTCGACGAGGTGTGCGAGGTCCTTGACCCGTTGCTGGGCCGGTTGCTGCGGGACGCGATCGCTTCCGGGGACGGTCTGGAGCAGACCGGGTTGACGCAGCCTGCGTTGTTCGCGGTGGAGGTGGCGCTGTTCCGCTTGGCGGCGTCGCTGGGTGTGACGCCCGATCTTGTGGCGGGGCATTCGATCGGTGAGATCGCGGCTGCGCATGTGGCCGGGGTGTTGTCGCTGGCGGATGCGGCGACGCTGGTCGCCGCGCGGGGCCGGTTGATGCAGGCACTGCCGTCGGGTGGGTCGATGGTGGCGGTGCGCGCTTCGCGTGAGCAGGTCACCGCGGCGCTGGCCGGGCTGGGGGAGCCGTTCGCGGGCCGGGTCGGTATCGCGGCGGTCAACGGCCCGGCGTCGGTGGTCGTATCCGGTGATGAGCGGGCCGTGGATGCGGTCATGGCGGCGCTGGGCGTGGACGGTCGCAGGCTGACGGTCAGCCATGCGTTCCACTCGCCGCTGATGGAGCCGATGCTGGGCGAGTTCGAGCAGGTCGTGTCGGGGTTGCGGTTCGAACCGCCGAAGGTCGCGTTCGTGTCCTCGGTGACCGGTGCGCTGGTCAGTGCCGAGGAACTGTCCCGGCCGGGTTACTGGGTTGATCACGTACGCCGACCGGTGCTGTTCGCCGACGCGGTCGGCACACTGGTCCGGGAGGGTGCGTCCACGCTGCTGGAGATCGGGCCGGACGCCGTGCTCACCGCGATGGCGTCCGCGTTCCTGCCGGACGGGGTCGCGGCGGTCGGCCCGCAGCGGCGCGACCGCGACGAGGCACGCGAGCTGCTCACGGCGCTGGCGCGCCTGCACACCAGGGGAGCGATCACCGGGTGGCCGCGCCGGGCCGACGCCGCGTCCTCGGTGGACCTGCCGACGTATCCGTTCCAGCGGCAGCGGTACTGGCTGACCGCGGCCGCGGCGGCCGACCTGGCCGCCACCGGCCTCGACGACGCCGGGCACCCGCTGCTCGGCGCGGCGGTGGAACTGGCCGGCGGTGACGGCGCGCTGCTCACCGGCCGGATCTCGCTGTACGGCCAGCCCTGGTTGGCCGACCACCGGGTGATGGACACGGTGCTGCTGCCGGGCACCGCCTTCGTCGAGCTGGCCGTGCGCGCCGGTGACCAGGTCGGCTGCGGCGTGCTCGACGAGCTGACCCTCGCCGCGCCACTGGTGCTGGCGGCCGGCGAACCGGTGACGTTGCAGGTGGCCGTCGGCGCCGCCGACGACGACGGACGCCGACCCGTCAGTGTGTACGCCCGCGCCGGTGACGGCGACGAGTGGACCCGCCACGCGACCGGCTTCGTCGCGCCCGCCGTGCCCAGCGCCACCGGGGAGGGCCTGACGGCGTGGCCGCCGCCGGGCGCGGACGAGCTGCTCGTCGACGACGCGTACGACCGGCTGGCCGTGCAGGGATACGGCTACGGTCCTGGGTTCCAGGGCCTGCGCCGGGCCTGGCGCAGCGGCGACGACGTGTACGCCGAGGTCGCCCTGCCGGATTCGCTGAACCCGGCCGGCTACCGGCTGCACCCCGCGCTGCTCGACGCGACCCTGCACGCGTTCATGCTCCGCGCCCTCGACGACGCCGAACCGGCCCTGCCGTTCGCCTGGAACGGCGTGTCGGTGCACGCCGTCGGCGCGACCGACCTGCGGGTCCGGTTCACCTCCACCGGCCCGGACACGGTCGCGGTGCTGATCGCCGACGCCACCGGTGCGCCCGTGGCCGAAGCCCGCTCGCTGCAGTGGCGCACCGTCACCGCGGACGCGCTCCCGGCCGCCCGCTCACCCCACCGCGACGCCCTGTTCACCGTCGACTGGGACGCCGTCCCCGCGGGCTCGGCGGGTGACCGCGCCGGCTGGGCCGTGCTCGGCTCCGACGATCTGCGGCTGGGTGCGCGGCTCGGCGTCACCCGGCACGGTGCGACCCTCGACGACCTGTTCGCCGAAGCGGGGGACGCGGTGCCGGACACGGTGCTGACCTGCCTGGTCGAACCGGCCGACGCCGACGACCGTACCGACGGCGGGGTCGTCGGCGAGGTCCACGCCGCCACCCGGGCCGCGCTGGAACTGGCCCAGGCCTGGCTGGCCGACCCGCGGTTCGCGTTGTCCCGGCTGGTCGTGGTGACCCGCGGCCTGCTCGCCGAGGACGCCGGCGGCGGTGACCTGGCCCTGGCCGCCGCCACCGCGCTGCTGCGGTCCGCGCAGGCCGAGAACCCGGACCGGATCCTGCTGGCCGACCTCGACGGTGCCGACGACGCGGCCGACCTGCTGCCCGCGGCGCTGGCCACCGGCGAACCGCAGGTGGCGATCCAGCAGGGCCGGGTACGCGCACCCCGCCTCAGCCGGGTGCGCCCGGCCACCGGCGACGGCGCGCCGCTGCGCACCGGCGGCACCGTGCTGGTCACCGGCGGCACCGGCGGTCTCGGCGCGATCCTGGCCCGCCACCTGGTGGTGAAACACGGCGTGCGCCACCTGCTGCTCGCCGGCCGGCGCGGTCTGGCCGGCTCGGGAGCCCAGGAGCTGTCCGACGAGCTGACCGCGCTCGGCGCGCAGGTCACCGTGGCCGCCTGCGACACCGCCGACCGGGACGCGTTGGCCAGCCTGCTGGCCGACATTCCGGCCGACCGGCCGCTGACCGCCGTCGTGCACGCCGCCGGTGTCGCCGACGACGGCGTCATCGGCTCGCTGGACCCGCAGCGGCTCGCCGGTGTCCTGCGGCCCAAGGTGGACGCGTCCTGGCACCTGCACGAGCTGACCCAGGACGCCGACCTCGACGCGTTTGTGCTGTTCTCCTCGGCCGCCGCCGTGTTCGGGGCGCCCGGCCAGGGCAACTACGCGGCCGCCAACGCGTTCCTCGACGGCCTCGCCCTGCACCGCCGCGAGCAGGGCCTGCCCGCGACCGCGCTGTCGTGGGGCCTGTGGGCGGCCCGGAGCAGCGGCATCACCGGCCACCTCGGCGACGCCGACTTCCAGCGCATGGCGCGGGCCGGTCTCACCGCGCTCGACGAGCAGGAGGGCCTGGCGCTGCTGGACGCCGCGCTCGGCCGGCCCGACCCGTGGCTGCTGCCGATGCGGCTGGACCTGCGGGTGCTGCGCGCCCCGGGCAACGCCGTGCCGGCCCTGCTCCGCGGCCTGGTGCCGATCCCGGGACAGCGCACCGCGGCCAGCGGCCAGCAGATGTCCGGCCTCGCCGACGACCTCGCCCGGCTCGGCGAGGCCGAGCAGCGGGAACTGCTCGGCGACCTGGTCCGCAAGCAGGTCGCCACGGTGCTCGGCCACGCCGCCGGGGCCGCCGTCGATCCCGACCGGGCGTTCAAGGAGCTGGGTTTCGACTCGCTCACGGCGGTGGACCTGCGCAACCGGCTCAACACGCTGACCGGGCTGCGGCTGCCCGCGACGCTGGTGTTCGACCACCCGACGCCGGGCTCGCTCGCCGAGCACCTGCGGGTGGCGCTGGCCGGCCCCGGCATCGACCCGGAGCGGCTGGTGCACCAGGAACTCGACCGGCTGGAGACGGCGCTCGCCGCCGACCTCGACGACCTGGCCCGGGCACGCGCGAAGGTGCGCCTGCAGGAGCTGCTGTCGCAGTGGGACACCCCCGCGGCGACCACCGACGTGACTTCGGAACTGCGGGACGCGTCAGCCGACGAGCTCTACGACTTCGTCGGGCGCGAGTTCGGCATCGCGATCTGAGCTGGGGAGATAGCTGACAATGGCGGACGAGAAACTGCTCGGATACTTCAAGAAGGTCACGGCGGAGCTGTACCAGACCCGTCGGCGGCTGCAGGAGCTGGAGTCGCAGGACACCGAGCCCATCGCGATCATCGGCATGGCCTGCCGGTACCCGGGCGGGGTGCGCACGCCCGAGGACCTGTGGCGGCTCGTCGCCGACGGCGTCGACGCGGTGTCGGAGTTCCCGGCGAACCGGGGCTGGCCCGCGGACCTGTACGACCCGGACCCGGAGGCGACCGGCAAGAGCTACTCCCGGGAGGGCGGCTTCCTGCACGACGCCGATGCGTTCGACGCCGAGTTCTTCGGCATGTCGCCGCGGGAGGCGCTCGGTGTGGACCCGCAGCAGCGGCTGCTACTGGAGATCTCGTGGGAGGCGTTCGAGCGGGCCGGCATCGACCCGGCCGCCGCGCAGGAGACCCCGGTCGGCGTGTTCGCCGGGGTGATGTACGCCGACTACGGCGTACGGCTGCTGCACGACATTCCGGAAGGGTTCGAGGGATACCTGCTCACCGGCAGCGCGGGCAGCGTCGCGTCCGGCCGGGTCGCGTACAACCTGGGCCTGGTCGGCCCGGCCGTCACCGTCGACACCGCGTGCTCGTCGTCACTGGTGGCGATGCACCTGGCGGCGCGGGCGCTGCGCTCGGGTGACTGCACCCTGGCGCTGGCCGGCGGCGTCACGGTGATGTCGATGCCGGGCACGTTCGTCGAGTTCAGCCGCCAGCGCGGGCTGGCCCCGGACGGGCGGTCGAAGTCGTTCGCCGCCGCGGCCGACGGGGTGGGCTGGTCGGAGGGCGCGGGCATGCTGCTGCTGGAGCGGCTGTCCGACGCCCGGCGCAACGGCCACCGCGTGCTCGCGCTGCTGCGCGGCTCGGCGGTCAACCAGGACGGGGCGTCCAACGGGCTCACCGCGCCCAACGGGCCGTCGCAGCGGCGGGTGATCCGGCAGGCGCTGGTCAACGCCCGGCTGGACCCGGCCGACGTGGACGTGGTCGAGGCGCACGGCACCGGCACCACCCTGGGCGACCCGATCGAGGCCGAGGCGCTGCTGGCGACGTATGGGCAGGACCGGCCCGCGGACCGGCCGCTGCGGCTCGGTTCGATCAAGTCGAACCTGGGGCACACCCAGGCGGCCGCGGGTGTCGCCGGTGTGATCAAGATGGTGCAGGCGCTGTCGCACGAGGCTCTGCCGCGCACGCTGCACGTGGACGCGCCGTCACCGCACGTGGACTGGTCGTCGGGCGCGGTCGAGCTGCTGACCGACCAGCGGCCTTGGCCGCGCGCGGAGACACCGCGCCGGGCCGGGGTGTCCTCGTTCGGCATCAGCGGGACCAACGCCCACGTGATCATCGAGGAGGCCCCGGCCGCCGAGGCAGCGGTTGCCGAGGTCGCCGCGCCGGTCGACCCTGCCGGGCCGTCCGGCGACGGGTCCACCGTGGACGTTCCAGTCCCGGCCGTGCGGGTGGCGATGCCGGTCGTGCCGTGGTTGCTGAGCGCCCGTAACCCGCAGGCGCTGCGAGAGCAGGCCGAACGGCTGCACGCGGCCGTGTCCGGTCTCGACGCGCAGGATGTCGGCTTCACGCTGGCCACGGCCAGGGCACGGTTCGACCACCGGGCCGTGGTGACCGGACCCGATCGCGACACCCTGCTGTCGGGCCTGTCCGCGCTGGCAGCGGGTACGCCCTCACCCGACGTCGTACAGGACGTGGTGACACCGGGCCGATTGGGCCTGCTGTTCACGGGTCAGGGTGCGCAGCGTATGGGCATGGGCTCGGGCCTCTACGAGGCGTTTGCGGTGTATGCGGCGGCGTTCGACGAGGTGTGTGCGGTCCTGGATTCGCTGCTGGGCCGGTCGTTGCGGGACGCGATCGCGTCCGGGGACGGGTTGGAGCAGACCGGTCTGACGCAGCCTGCGCTGTTCGCGGTGGAGGTGGCGCTGTTCCGGCTCGTGGAGTCGTTGGGCGTGACGCCTGGCTTCGTGGCGGGGCACTCGATCGGTGAGATCGCCGCTGCGCATGTGGCAGGGGTGCTGTCGCTGGCGGATGCGGCGACGCTGGTCGCCGCGCGGGGCCGGTTGATGCAGGCACTGCCTGCCGGTGGGTCGATGGTGGCCGTGCGCGCTTCGCGCGAGCGGGTCACCGCGGCGCTGGCCGAGCTGGCCGAGCAGCACGCGGGCCAGGTGGGCAGCTCTACCGGCGACGTTCCGGTGTCGGCGGTCGGCATCGCGGCGGTGAACGGCCCCGCATCGGTGGTGATCTCTGGTGACGAGCAGGCTGTGGACGCGGTCGTCGCAGCCTTGGGCGTGAGCGGGCGCAGGCTGTCGGTCAGCCACGCGTTCCACTCGCCGTTGATGGAGCCGATGCTCGAAGAGTTCGAGCAGATCGTGTCGGGGCTGCGGTTCGAGCCGCCGAAGATCGCGTTCGTGTCGACGGTGACCGGTGGTCTGGTGGGTGCCGACGAGTTGTCCCAGCCGGGTTACTGGGTCGACCACGTGCGGCGTCCGGTGCTGTTCGCGGATGCGGTGGTCGAGCTGGAGCGGCAGGGTGCGGCCACGTTGCTGGAGGTCGGGCCGGACGCGGTGCTGACCGCGATGGCAGCAGACTCCGTCACCGACGCCGTCGCGGTGCCGCTGCTGCGCCGCGACCTGCCCGAGCCCCAGGCACTGTGGGCCGGGCTGGGCCGTCTGCTCGCGCGTGGTGTGCCGGTCGCGCTCGCCGCCGCCTACGAGAGCACCGGCGCGCAACCCGTCGACCTGCCGACCTACGCCTTCCAGCACGAGCGGTACTGGCTGCTGCCCCCGGCGGGCAGCGGCGACGTCGCCGCAGCCGGTCTCGGCGCGGCCCGCCACCCGCTGCTCGGCGCGACCGTCGAACTGGCCGAGGGCGACACGGTCGTGCTGACCGGCCGCGTCTCCACGCAGACCCACCCGTGGCTGGCGGACCACGCCATCCTGGACACCGTGCTGGTTCCCGGCACGGCCCTGCTGGAACTCGCCACGCGCGCCGGCGACCAGGTCGGCTGCCATCACGTCGCGGAGCTGACACTGGCCACGCCGCTCGTGCTGGCCGGAACCGACCCGGTGCAGTTGCAGGTGGTGGTGGGTGCGGCCGATCCGGACGGGCAGCGCGAGCTGACGATCCACTCCCGCGCCGACGAGGACCAGCCCTGGACCCGCCACGCCGAAGGCCTGCTCGGACCGTCGGCTCCGGCGAACCCCGCCGGCCTGGGCGTGTGGCCGCCCGTGGGGGCCCGGGAGGTCCCGGTCGACGGCCTCTACGAGCGCCTGGTGACGCAGGGCCACGGCTACGGCCCCGCCTTCCAGGGGCTGCGCCACGTCTACCGCGACGGCGCCACGATCTACGCCGAGGTCGCACTGCCCGAAGCGGTACGCCCCGACGCGGCCCGGTTCGTGCTGCACCCGGCGCTGCTGGACGCGGCGCTGCACCCGCTGCTGCGCGGGGTGGCCGGCGACGACCTGCCCGGCGGGCTGCCGTTCTCCTGGTCCGGCGTGACCGTGCACCGGGGCGGCGCGGCGGCGCTGCGGGTCCGGCTGGCCCTGTCCGGCCCGGACACGGTGGCCCTGGACGCCTTCGACGAGACCGGCGCACCGGTGGCCACGGTGGACTCGCTGCTGTCCCGGCAGGTGTCGGCCGACGCGCTGCGCGGCGCGGGCCGGACCTTCCACGACCACCTCTACCGGCTGGACTGGGTGCCGCTGCGGGCAGCCGAAGCGACCCGAGCCGAGTGGACCGGACTCGCGGACCTGCCCGCCACGGGTTCGGTGCCCGCCATCGTGCTGACCGAGCTGGCGGCCCCTGCGGACGGGCCGGAGCCGGACCGTGTGCGCGAGGCCGCCCGGCAGGCGCTCGACCTGGTGCAGCGCTGGCTCGACGACGACCGGTACGCGGATTCGCGGCTCGTGGTGCACACTCGGGGCGCGGTCGGCCAGACGCCGGACCTGGCCCTGGCCGCCGCGTGGGGCCTGCTGCGCACCGCGCAGACCGAGAACCCGGGCCGGTTCGTGCTGGTGGACGGCGACGGCGACCTCGGTGCGGCCCTGGCCACCGGCGAACCGCAGCTCGTCCTCCGCGACGGGCAGGCGCTCGCCGGCCGGCTCGCCCGGGTCGAGTCCGCACCGGCGGCACCGTCCGCAACCTGGCCTGCCGACGGCACGGTCCTGATCACCGGGGCGACCGGCGGGCTCGGCGCGCTGCTGGCCCGGCACCTGGTCACCGCGCACGGGGTACGCCGCCTGCTGCTGACCAGCCGCCGGGGTCTCGACGCGCCCGGCGCGGAGCAGCTACGCGCCGACCTGATCGGGCTCGGTGCTCAGGTCACCGTCGCGGCGTGCGACAGCGCGGACCGCGACGCCCTCGCGGAGCTGCTGGCCGGTATCGACCCGGCGGTCCCGCTGCGGGCTGTCGTGCACACCGCGGGCGTGCTCGACGACGCCGTCGCCGCGGGGATGACCGCAGAGCAGCTCGACCGGGTGCTGCGGCCGAAGGTCGACGGCGCGTGGCACCTGCACGACCTCACCCGGGACGCCGAGCTGGACCAGTTCGTCGTCTACTCCTCGTCGGCGGGCGTGTTCGGCGGGCCTGGCCAGGCCAACTACGCGGCCGCCAACGCCTTCCTGGACGCGCTGGCGCTGCGCCGCCGCGCCGCCGGGCTGCCCGCGGCCTCGATCGGCTGGGGCCTGTGGGCCCAGGACGGCGGCATCACCGCGGAACTGTCCGGCAACGACCTCGCCCGTATCGCCCGCGCCGGCATGTCGCCGCTGCGCGAGGAGGAGGGGTTGCGCCTGTTCGACACGGTGCTCGCCGAGGGCCACGCGGCGGTGCTGCCGATGCGCCTGGAACTGTCCGCGCTGCGCGCCATGAACGACCTGCCCGCGCTGCTGACCGGCCTGGTGCGCCGCGCTCCGCGCCGCGCGGCCGCCGGTCGCGGGCAGGGCGGTTCGGTCGGGCTGCGTGAGCGGCTGGCGGGCCTGTCCGCCGCCGACCGGGCCAAGGTCCTGCTTGATCTGGTACGCGGCCAGGTCGCCGCGGTGCTCGGGCACGCCGGCGCCGACACCGTCGACGCCGCAAGGGCGTTCAAGGACGTCGGCTTCGACTCGCTGACCGCCGTCGAGCTGCGCAACCAGCTCAACGCGGTCACCGGGCTGCGGCTGCCCGCCGCGCTGATCTTCGACTACCCGTCGCCGCAGGCCATCGCGACCCTGCTGGACACCGAGCTGGGCGGCGCGGCCGCGACGGCGGCACCGGTCGCGGTGACGGCCGTGGCCGACGACGACCCCATCGTCATCACGGGCATGGCCTGCCGCCTGCCCGGCGGGGTCGAAAGCCCGGAGCAGCTGTGGGATCTCGTCGCGCGCGGCGGGGACGCGGTGGGCGACTTCCCCGCCGACCGCGGCTGGGATGTGGCGGGCGTCTACGACCCCGACCCGGACGCGGCCGGCAAGAGCTACACCCGGCAGGGCGGTTTCGTCAGCGGCATCGACCGGTTCGACGCGGGCCTGTTCGGGATCTCGCCGCGCGAGGCGCTGAGCATGGATCCGCAGCAACGGCTGCTGCTGGAGACGGCGTGGGAGAGCTTCGAGAGCGCCGGGGTCGACCCGCAGGCGGCCCGGGGCGGGCAGACCGGCGTGTTCGTCGGCGTCAGCAGCCAGGACCACGCCACGATCCTGGCCCGCGTGCCCGGGTTCGAGGGCCAGCTGCTGTCCGGCAGCGCGAACAGCATCGCCTCCGGGCGGATCGCGTACCACCTGGGCCTGACCGGTCCCGCGATCACCCTGGACACGGCCTGCTCGTCGTCGCTGGTGGCGATGCACCTGGCCGCGCAGGCGCTGCGCAACGGCGAATGTGACATGGCGCTGGCCGGCGGCGCGCTGGTGATGTCGACGCCGACGCTGTTCGTCGAGTTCAGCCGCCAGCGCGGGCTGGCCCCGGACGGGCGCTGCAAGGCGTTCTCGGCCGCCGCCGACGGCACCGGCTGGGCCGAGGGCGTGGCGATGCTGCTGCTCGAACGCGAGTCCGACGCCCGCGCCCGCGGTCACGAGATCCTCGCCGTGCTGCGCGGTTCCGCGGTCAACCAGGACGGGGCGTCCAACGGGCTGATGGCCCCGAACGGCCCGTCGCAGCAGCGCGTGATCCGGCAGGCGCTCGCCTCGGCGGGGCTGTCCCCGGCCGACGTGGACGCCGTCGAGGCGCACGGCACCGGCACCCGGCTCGGCGACCCGATCGAGGCCGAGGCGATCCTGGCCACGTACGGGCGGGAACGGCCCGCCGGCCGGCCGCTGCTGCTCGGCTCGGTGAAGTCGAACCTCGGCCACACCCAGCACGCGGCGGGGGCGGCCGGTGTCATCAAGATGATCATGGCAATGCGGCACGGGGTGCTGCCGCAGACGCTGCACGTCGACGAGGCGTCGCCGCACATCGACTGGTCCGGCGGCACCGTGGAGCTGCTGCGCGCCGCCCGGCCGTGGCCTGATTCGGCTGCGCCCCGCCGGGCGGCGGTGTCGTCGTTCGGCGTGAGCGGCACCAACGCCCACGTGATCCTGGAACAGCCCGCCGCGCCACCGCAGCCGTCCACCCCCGACTTCCGGACGGTGAAGTCGCCTGCCGCGTCCCCGTCGTCCGAGATCCTGCCGGCGCGCGAAACGGTGCCGTGGGTTGTTTCCGGCCGGACCGCCACGGCGCTTCGCGATCAGGCGGCCCGCCTGCTCACGGCGGTGGGGGACCACGAACCCGCTGCCGTGGCACGCACGCTGACCTCCCGGACGGTGTTCGAGCACCGTGCGGTGGTCGTCGGCGGGGATCGTGACGAGTTGCTGTCCGGTCTGCGGGCGGTCGCGGACGGCACCGCCGGTGGTGCGGTGGGCGGGGGCGCGCTGGCGCTGCTGTTCACGGGTCAGGGTGCGCAGCGGGCGGGCATGGGACTCGGCCTTTATGAGGCGTTCCCGGTGTATGCGGCGGCGTTCGACGAGGTGTGCGCGGTCCTTGACCCGTTGCTGGGCCGGTCGTTGTGGGACGCGATCGCGTCCGGGGACGGTCTGGAGCAGACGGGGTTGACGCAGCCCGCGCTGTTCGCGGTCGAGGTGGCGCTGTTCCGCTTGGCGGCGTCGCTGGGTGTGACGCCCGATCTTGTGGCGGGGCATTCGATCGGTGAGATCGCGGCTGCGCATGTGGCCGGGGTGTTGTCGCTGGTGGACGCGGCGACGTTGGTCGCGGCGCGGGGCCGGTTGATGCAGGCACTGCCGTCGGGTGGGTCGATGGTGGCGGTCCGGGCTTCGCATGAGCAGGTCACGGCTGCGTTGGCCGGGTTGGCCGACCCGCGCGCGGGCCAGGTGGGCATCGCGTCTGGCGATGACCTGGCATCGTCGGTGGGCATCGCGGCGGTCAACGGTCCGTCGTCGGTGGTGATCTCGGGTGACGAGCAGGCCGTGGACGCGGTCGTGGCCGCGTTGGGCGTGAACGGGCGCAGGCTGTCGGTCAGCCATGCGTTCCACTCACCATTGATGGAACCGATGCTGGCCGAGTTCGAGCAGGTCGTGTCGGGGTTGCGGTTCGAGGCTCCGACGGTGCCGTTCGTGTCCTCGGTGACCGGCGGGCTGGTGGGTGCCGATGAGCTGTCCCGGCCGGGTTACTGGGTGGAGCACGTGCGGCGTCCGGTGCTGTTCGCGGACGCGGTGGTCGAGCTGGAGCGGCAGGGTGTGTCCACGCTGCTGGAGGTCGGGCCGGACGCGGTGCTGACCGCAATGGCCGCCGACTCCGTCACCGACGCTGTGGCGGTGCCTATGCTGCGGCGGGATCGGGCGGAGGAGCACAGCCTGCTGGCCGCGCTGGGTGAGGTCTTCGTGCGCGGCGCGGCGGCCGTCGACTGGGTCGCCGTGCTGCGTGGCCAGGGGCGGCGGGTGCCGCTGCCGACGTACGCGTTCCAGCACGAGAGCTACTGGCTCACCGTGCCGCCGGGTGCGGGCGACGCGGCGGCGATCGGTGTCGGCGACGCCGACCACCCGCTGCTCGGCGCGACCGTCGAGCTGGCCGGCGGTGGTCTGGTGCTCACGGGAAGGCTGTCGCCCGCCACCCAGCCGTGGCTGAACGACCACGCGGTGATGGGCGCCGTGCTGCTGCCGGGCACGGCGTTCGTCGAGCTGGCGCTGCGGGCCGCGCGGGAGGCGGGCTGCCCGCGTATCGAGGAGCTGACCCTCGTCGCGCCGCTGGCGCTGCCGGCGGGCGGCGGGGTACGGGTGCAGGTCACCGTGTCCGAGCGCGACGACAAGGGACGGCGTACCGTCGAGATCCACTCGCGGCCGGACGGCGACCCGGACGCGGCGTGGTCGCAGCATGCCGCCGGGGTACTCACGGAGACCCCCGCGGTGCCCGAGGCGGCCGGCACGGCGTGGCCGCCACCGGAGGTCACCGAGCTGGACGTCACCGGCGTATACGACGACCTGGCCGGGCAGGGCTACCGCTACGGTCCGGCGTTCCAGGGCATGCGCCGGGTCTGGCAGCGCGACCGCGAGCTGTACGTCGAGGTCGAACTCCCCGAGGCGCAGCGGGCCGCGGCGGGCCGGTGCATGGTGCACCCGGCCCTGCTCGACGCGGCCCTGCACGCCCTGCTGCCCGGGGTGACCGCCGAGTCGACCACGCCCGGCCTGCCGTTCTCCTGGAACGGCGTGACCCTGCACCGGCCGGGCGTGACCGCCCTGCGCGGCCGCCTGACCCGGCAGAGCGCCGAGGCGGGACTCGACACGGTGCGCCTGGACCTCACCGACGAGTACGGCACCCCCGTGGTCTCGGTCGAGTCGATGCTGTCCCGCCCGATCCCCGCCGACGCGCTCGCCGCCGCCCCGCACGACGCGCTCTACCGCGTTGACTGGACCGACGTGCCCGCAGCGCAGACCGCCGCGGACTGGGCGGTGCTCGGCGACGAGGAGTACGCCGCGGCACTGCCGGGCACCCGCTACGGCGGACTGTCCGAACTGACCGAATCCGGCAATCAGATGCCCCCGCAGGTGCTCGTGCCCGTGGCGGCTGACCCGTCGGGCGACGTCGCCGAGCAGGCCCGCGCGGCTGCCCAAGAGGTGCTCGACCTGGCGCAGCGCTGGCTGCGCGAACCCCGTTTCACGGACTCCCGCCTGGTCCTGCTCACCCGCAGGTCGGTCGCGGCGGGCGACGAGGCCGCGACCGACCTGCCGTACGCCGCCGCGCGTGGCCTGCTGCTGTCGGCCGCGACCGAGAACCCCGGCCGTTTCGCCGTCGTCGACGTCGACAGGGACGCGCGCTCACTGGCCGCGCTGCCGGTCGCGCTCGGCTCCGGCGAGACCGACCTCGCCGTACGCGAAGGCAGGGTCCTCACCCCGCGCCTGGCCGCGGCCCCGCGCCGCGAACCGTCCGCGCTCGGCTGGGACCCGGCGGGCACCGTCCTGGTCACCGGCGCGACCGGCGGCCTGGGCGCGCTGCTCGCCCGGCACCTGGTCGCCCGGCACGGGGTGCGGCGGCTGCTGCTGGTCAGCAGGCGCGGCCCGGCCGCGCCCGGGGCCGACGAGCTGCGCGACGAGCTCACCCGCCAGGGAGCCGAGGTGGAGATCACGGCCTGCGACGTGGCCGACCGCGACCAGGTCGCGCGGCTCGTCGCGGCCGTGCCGGCGGACCGGCCGCTGACTGCCGTCCTGCACACCGCGGGCGTGCTCGACGACAGCATGCTCACCGCGATGACGCCCGAGCAGGTCGACGGCGTGCTGCGGCCCAAGACCGACGCCGCTTGGCACCTGCACGAGCTGACCCGGGACCGGGAACTGGCCGCGTTCGTCCTCTACTCGTCGGTGTCCGGCCTGCTGGGGCCGCCGGGGCAGGCCAACTATGCGGCGGGCAACGCGTTCCTCAACGCGCTCGCCGCCCAGCGCCGCGCCGCCGGGCTGCCCGGAATCTCCCTGGCCTGGGGCCTGTGGGCGCAGGAAGGCGGCATGATCGCCCAGCTCGACGAGGCCGACCGCAGGCGGGTCGCCCGCGGCGGGGTGGTGCCGATGAGCGAGGACGAGGGCATGGCCCTGTTCGACGCCGCGATGGTCCACGACGAGAGCCTGCTCGCGCCGGTGCGCTTCGACACCGCCGCGCTGCGGGCCCTCGGCGGCGGCCTGCCCCGGGTGCTGCGCGGCCTGGTACGCGCCCGCGCCCAGGCGTCCGCCGCCCCGGCCATGCCGCTGTCGCAGCGGCTCGCCGGGCTGGACGCCGAACAGCGCGACCGGCTGCTGTCCGATCTGGTCCGCGCCGAGATCGCCGCGGTGCTCGGGCACAGCGGCCGGGACGCCATCGACCCCGACCGGCCGTTCACCGACCTGGGGTTCGACTCCCTGGCCGCCGTCGAGCTGCGCAACCGGCTCGGCTCGGCCGCCGGGCTGCGCCTGCCCGCCACGCTGGTATTCGACTACCCGACCGCCGGGGCGGTGGCCGGCTACCTGGCGGCCGAGCTGCCCTCGGCGGCCGCGCCGGTCTCGTTCGAGCAGGAGCTGGCCCGCCTGGAGGCGGGACTGGCGGCGCTGACCCGCGACGCGGAGGTCGCCGGACCGATCGCGGCACGGCTGGAACGGATGCTGGTCGGCCTGCGCGGTTCGGCCGTCTCGACCGCGGGGGCGGACTCCGAGCACGATCTGCAGACGGTTCCGCTGGACCGGCTGCTCGACATCATCGACACCGAGTTCGAGCTGTAGGGGCCTGACGTGAGCCAGCAAGAGACCGAGAAGATCGCCGACTACCTGCGCAAGGTGACGGTGGACCTGCGCCGGGCCCGCCAGCGGATCCAGGAGCTGGAGCAGGTGGAGCCCATCGCCGTGGTCGGGATGGCCTGCCGCTACCCGGGCGGGGTCGCCTCCGCCGACGGGCTGTGGGACCTGGTCACCGCGGGCGGTGACGCGGTCTCGGACTTCCCCGTCAACCGGGGCTGGCCGACCGGCCTGTACGACGCCGACCCGGACAGTCCCGGCCGCACGTACTGCACCCGGGGCGGCTTCCTGCACGACGCCGACGCTTTCGACCCCGCCTTCTTCGGCATCTCGCCGCGCGAGGCGCTGGGCATGGACCCGCAGCAGCGGCTGCTGCTGGAGACCGTCTGGGAGACGTACGAGCACGCGGGCATCGACCCGGCGGCGGTGCGCGGCTCGGAGACCGGCGTGTTCATGGGCGTCATGTACTACGACTACGCCCCGCCGCTGCGCCAGATCCCGGCCGAGCTGGAAGGCGTGCTGATGACCGGCAACGCCGCCAGCGTCGTCTCGGGACGGATCGCGTACAACTTCGGCCTGACCGGGCCGACCGCGACCGTGGACACGGCGTGCTCGTCGTCGCTGGTGGCGCTGCACCTGGCGGTCAAGGCGCTGCGCGACGGCGAGTGCACGGCGGCGCTGGCGGGCGGGGTCGCGGTGATGCACACCCCGGCGACCTTCGTGGAGTTCAGCCGCCAGCGCGGCCTGGCCGCCGACGGCCGGTGCAAGTCGTTCGCCGCCGAGGCCGACGGCGTCGGCTGGTCGGAGGGCGTGGGTGTGCTGCTGCTGGAGCGCCTGTCGGACGCGCGCCGCCTGGGACACCCGGTGCTCGCGCTGGTACGCGGTTCGGCGGTCAACCAGGACGGGGCGTCCAACGGGCTCACCGCGCCGAACGGCCCCTCGCAGCAGCGGGTGATCCGCCGGGCGCTGTCCTCGGCGGGACTGTCCACCGCCGATGTGGACCTGGTCGAGGCGCACGGCACCGGCACGAAGCTCGGCGACCCGATCGAGGCCGAGGCGCTGCTGGCCACGTACGGGCAGGGCCGGGCCGAGGACAACCCGCTGTGGCTCGGATCGCTGAAGTCGAACATCGGGCACGCGCAGGCGGCCGCCGGCGTCGGTGGTGTGATCAAGATGGTGCAGGCGCTGCGCCACGGCATCATGCCGCGCACGCTGCACGCGACGAACCCGTCGCCGTTCGTGGACTGGTCGGCGGGCACGGTCGAGCTGCTGACCGAGGCGCGCCCGTGGCCCGACCTCGACCGGCCGCGCCGCGCGGCGGTGTCGTCGTTCGGCGTCAGCGGCACGAACGCGCACATCATCATCGAACAGGCCCCGGCCACCGAGCCCGCGCCACCGGCGGAGCCGAATCAGGACGGACGAACCTCCGCGTCCGAAGGGGCGCTGGTGCCGGCCGTCCCGCCGCCCGCGTCTGCTCCGTCGCCCGCCGCGTCGCGCGACCAGGCGCGGGTGCGGGCCGCGCTGCCGCTGGTGCTGTCCGCGCGTACTCCCGCCGCGCTGCGCGGACAGGCGTCGCGCCTGCTGCCGCTGTTCGGCCAGGACGGTCCCGAGCCGGTGGACGTCGGCTTCTCGCTGCTCGCGTCCCGGGCGGCGTTCGAGCACCGTGCCGTCGTGGCCGGTCGCGACCGGACGGAACTCGCCGCGGGCCTGGAGGCGCTCGCCCACGGCGGGTCACCGGTCACCGCGCCCGGCCGTGGCGCGCTGGGCACGCTGTTCACCGGCCAGGGGGCGCAGCGCGCGGCCATGGGCTCCGGTCTGTACGAGGCCTTCCCGAGCTACGCGGCCGCGTTCGACGAGGTCTGCGCCGTGCTCGATCCGCTGCTCGGACACAGCCTGCGCGAGGCGATCGACGCCGGAGACCGGCTGCAGGAGACGGGCCTGACGCAGCCCGCGCTGTTCGCGGTCGAGGTGGCGCTGTTCCGGCTGGCGGAGTCGCTGGGCGTGCAGCCCGGCTTCGTGGCCGGGCACTCGATCGGCGAGATCGCCGCGGCACACGTCGCCGGGGTGCTGTCGCTGGCCGACGCGGCGACCCTGGTCGCGGTGCGGGGACGGCTGATGCAGGCGCTGCCCGCAGGCGGCGCGATGGTCGCGGTGCGCGCCTCCCGCGAGTCGGTCGAGCAGGCGATCGCCGGACTCGGGCAGGAGCACGCCGGGCTGGTGAGCGTGGCGGCCGTGAACGGGCCCGCCTCGGTCGTCGTCTCCGGCGCCGAGCAGGCCGTCGACGCCGCCGTGGCCGCGCTCGGCGTGTCCGGCAGGCGGCTGCAGGTCAGCCACGCGTTCCACTCGCCGCTGATGGACCCGATGGTGGCGGACTTCGAGCAGGTCGTCGCCGGGCTGACGTTCCACCCGCCGACGGTGCCTTTCGTGTCGACCGTGACCGGCGAGCCGGTGGCGGCTGAGCAGCTGACCCGGCCGGGTTACTGGGTGGAGCACGTACGCCGACCGGTCCTGTTCGCCGACGCGGTCGCCGCGCTGGCCGCCGCCGGTGTGTCGACGCTGCTGGAGATCGGGCCGGACGCCGTGCTCACCGCGATGGCGGCGGAGTCCCTGCCGGACGACGTGACGGCGGTCGGCGCCCAGCGCCGCGACCGCGACGAGGCGGTCACCTTCCTGGAGGCCCTCGGCACCGTGTACGCCCGCGGCCACGCCGTCGACTGGCCCGCCCTGTTCGCCGGGACCGGTGCGCGGCGCGTGGACCTGCCGAGCTACGCCTTCCAGCACGAGCGTTTCTGGCTCGTGCCCGCCACCGCATCCGGCGACGTGGCCGGGGCGGGCATCGACGCGGCCGGGCACACGCTGCTGGGCGCGGCGGTGCCCCTTGCCGACGGGAGTGGCCTGGTGCTCACGGGCCGGCTCACTCGCGCAACGCTGGACGACGTCCTGGCCGCAGAGCCGGCCGTGCCTGGCACGGTCCTGCTGGAGCTGGCGCTGCGCGCTGCCGACCAGGTCGGCTGCGGCCGGGTCGCCGAGCTGACCCTGGACCGGCCACTGCCGACCCCGGTCGGTGAGCAGGCGCTGCGGCTGCAGGTCGTCGTGTCCGGTCCCGACGGCGACGCGCGCCGCACCGTCACCGTGCACGCCCGGCCCGAGGACGACGACACCGGCTGGACCAGGTACGCCCACGGCGTCCTGGCGTCGGGCCAGGCCGTGGCTGAGCCGGTCACGGGTGATCCGGTCGAGGTCGCCCTCACCGAGGAGACGGAAGCGGGGTACCTGCTGCACCCCGCCCTGTCCGAGCAGGCGCTGCGGAGCGCGCCCGCCGACCCGGACGCGGTGCCGGTGCGCTGGACCGACGTGACCGTGTACGCCACGGGCGCGCAGCGGCTGCTGGTGCGCGCTGTTCCGGTCGACGGCGGCCACCGCGTCGACGCCCTCGACCCGGCCGGGCAGCAGGTCGCCGTGTTCGGCATGGTCGGCTACGCGCCCCGAGCCGAGTGGCAGGGAGCTTCCAGCGCGGCCGACTCGCTGTACACCCTGGACTGGACCCCCGTGGAGACACCGGCCGAGCCGGTGGACCTGAGTGGATGGGCCGTGCTCACGACCGGCGGCGACGCCTCGGATCTCGCCTGGCAGCTGGGCATCAGGTCGGTGCCGGATCTGGCCGGCCTGGACCCCGCGCCGCCGGTGGTGCTGGTTGAACTGTCGTCGGACACCGGCCTCACGATGCCGCAGCGGGTGCGGGCGGCCACCGCCACGGCACTGGAGCTGGCCCAGAACTGGCTGGCCGAGCCGCGGTTCGCGGCGTCGCGGCTGGCCGTGATCACCCGAGGGGCGACCGGGGCGGCGGCCGCGCCGGACCTGGCCGCCGCCTGGGGACTGCTGCGCACCGCGCAGAGCGAGCATCCCGACCGGTTTGTGCTGGTCGATCTGGATGCCGAGAGCACCTCGGCCGCGCTGATCCCCGCGGCGCTGGCAGCGGGCGAGCCGCAACTCGCGGTACGCCTGGGGCGGCTGTGCGCCCCGCGGCTCAGCCGGGCGGCCGGGGAACCGGCCCCGGTGGCGTTCGTGCCGGAAGGGACGGTCCTGGTCACGGGCGCCACCGGGGCACTGGGCGGGCTGATCGCCCGGCACCTGGTGCGCGAGCACGGCGTACGCAACCTGCTGCTGGTGAGCCGCCGCGGCCCCGACGCACCGGGCGCGGCCGAGTTGGAGCAGGAGTTGACCGCACTGGGTGCGCGGGTGCGCACCGTCGCGGCCGACGTGTCCGACCGGGCCGCCCTGGCCACCGCCCTCGACACCGTGCCCGCCGAGCACCCGCTGACCGCCGTCGTGCACGCGGCCGGGGTGCTCGACGACGGCCTGCTCGTCGCGCAGACCGCGCAGCGACTCGACACCGTGCTGCGGGCAAAGGCCGACGCCGCCTGGCACCTGCACGAACTCACCCGCGATCGGGGACTGTCGGCGTTCGTGCTGTTCTCGTCGGTGGCGGGTCTGCTCGGCGGGGCCGGGCAGGCCGGTTACGCCGCCGCGAACGCGTTCCTGGACGCGCTGGCCGCGCACCGGCACGCGGCGGGACTGCCCGCCCAGTCGCTGGCGTGGGGCATGTGGGCGCAGGCGGGGGCGATGACCGCCGACCTGTCCGAGGCGGACCTGCGGCGGCTGGCCCGCGCGGGCATCGCGCCGCTCGACGCGGACCAGGGTCTCGGGCTGCTCGACGCGGCACTCGGGCGGGCCGAGACGCTGCTGGTGCCCGTACGCCTGGACCTGCGCACCCTGCACGGCCAGGACCGGTCCGCGGTGCCGCCACTGCTGCGCGGCCTGGTCCGCACCGCCACCCGGCGCACGGCCGCCCACGGCGCCGCCGTGCCGCTGGCCGAGCGGGTCGCCGCGCTGCCCGCCCCGGAGGCGTCGCGCCTGCTCACCGACCTCGTCCGCACCGAGGTCGCGGTGGTGCTGGGCCACCCCGGCCCGGCGGCCGTCGACCCCGACCGGGCCTTCCGCGAGATCGGCTTCGACTCGCTGGCCTCGGTGGACCTGCGCAACCGGCTCGCCGCCGCGACCGGGCTGACCCTGCCCGCCGCGCTGGTGTTCGACCAGCCCACCCCGACCCTGCTCGCCGCGTACCTGCTCGGGGAACTGGCTCCCGCAGCAGCGACGGTCGTGGACCCGCAGGAGGCCGCCGTGCGCGAGCTGCTGGCCACTGTGCCGATGGCGCGGTTGCGCCAGTCCGGGCTGCTGGACCTGCTGCTGCGCCTCGGCGAACCCGACCGCGGGGATGCGCCGGCCGAAGCCGGGTCGATCGACGAGATGGACGTCGACAGCCTGCTGCGGCTGGCCGGCGAGAGCGCGGCCCGCTGATGGCGGCCTCGGTGGAGCAGCTCGTCGAAGGGCTGCGCGCGGCGCTGAAGGAGAACGAGCGCCTGCGGCAGCAGAACCAGAGCCTCGTCGACGCCACGGCCGAGCCGATCGCGATCGTCGGCATGGCGTGCCGGTTCCCCGGCGGGGTGAGCTCACCGGAGGACCTGTGGCGGCTGGTCTCCGCCGGGGGCGATGCCATCGGCCCGTTCCCGCAGGACCGGGGCTGGCCGGAGGACCTGTACGACCCGGACCCGGGCCGCTCGGGCCACACGTACGCGCGCACCGGCGGCTTCCTCGACGGCGCGGACACCTTCGACGCGGCCTTCTTCGGCATCTCGCCGCGCGAGGCGCTGGGCATGGACCCGCAGCAGCGGCTGCTGCTCGAAGTCACCTGGGAGACCCTGGAACGGGCCGGGCTCGACCCGGCCGCGCTGCGCGGCTCCGACACCGGCGTGTTCGTCGGCGGCAACGGCCAGGACTACCCGCTGCTGCTGGCGCAGGACCCGCGGCCCGTGGAGGGCATGCTCATCACCGGCAACGCGGCCAGCGTCGCGTCCGGACGGATCTCGTACACGTTCGGCTTCACCGGCCCGGCCCTCAGCCTGGACACCGCCTGCTCGTCGTCGCTGGTGGCGCTGCACCTGGCCGCGCAGGCGCTGCGCGCCGGGGAGTGCTCGCTGGCGCTGGCGGGCGGGGTCACGGTGATGTCCACGCCGTTCGGGTTCGTGGAGTTCGCCCGGCAGCGCGGGCTGGCCCCGGACGGCCGGTGCAAGGCGTTCGCGGCCGGGGCCGACGGCACCGGCTGGGCCGAGGGCATCGGGATGCTGCTGGTGGAGCGGCTGTCCGACGCCCGCCGCCTCGGGCACGAGGTGCTGGCGGTGCTGCGCGGGTCGGCGGTCAATTCCGACGGCGCGTCCAACGGGCTCACCGCCCCGAACGGGCCGTCCCAGCAGCGTGTCATCCGGCAGGCGCTCGCCGCGGCCAGGCTGTCGCCATCCGAGGTGGACCTGGTGGAGGCGCACGGCACCGGCACCGTGCTCGGCGACCCGATCGAGGCCGACGCGCTGCTCGCGACGTACGGCGCGGACCGGGCCGAGCCGCTGTGGCTGGGTTCGGTCAAGTCCAATCTGGGGCACACGCAGGCCGCCGCGGGCGTGGCCGGGGTGATCAAGACGGTGCTGGCGATGCGGCACGGCGAGCTGCCGCCGACCCTGCACGTCGACGCGCCCACCCCGCACGTGGACTGGAGCTCCGGCACGGTGCGGCTGCTCACCGAGGCCCGGCCGTGGCCGCGCGGCGACCGGCCGCGTCGGGCGGGCGTGTCCGCGTTCGGGATCAGCGGCACCAACGCCCACGTCATCCTGGAGGAGGCCGCCGCCCCGCCGCCCGCGGCCTCGCCGCAGCCGCCCGCGGTGGTGCCGTGGCTGCTGTCGGCGCGTACGCCCGAGGCGCTGCGGGCGCAGGCGGCGCGCCTGCACGAGGCGGTCGCGGGGGGCGCGGATCCGGTGGCGGTCGGCTGGTCGCTGGCCCACACCCGGGCCCGGTTCGACCACCGCGCGGTCGTGTCCGGCACCGGGCGCGAGCACCTGCTCGACGGGTTGGCCCGGCTCGCCCGGGGTGAGACCGGCCCCGGCGCGGCCGCCGGACGGCGTGGCGCGGGCCGGGTCGCGGTGCTGTTCACCGGGCAGGGCGCGCAGCGGGTACGGATGGGCCTGGACCTGGCGGCCGCGTTTCCGGCGTACCGCGACGCGTTCGACGGGGTGTGTGCCGACCTCGATCCGCTGCTGCCCCGGCCGCTGCGCGAGGTCGTCGCGTCCGGGGAGGGGCTCGGGGAGACCGGGTTCGCCCAGCCGGCCCTGTTCGCCGTCGAGACGGCGCTGTTCCGGCTGCTGGAGTCCTGGGGCGTGCGCCCGGCCGTGCTGGCCGGGCACTCCGTCGGCGAGATCGCCGCCGCGCACGTGGCCGGAGTGCTGTCGCTGCCGGACGCGGCGCGCCTGGTCGCCGCGCGGGGCGCGCTGATGCAGGCGCTGCCGCCCGGCGGGGCGATGGTCGCCGTCGGCGCACCCGAGGACGAGGTCCTGCCGCTGCTGGCGGCACACGCCGCGGCGGTCGCCGTCGCCGCGGTCAACGGCCCGTCCTCGGTGGTGGTCAGCGGCGAGCAGGACGCGGTCGACCAGATCGTGGCCGAGCTGCGCGAACGCGGTCGCCGGACGCGGCGGCTGGAGGTCAGCCACGCGTTCCACTCGCCGCTGATGGAGCCGATGCTGGACGGGTTCCGCGCCGTCGTGACGGCGCTCGCCTTCGCCGAGCCCCGGATACCGATCGTGTCCACGGTGACCGGTGCCCTGACTCGTCCGGGCGAGCTGGCCGACCCTGCGTACTGGGTCGGCCAGGTCCGGCAGCGGGTCCGGTTCGCCGACGCCGCGGCCGCGCTGTACGCCACGGGCGTGGACCTGTTCGTCGAGGCCGGGCCGGACGGCGTGCTGTCGGCGCTGCTGCCCGGGTGCCTCGGCGACACGGGCGCACCCGCCGTGCCGATGCTGCGCCGCGACCGCCCCGAACCGCTGTCCGCGGTCGCCGCGTTCGCCGAGGCCGCGGTCCGCGCCGACGTGGACTGGTCGGCGTTCTTCCCGGACCCGGCTCGCACCACGCTGCCGACCTACGCCTTCCAGCGCCGCCGCCACTGGCCGGCCCGCGGCCTGCCCGGCGCGCGGCGGCAACCCGACGACGTCACGCCGGGCGCGGCTCCTGTCACGGCGTCTTCGAGCGCGGAACGCGGCGCGGCGCCTGCGGACGCGGCGACGGGCACGTCGGCGCAACGGCGGGCGCAGTCGCCGGAATCCGGTCCGGCGTCGCCGGCCGCGCGCTCCGCCGGTCGCAGCCGGGACGAGTTGCGGCAGCTCGTCGCCGCCGCGGCCGCTGCGGTGCTGGGACACCCGGATGGCGAGCTGGACGAGACCACGACGCTCACCGCGCTGGGGCTCACCTCGCTGTCCGCCGTGGAGCTGCGCGACCGCCTGCACGCCGCGACCGGGCTGGCCCTGCCCGCAGCGGCCCTGTTCGACAACGCCACCGTGGGCACGCTGACCGAACACCTCGCCACCACGGCCGGAGCTGTCGCCGCAGTGACCGAGCACCTCGCGACGCCCGGCGGGCCCGCTGCCGAGGCGGGAGAGACCCTGGTGGAGACGTTCCGGCGGGCGTGCCTGGCAGGACGGGTCGGCGAGGGCATGGACCTGCTCGCCGATGCCGCCGCCGCACGGCCGTGGTCGGACAAGCCGGTCGTCGGCGAGCCGGTGCGGCTGGCTGAGGGATCGGCCGCGCCCGCACTCGTGTGCCTGCCGTCGTTCGTGGCCCCGGCCAGCCCGGTGCAGTTCGCCCGCATCGCCCGAGGCCTGCGCGGAGCACGCCCGGTGTCGGCGCTGCCGCTGCCCGGCTACCTGCCGGGCGAGGACCTGGCAGAGGACGTGCCGTCGCTTGTGGCCGCGATCGCCGACCGGGTGCCCGATGGCGAAGCGGTGCTGGTCGGCTACTCCTCCGGCGGCTGGCTGGCGCACGCCGTCGCCGCCGAACTCGCCGAGCGCGGCCGCGGCTGTGCCGGCGTCGTGCTGCTGGACACCTTCCCGCCCGGCGCGCCCGAGCTGACCGCGCTGCAGGACGTGCTGTTCCAGGACCTGGCCGCCCGGCCCGAGGTGGTGGCGCTGGTCGACGCCGCCAAGCTCGCCGCGATGGGCCACTACCTGCGGCTGTTCCAGGACTGGCGACCGGAGCCGTCGCCGGTGCCCACGCTGCTGGTGCGCGCCGAACGGATCCTGGCCGGGCCGGCGGAGCGCACCGCATGGCCCGTGCCGCACGACGCGGTCACGGCCGCGGGAGATCACCGCTCCCTCGTCGAGGAGCACGCCGCGGCGGCGGCGCAGGCCGTCGAGCACTGGCTGACGTCCCGGGGCTGAACCCCCCTAGTCGAGAAAGGACAATACCGTGACCTACGCACCACAGGCCGACGACGTCGACCTGCTCAGCTGGAGCTTCGTGCAGGACCCCTACACGACGTACGCCCGGCTGCGCCAGGACGGCCCGGTCACCCGGCAGGTCGTCAAGACACTGGCCACCGAGCTGAACGCCTGGGTGGTGACCAGCCACGAGCACGGCCGTGCCCTGCTGGCCGACCCGCGGCTGTCCAAGGACTCGGTGGCGCTGCCCGGCGTGGTCAACCGCCACTCGGTGGACGGCAGCCAGTCGGCGACCGAGCAGCCCAAGAGCATGCTGTTCAGCGACCCGCCGGACCACACCCGGCTGCGTCGGCTGCTGGGCAAGGCGTTCACCATGCGCCGCGTCGAGCAGATGCGCCCGTGGATCGTACGGCAGGTCGACGAGCTGCTCGACGGCGTCCGGCCGGGGGAGGAGTTCGACCTGGTCGACCGGATCGCGCTGGCGCTGCCGATCTACGTCATCGGCAACCTGCTGGGCGTGCCCGAGGGGCGCTTCGCCGACTTCAAGGTCTGGAGCAGCGCCCTGGCCAGCGTCGACATCACCGCGGAGGAGAAGCAGCAGGCGCTGGGTGCGGCGTTCCAGTACCTGCGGGAATTGATCGCGGGCAAGGCCGCCGAACCGGCCGACGACATGATCTCCGCGCTGATCCAGGCGACCGACGACGGCGTACGCCTCGCACCGGCCGAATTGATGTCGACGGTCTTCCTGGTGATGAACGCCGGCTACGAGACCACCGCCAACATGATCAGCAGCGGGATGCTGGCCCTGCTCACCCACCCCGACCAGCAGGAACTGCTGCGTACGGACCCGTCGCTGCTGCCCGGCGCGATCGAGGAGTTCCTGCGCTTCGAGAGTCCGCTGAACCTGTCCACGATCCGGTTCAGCACCGCCGACATCCCGGTCGGCGACGTCGTCATCCCCGCCGGGGAGATCGTCTTCGTGGCGTTCCCGGCCGCCAACCGCGACCCGGCCCAGTACGACGACCCGGACCGGTTGCGCGTGGACCGGCGGGCCGGTTCGCACCTGTCGTTCGGGCACGGCATCCACCACTGCGTGGGCGCGCCGCTGGCCCGCCTCGAAGGCGAGATCGTCTTCCGGGCGCTGCTGGAGCGGTTCGCGTCGTGGCAGCTCGCCGTCCCGGTCGAGCACCTGACCTGGCGCTACACCGCGCAGTTCCGCGGCCTGGAGCGGCTGCCGGTCGTCCTGAAGTGACCCATCCACCGCAACGAGCAGGGAGACACAGCATGTCCAACACAGACGTGGTCGCGGGATTCTTCGCGGCGGGCGAGGCCGACGACGTGAAGGCCGCGATCGCGCATTTCGCCGAGGACGGGGTGTGGATCGCCGCCGAGGGGTCCGAGCCCGGCACGACCTACCGCAAACCCGCCATGTCCGAGCTGCTGGCCAGGCTCATCGCCGTGCGCAAGGAGTACGAGGCGAAGGGCGTGAAGATCGCGTACGGCGACCTCGGCGAGGCGGGCGACAAGGTGTACCTGGAGATCGTGATCAGCCTCGACGGCAAGGTGCTCGACCGCTCGATCGACGTGTTCACCGTGGTCGACGGCAGGATCGCCGTCAAAGACGTGTACCGGAAGGCGTGAGTACGCTCGATGGCTGTGGCACAGACCTCTGACGCCGAGCGCTGGGTGCGCCGCTTCCATCCCGCCGACGGCGCGCCCGTCCGGCTGGTGTGCTTCCCGCACGCGGGCGGCTCGGCCAGCTTCTTCTTCCCGGTGTCGCGTGAGCTCGCGCCGGCGGTGGACGTGCTGGCCGTGCAGTATCCGGGACGCCAGGACCGGCGGGCCGAACCCCCGCTGACCAGTATCGACGGGCTCGCCGACCGGCTGGCCGAGGTGCTGGCGCCCCATGCGGACCGGCCGGTGGTGTTCTTCGGCCACAGCATGGGCGCGCTGGTGGCGTTCGAGACCGCGCGGCGGTTCGAGGCCGCCGGGCATCCGGTGCGCGCCCTGGTCGCCTCGGGTCGGCGGGCGCCGTCGCGGGTGCGGCACGAGAACGTGCACCAGCGCACCGACGAGGGCATCGTCACCGAGTTGCGGCTGCTCAGCGGCACCGAGTCGGACCTGCTCGGCGACGACGAGGTGGTCCGGATGATCCTGCCCGCGCTGCGCGCCGACTACCAGGCGGTGGAGACCTACCGCTGCGACTCGGGGCGGCGGATCGCCGCGCCGATCCTGGCGCTGGTGGGTGACGCCGACCCGCGGGTGGACGTGGCCGAGGTGGAGACCTGGGCGGCGCACACCGGCGGGGCGTTCCGGCTGCGGGTGCTACCCGGCGGGCACTTCTACCTGACCGGCCAGCAGGCCGCGGTGCTGGGCGAACTGCGCTCGGTCACCGCGGCCGCACACAGCGCCGTGGACGCGGCGACGGCGTGAGGTCCGCGCCGGGCGGGCGGACGCCCGGCGCGGACACCCCCGGACGTAGTAGTTTCATGGATATCGATGTCCAATCCAGACTCCGAGCCACGCCGAATCGTTGTACCGAGTGAGAAAGTCGGCAGTTGGTGGTCCCGATAGGCGGCCCGACGGTAAGTTCGTCGCGGTGGCAACGGGGCCTTTCTTTCTGGACACGGATCGGTAACAGGTGGCCAGTACCCTTCGATGTGTCAGGTTCGTTGCTGCGCATGCGAGGCGCTGGGGGGCGCCGGGTACGGGACCACGACGGGGGAGGGACGACGATGAGCGCTGCCGTGCATCTATCCGGTTACCGACAGCTGGTGTCCGCCCTGACCCGGGCGCGCGACGGCGCGGGCCAGGTGGTCCTGCTCGACGGCCCGACCGCCGGCGGCAAGACGTACCTGCTCGATCTGCTCGTCCAGCTCGCTCGCGACGAGGGCGACCTGGTGCTCACCGCGGTGTGCTCCAAGTTCGACCGGACCGATCATCTGGCCGTGCCGCGGCAGCTGTTCGGCTCGCTGGGGCAGGCGGTTGAGCCCGCGCTCAGCGACGCCGGGACACTCGTCGGCAGGCTGTCCGCGCTGGCCGGCACGAGCGCGGTGGTGGTGGCGGTCGACGACCTCCGCCACGCCGACCCGGCCTCGCAGCGCTTCGTCAAGCAGCTGGCAGCCAGCCTGGCCGGGCAGCCGATACTGCTGGTCTGCGCCGACCGGACGCGCCCGGCCGCCGGGTTCCCCGGGATCTGGGCCGATCTCCTCGACCAGGCGCACCTGCGACGGATCGACCTCGGGCCGCTCACCTCGTGCGAGGTCGTCCGCACGGCCTGGCACGGCCACGGGCTCACCCTCGGCGAGGCGTTCGCGCAGCGCCTGGCCGCCGTCACCAACGGCAGCGCGCCGCTGGTGAACGCGCTGCTGGCCGATCACCTCGCCCGGTACGGCAGGCGCGTGCCCGACGGCGTCGACCCGGTCGGCGGCCGGGCCTACCGGCAGGCCGTGCTCGACTGCCTGCACGCCCTCGACCCGGAGGACCGCGACATCGCCGAGGCGGTCGCCGTGATCGGCTCACTGGGCGCGGTCGACATGGTGTCGCAGGTGGCCGGCGGGCAGCCCGCGGAGGGCGCGATCGCCGAGCTGACCGCGTGCGGCCTGCTCGACGCCACCGGGTTCCGCACCCGCGCCGCGCACGAGGCGGTGCTGCACAACATGTCGGCCAGCCGGCGGGCGTCGCTCAGCCGCCTGGTCGTCGAGCTGCTCGTCCCGGCCGGGGCGAGCCCGGACGACGTCGCCTCCTGGCTGGCCGCCGTGGAGAACCTCGACCCGATCAGCGAAGCCGCGCCACCGCAGCCCCAGCGGCGGGTCAGCGCCAGCCGTTTCGTGCCGGTGCGGGTGCTGCAGATGCTCGGCGACGGGTCCGCGGGCAACCTCGACTTCGCCGGGGACGGCCGCAGCCGCCGGCACTGGCACGTCGGCGCGGGGGAGCAGCCGCGCACCGCCGAGCCGCGCTCGCTGTGGCACGCCACCGAGACCGTCGCCGCGCTGGAGCAGGAGATCGCCGGCCTGCCGCCGGGCGCGTTCACCGTGGCCGACCTGCGGGCCCGGCAGCTGATCATCGGCTGCGACTACCCGAGCCTGCTGCCGTCGGTGCTGGCCCGGGTGAAGGTCGACAGCCGCCGGCTGACCGAGCAGTCGCCGCGCTTCGCCGCGGTGCACTCGCTCAGCCGGGTGCTGGGCGGCCACGACACGCAACCCGCGCTGGCCGACGCGCACGCGGCGCTGACCGCCTTGGAGCGCGGCCGGGAGAACTCCCGGGCCGTGGTCAGCGCGCTGGCCACCCTGCTGCACGAGAACCAGTTCGCGCCCGCCGCGGCGTGGTGCGAGCGCTTCGCCTCGATCGCCCGCGCGGAAGGCGACGTCGCCGCGGTCGCCGAACTGCTCGCGCTCCAGGCGCAGATCACCATGCGGGGCGGTGACACCGCCAAAGCGATCGCCCAGGCCGAGCACGCGCTGGAGCTGATGGCGCCGGAGCAGTGGGGGATCCGGCTCGGCATGCCGCTGTCCACGCTGCTGCTGGGCACCACAGCCGTCGGCGACCATGAGGCGGGTGTGCGCTACTTCCGGCACCGCCTGCCCGAGCCGATGTTCGACAGCCGGTACGGCCTGCACTACCTGTACGCGCGGGGCCACTTCTACCTGGCCGCGGGCGAGCACCTGTTCGCGCTCGCGGATTACCTGCGCTGCGGGCGGCTGATGACGCTGTGGCGGGTCGACTCGCAGGAGCTGGCGCGCTGGCAGCTCGGCGTCGCCGCCGCGTACATGGCGATGAACGACTACGACAAGGCGGTCAGCACCATCGCCGAGGCGCTGCCGCGGCGGTCGGACGACCCGCTCGACGCCGAGCACGCCCGTAAGTGCGAGTCCATCTTCGAATCCTTGCTGACCTCGGCGGGCACGCCCGGACTGCTGTCCACGATCGAGCACCTGTGCCGCAACGTGTTCACCCGGACGGAGACCGAGCCGGTCGCCAAGTACAAGATCGTCGACCGGTACGCCGACTGCCTGGACCGGCTCACCCTGGCCGAGCGCCAGGTGGCGGTGCTGGCGGCGAAGGGCTCCACGAACCGGGCCATCGCCCGGGAGCTGTCGATCACCGTCAGCACGGTCGAGCAGCACCTGACCCGGGCGTACCGCAAGCTGCAGGTGGTCGGCCGCAATGAGCTGCGGGTCCGGCTCGGTTGAGCGTGGTGGGGCGGCCAGGATGGCGCCCGCCCCACCACGCCGCCCTCAATCAGTCCGCGACCGCGACGCGGGTGCGGTGGTGGCGCGGGTTGTCGATCTCGTCGACGATGGCGACCGCCAGGTCGGCGTAGGACAGGTGGCTGGTGCCGTCCTCCTTGGCCAGCAGCTGGTCGCCGCCGGTGCGGTAGGCGCCGGTGCGCTCGGCCTGGTCCAGCACCATCGGCGGGGTCAGCACGACCCAGTCCAGCTCGGTGTCGGCGGTGCGCAGCGTGTCCAGGCCCGCGGTGTGGCCCTGCGCGAACTCCTTGTACGCCTCCGGGAAGTCCGGCGTGTCCAGCATGCGCACGCCGGGCGCGACCTCCAGGTTGGAGACCATGCCGATCACGACGGCCCGGCCCACGCCCGCCTTCGGCAGCCCCTCCAGGAACGCGTTGGCCGCGCCCACGAAGAAGTCGCCCGGGGCGCTCTGCGGGTCGTACGCGGCGTTCACGGCGGCGTCGTGCCCGGCGGCCAGGCCCGCCACCGAGGACGCGTCGCGCACGTCGCCCGCCACCGCGGCGACGCCCAGGTCGGCGTACTTGGACGGGTCGCGGACCACGGCCGTCACCTCGTGGCCGCGCTTGACGGCCTCGTCGACGACGGCACGGCCGGCCTTGCCACCGGCGCCGAACACGATAATCCTGCTCATATGCAGACCTTCCCCTAGTATCGGTGTATCCCGATCTTTGTGGCCGAGTCTAGAACGGAAGGTACTTGTTACCGCAAGGGTACCTAAGTACCCTCTGGATAGTGACCACGTCATTGGACCCAGAGATGTTCGATCCGGCCTGCCCGTCCAGCGCGATGCCGATCCGCATCGGCGACAAGTGGGCCGGGCTGATCATCTGCTGCCTGGAGGACGGCCCCCGGCGCTTCACCGAGATCCAGGTCCCGCTGCGCGGCGTTACCGCGAAGGTGCTCGCGCAGACCCTGCGCGGCATGGAGCGCGACGGAATGATCACCCGTACGGCGTACCCGGAGATCCCGCCCCGGGTCGTCTACGAGCTCACCGACCTGGGCCGCACCCTGCTGGAACCGATCGCCGCCTGCCGCGAGTGGGCCAAGGAGCACCTGCCCACGATTCTCGCCGCCCGCGAGGAGTGGGAGAAGGCCGCCGCCGGCGCGGCCTGAGACCGCACGTCCACACAGCACGGGACACCGCCGTCCCGTGCTGTGTGATGCCACCCGCCCGAACCCCGCACGAGGTGACGATGCATCCCGGCACGCTCTACGCCATCAGCGACCTGCACGTGGGCTACGCCGAGAACCGGGCGCTGCTCGACGGGCTGCGGCCCACCTCGGCGCAGGACTGGCTCATCGTCGCCGGTGACGTCGGCGAGATCTTCGACGACGTCGTCGACGTGCTCGCCGGGCTCCGCGAACGGTTCGCCAAGGTGATCTGGGCGCCGGGCAACCACGAGTTGTGGACCCCGCCGCAGGACCCGGTGCAGGCCCGCGGCGAGCGCCGCTACCTCGACCTGGTGCGGAGGTGCCGGCAGCTCGGCGTGCTGACCCCGGAGGACGACTACGCCGTATGGGAGGGCGAGGGCGGCCCGGTGGCCGTCGCGCCGCTGTTCCTGCTGTACGACTACTCGTTCCGGATGCCCGGCATGCTGACCAAGGCGATGGCGTTGCAGCACGCGTACGACACCGGCATCGTGTGCACCGACGAGATGCTGCTACACCCCGACCCGTACGCCAGCCGCGAGGAGTGGTGCCTGGCCCGGGTCGAGTACACCCGCGCGCGGCTGGACGCGGTCGACCCGGGTCTGCCCACCCTCCTGGTCAACCACTTCCCGCTGGTCCGGCAGCCGACCGACGTGCTGTGGCACCCGCAGTTCGCGCAGTGGTGCGGCACCGAGCTGACCGCCGACTGGCACGTGCGCTACCGCGCCGCGGCAGCCGTCTACGGCCACCTGCACATCCCACGCCTGACCTGGTACGACGGCGTGCCGTTCCAGGAGGTGTCGCTGGGCTACCCGCGCGAGTGGAAGACCCGGTCCGCCCCGCCCGCGATGCTGCGTCCGGTGCAGTGGGCCGCGGTGCCCGCATGATGGGCCCGTTGCTGCCCGCCGCCGCCACGGTGGTGGAGGCGTTCGACGACACCGTGCCCGCACCGCTGTTCCCGGAGGAGGAGCAGCTGGTGGCGCGCGCGGTGGACAAGCGGCGCACCGAGTTCGCGACCGCCCGGCGCTGCGCCCGCGAGGCGCTGGCCAGGCACGGCTTCGCGCCCGCGCCGCTGCTCACCGGCGAGCGCGGGCAGCCGCTGTGGCCCGCCGGGACGGTCGGCAGCATCACCCACTGCGCGGGCTACCGCGCCGCCGCCGTCGCCCGCGCCGCCGATCTCGGGTCGGTCGGCGTCGACGCCGAACCGCACCAGCCGCTGCCGGACGGGGTGCTCGACACGATCGCGCTGCCCGCCGAACTGGCCCGGCTACGGGCGATGGCCGTCGCCCACCCCGGGGTCTGCTGGGACCGGGTGCTCTTCAGCGCCAAGGAGTCGGTCTACAAGGCATGGTTCCCGCTGGCCCGGCGCTGGCTCGACTTCACCGACGCCGACCTCGCCTTCGATCCGGACGCCGGCACGTTCAGCGCCACTGTGCTGATCGACGCCCCCCGGTACGGCGACACCCCGCTGTCGCGGTTCGACGGTCGTTTCGCCGCCTCCGCCGACCTCGTGGTCACCGCCGTGACCGTGCCCGTCCGGCCGTGACGCCACCGGCGGTCCCGGGGCCGCGCGCCGGGCTGCTCGAATACTCGGCTGCGGGTGAGACCGCCGCGCGTCTAGGGTTCCGTGCGGGAAGCCGCACAGCCCTGGCCCACCGGCCGGCGGATCGGAAGTGAGCACACGATGACCAGTCGACTGGCCGCACTCTGCTTCAACGCGCTCGAACCGCTGCCACTCGCGCGGTTCTGGGCGGGTGTCCTGGGCCGGCAGCTCGTCGACGATCCGCACGACGGCGTCGTGCTCCTGCCCGATGACGACACCGCGTTCCGGATCCGGTTCGTCCCGAGCACCGAGCCGAAGATCGGGCAGAACCGCGCGCACTTCGACCTTCCGAGCGCGTCCCTGCAGGCCCAGCGGCAGACCGTGGCCACGGCGCTCGAACTCGGCGGCCGGCACATCGACGTGGGCCAGGGCCCCGATGCCGACCACGTGGTGCTCGCCGACCCCGAGGGCAACGAGTTCTGCGTCATCGAGCCGGGCAACAACTTCCTCGCGGGCTGCGGCGTCATCGGCGCGCTGTCCAGCGACGGCATGCCGGAGGTCGGCTACTTCTGGAGCGCGGCGCTCGGCTGGCCCCTGGTCTGGGACCAGGACCAGGAGACCGCGATCCAGGCGCCGTACGGCGGCACAAAGATCACGTGGGGTGGTCCGCCGCTGATGCCCAAGACGGGCACCGACCGGCTGTACCTCGACCTCGCTCCACCGGCCGGAGGTGATCAGCAGGCCGAGATCGAACGCTTGCTCTCCCTCGGCGCGACCCTGCTCGACAAGGGGCGCGACGACGCCGGTCGGGTGATGATGGCCGCGCCGGGCGGCAACGAGTTCTGCTTGCTGATGCCCCGATAGCACGCCCGTCCGCGCCTGTCGCAGCCGTCCCTTAGGGTCTGGACGGATCATGGGCGGCAGGCGTGGACGGCAGGGGTGGGCGATGTTCGAGCAGTCGGGCGGCACGCTGGCGATGATGGCGCTGGTCCACCGGGCCCGCCGGGCGGGGGCCGCCGGCGACCTCGCCGCCCTGCGGACCACGGCCCGGGACATGCTGGCCCAGCTGGAGACCGCGAGCTCGGGACGCGGTCTGCCGAAAGCCGACGAGCAGGAGCTGGACCGGCTGTACGACACGGCGTTCCCGCTCACCGACCCCGCCGACCCCGCCGACGTGCTCGACGCGCCCTGGCCGACCACGGCGCGGCTGGCCGCGCTGCGGGCCCTGCTCGGCGGGCAGCAGAGCCCCGACGTCCGCCTCGACGCGCTCGTCGTCGCGGCGCTCGACGCCGGTGACCTGAACCTGCTGCGCGTCGTCGCGCTCACCCCGCTCGGCGAGATCTGCGGCACGTCGCGCGCACTGCTGCTGGACGCGCTCCAGGCGGCAGGCGCGCTGGACGACGAGGTCGTCGAGCGGTTCGCCGCCGACACCGACACGGTCCGCAAACTGGTCGGCCGCGGCAGCCCGGTCGTCGCCGCGGCCACCGGTGACCGGTTCCGGCCCACCCTGCACGACCGAATGTGGGAGCTGGTCTGCGCGCCGGCCCTCGACGAGGACCGGCTGCTGACGCTGCCGGTGCCGCGCGGGCTGCGCTTCGTGCGGTGGGCGCTCGACTTCACCGGCAACTGGCGGGTCGCCCGGCACCTGGGCGCGGCGGCGCTGACCTCGGCCGAGCGGGGCGAGCTGATCGGACTGCTGCACGGCGCGCCCGTGGAGCGGCAGGAGCGGGCGTTCACGCTGCGCCTGGCGGCCGGGGACGCGCAGGCGCTGCTGCCGCTGCTCGGCCTGGCCGGGGCCGAGCGCCTGCTGCGTCTGATCCAGACGGGCCAGGCGACGAGCCGCGTGGTGCGCAACGACCGGGCGGCGATCCTCGCGGCGGCGGCCGAGGTGGGCGGCGCGGACGTGGCCCGGTTGCTGAAACTGGTGCCCAACGACGTGGTCGCGGCGGCCCTCGGGCTGCGCCGCGGACCGGTCATGACGCGGGTGGCCAAGGACTCGCCGGTGGGCCTCACGGCGTACGGGATGCTGCCGCCGGACGACGGTGAGACCGTGTTGGACCGCTGGGTGGCGCTGCGCGAGGTGCACCGGCGGGGCATGGAGTTCTCCCCGGAGCGGCGACGCCAGCACGCGGTGGCTCTGGACGTCGCGCTGGACCACCTGGCCCAGGTCGGCGGATTTGCCGACGCTGCCGCGCTCGACGAGGCGGGGGAGGCACACTCGCCCACGCCGGTGCCGCCGCCGCTGGTCGTCGGGCCGTATACGGCCGCCGTCGGTTTCGCCGGCGGCGAACCTGCGGTCGTCGCGAGCAAGGGCGGCCGCGTGCTGAAGTCGCTGCCCAAGGCCGTACGCGAGGACCCGGGCATGGCGGCGCTGCGCGAGCAGCACGAACTCGTGCGCGGCCACGCCTCGCGGCTGCGCGGCAGACTGCACCGCCTCGTCACCACCGGCGCGCCGGTGCCGCCCGCGGAGCTGGTCCGGCTGCGCGCCACCCCGACCGGGGCGGGGCTGCTGCCGCTGCTGGTGTGGCAGGACCAGGCCGGACGGTTCGGGCTGCTCGACGACGTGGACGCCACCGGTCCGGTCAGCGCGGCGCATCCCGCCTCACTGGCCGCCGCCGGGCTGCTGGGACATTGGCAGGCGGAAGCTGCCCGGCGCAGGCTCTGCCAGCCGGTGCCGCAGCTGTTCCGCGAGTGGTACGCGCCGAAGCCCGAAGAAATCATCGGCGACGCGACCCGCTTCACCGGCCGGGTGATCGACGGCGGCGCGGCGGCCCGGGAACTGGCGTCCCGCGGCTGGTCGCTTCACGACACCGCACAGCCGCACGCGACGAAGCGGTTGAGCGAGCACACCGCTGTGCTGCACGCCGCCACGGAAGGTTACTGGGCGGCGGGCGACGTCGGCTTCACCCGGCTGGAGTTCCGCGACGGGGACACCGCCGTGCCCGCCGACCGGGTGCCGCCGGTGGTGTTCTCGGAGGCGGTGCGCGATCTCGACCAGGCCGCCTGGGCCGGCCGCCGCAGCGTCGGCGACTACTCGACGGGCCTGGCGCGGTCCCGCGCGGAACTGCTGACCGCCGTGCTCGGCGACGGCGGACCGGACCGGATCACCCGGCACGGCGACACCGTCGTGGTCGACGGCTCGCGCGCCGTGTACCGGCTGCACCTGGGCACCGATGCCGTCGTGATCGGCGACCGCCCGGGGCCGCGCGACGTGTCGTACGGCTTCGGCGACACGCCGCATCCTGCGCTGTTTCAGCCCGTCGAGCGCGCCGACCATGCGACCACGCGCCTGCTCACCCGGATCCTGCTGCTGGCCGAAGACGAGAAGATCACCGACGAGTGGACCTTGGAGAAGCTGGGTCTGCTGCCGCACGGGACCGTGCCGGCCTGCCGCATGTGCGGAAGCCAGCATCTCTGGGACTGACGTCCGACGCGCTGGGTGATATCGCTCGCTTCCTTAGGTAACGATAGTTGTGGCCCGCTCGCCCTGTACCAGCGAGGACGACGCACAGTCACCAGTGGACCACGAATCACGGTTTGTGACCGGGGGTGCGTGGTGGCTAGTTTGTTCAAGTCTCACTTGACGTTCGGACACCTACGCCCGGCGGACCTCGCCGTCCGGTGGTGGAGATGACGGGGAGCACACGTGCAGTATCGGCCGGAAGTTGTCCGCGAAGGCGACCGTTACCGGGGTCGACGACGGGCAGACGTCCCGTCCCGGCGCAGGTACACCGCAGTGCTGGCGACGGCGGCGGCAGGTGCGGGAGTCGTCGCGTTCGCCACGGGCGCCGCGGTCGACGACGCGAAGGGCGACGCGACCGACAGCGCGGTGGCCGCCTACGTCCAGACCGGCGGTGCCACCAGCGACCGCGCGCAGGCCGCGGACCGTGCCAACCGTGCCGAGCGGACCACCGAGACCACGGCCGAGAGCACCGACACCTGGAAGCTGCCGCTGCACGACTACGACCTGGCCGCCGGGTTCAGCACCGGGGCGGGCCACTCGCGCCACGGGCTGGACCTCACCGGGCTGCCCGAGGGCACGCCGTTCGCGGCGATGCGGGCCGGCACCGTGGTGCAGGCGGGCTGGAACGGCGCGTTCGGCAACTCGGTCATCATCGACCACGGCGACGGCGTGCAGACCGTGTACGCCCACGCCAGCCACGTCCTCGTCAAGCGGGGCCAGCAGGTCGAGGCCGGCGAGGCGATCGCGCTGCTCGGCAACACCGGCCTGTCCCGCAGCGTGCACCTGCACCTGGAGCTTTACGTCGACGGCGTGCTGCAGGACCCGCTGTCGTGGTTCAAGGAGCGCGGCGTCGACTTCGAGCTGGAGATCGAGGCGCTGCCCAGCTGACCGCCGGGCGGAGCCGTCAGGCGGCGAGCTTGGCGAGCAGGTCCTTCATACGGCGGATCTCGATCTGCTGGTCGGCGTTGACCTCGCGGGCGAGCCGGTCGCTGGCCGGTTCGATGCCCCCACCGGCCTGGTAGAGCTGGTCGACCATGGTCACCGCGCCCTGGTGGTGCCGGATCATGTAGTCGAGGAAGAGCCGGTCGAAGGCCGGGCCGTCGGCGGCGGCCAGCCGCGTCAGGTCGCTCTGGTCGAGCATGCCGGGCATCAGCTCGCCGTGCCCGACGTGATTCGCGTGCGGCGACGGCAGCGCTTCGCGGCGGTCCGTCAGCCACCGCTCCATCAGCGCGATCTCATCCTGCTGCGAGATCGTGATCCGCTCGGCGAGCTGGGCGATCTCGGTGCTCCGGCTGCGGGCGGCGACCAGCGCCGTCATCTCCAGCGCCTGCCGGTGGTGCGGGATCATCTTTGCCATGAAGGCGGTGTCCGCCGCGTTGTGCGGCGGCGCTGACAGCCCGGCGACGTCCGCGGGGGAGAGCGTGCGCGCGGACTGGCCGGGCGCGCCCGGCTGGACCACGCGGAGGGTCGGCGCGGCTGTGCCCGGGGCGGCGTCGTCGCCCGGCAGCATGACGATCAGGGCCGCCGCGACACCGGTCGCGACGGCGGCGGCCACGGCGGCGATGGCGAGGCGGCGGGAGCCGAGCATGGTCAAGACGGTAGCCGATGTGCGGCCGCGCGGCGACCGTCCGCAGTGGGCCGGGTCAGCCGCCGTACGGGCGGGTGATGATTTCGAGGTTGTGCCCGTCGAGGTCTTCCCAGTAGAGGCCGCGGCCGCCGTCGTTGTGGTTGATCTCGTTCGGCCTGCTGTGGAACGGGTCGGCCCAGAACGTCAGGCCGCGGTCGCGGATGCGGGTCCAGATCTGGTCGAACTCGTCCTCGGTCACCAGGAACGCGTAGTGCTGCGTGCGGATCGGTCCGTCGGCGTGCACGACGTCGAGGGATACGCCGTTGGCCAGGGCGACCACCCGGAACGGGCCGTAGGTCGCGGCGGGCGCGAGGCCGAGCAGGTCGGTGAGGAAGTCCGCGCTCCGGTCGCGGTCGGCGGCCATGACGATGGTGTGATTGAGCTGTACGGGCATGACGTCCATCTTGCCCGAAACGTCGAGGGGGCGGCCCACCGAAGCCGGTGGACCGCCCCCTGCGCTTTTCGTGCCGTGCTCAGTCGAGCGTGGCGCACTGGCCGCCGGCGGGGCCGTTGACCGTGTTCGCCGCGCCGAGGTTGATCGGCGCGGGGGTGTTTCCGGAGCAGGCGAGCGGGCCGTTGATCGTGCTGTCGGCGATGATCGGCTCGACGCCGGTCGTCCTGCCGCCCGACAGCGAGACCGGACCGTGCACGGTCGTGTCGACGACCGCCACGCTGCCCGTCGCACCGGAGACGGCCACCGGGCCGCGGACGGTGCTGTGGTAGAGGTGCACCGCGGCCGCCGACGACGCCGACACCGGGCCGGAGATCGTCGAGTCGATCGCGAGCAGCGTCGCGCCCCTGCGGACCGCGACCGGGCCGTTGACGGTCGCGCCGTCCAGGCAGGTCACACCCGAGACCGTCAGCGGGCCGTTGTGGCGGCCGTCGATGGTCGTGGTGCAGGTGCGGGCCAGTTGGTCGAAGCGCGCCCGCGCCACCGCGAAGCTCGGCGCCCAGGTGAACCTCGTCTGGTGCTGGGCGTTGAACTCGGGCAGCTGGATCTGCCGGGCCGCGGCGATCTCCGCCTCGGTCAGGTGGACGCTCGGCTTGAGGCCGAACACGTCGAGGCCGCGGGCGATCTCACTGCCGTAGACCGCGCCGTTGTACCAGTACGCCGACCACATGCCGCCCAGCACGAGCGCGGTGGCCGAGATCGGGCCGCGGTCGAAGAACGCGATCTCCTTCGGGTGTGCCGAGTCGGTGTAGTCGACCAGCGAGATGCCGCCCTGGTACCAGGCCTGGGCCATGATGTCGCGGCCGGGCACCGGGATCAGCGAGCCGTTGTGCGCGACGCAGTTCTCGGTCAGCGTCTGGGGCACCGGCAGCTTGTAGTAGCTGCGGAACTCCATCTTGCCGTCGACGATGTCGAAGACCGCGTTCGCGCCCCAGCTGGCCTGGTCGGTCGGGCGGCACCGGGCCCCCGTGCCGCCGCCCCACTCGTCGGTGAAGATGACCTTCTTGCCGTCGTTGGTCAGCGTCGCCGAGTGCCAGTACGCGAAGTTGGGGTCGGCCACCTCGTCCAGGCGCACGGGGTTGGCGGGGTCGGAGATGTCGATCAGGATGCCGTTGCCCTCGCATGCGCCGGCCGCCAGCCCGAGGGCCGGGTAGGCGGTGATGTCGTGGCAGGCGTCCGTGATGGGGGTGGGACCCCAGTTCGCACCGGACGGGTGCGTCGGGGCGGGCGGCGTGTTCTGCAGCCCGTCGACCGCGCCGGTGTCCGGGTCGGCGAACAGCCGCGGACCGCTGACCACCGCGGCGGCGGCCGGGTCGGCGACCGGGACCCTGATGACGTCGATGCGCCAGCGGGACGGGTCCTCGCCGTTGGCCGGGTTGTTGTTGCAGCCCGCCATCGTGGCCACCGGTCGCACCCCGGCGGTGCCGGAGACGTACACGTACACGTTGGCCGGGTCGTCGGGGTCGGACACCACCGAGTGCGTGTGCGAACCGCGGCACAGCTGGACAGCCGCGACCTGGGTCGGCGTGGTGATGTCGCTGATGTCGAAGACGCGCACGCCCTGGAAGCGCTCGCCGACGGTCGGGTTGGTGCCGCAGTCGACGCGGGCGCGGCTCTCCTCGACCGACATGAACAGCAGGTCGCCGTAGACCGACACGTCACCCTGCCCGCCCGGGCAGACGACGCTGGTCACGACCGACGGGGCGGCCGGGTTCGCGATGTCGACGACGTTGAACCCGTTGAAGTTGCCCATGATCGCGTAGTGGCCGGTGAAGGCGAGGTCCGAGGTGACGAAGCCGAAGTCGCCGGGGTTGGCCGGATTGACGAAGCCCGGTGGCTTGTCGAGATGGGCGAGGTGTTCGAGATTGCCGATCGCCGACTGCGCGTCGAGCCAGCCCGCACCGAGTCCGATGCGGGGATCCGGTTCGTCGGCGTGAGCCGCGCCCGGAGTGAGTGCGGCGATGAGTAGGGTGGCCGCGCCTGCGGCCAGCACGCGGTGGATGGTGCGTCGTGGAGTGGTCGGCATGTATCGCGCCTCTCTTGTGGAGGGGGCTCAACTCGGCGGCGTGTAATGAGTGGGACGGTCGCCGCACCTCACCGGACGGTATCGAAGGGGGGCGATCGGGGCAAGAGGGCCGGCCGCCTCGCCTCCCACCAGGCAAGCCCCTGCATTAGTCTGCGCTGACTCATGGTGCGGTGATCGTTCGCATCTCGGCGGGGGAGGCACTGGGTGGATACGGAGATCATCGAGCTGGGCGAGGTCCGGGCCGGAGTGGAGTCATCGCCTGGCCGGAGCCGGCCGGTCCGAGGCCTCAGGTCGCTGGCTGCGGTGATCGCGTTGCTGCTCACGGGCGCTCTGGGGGCCGCGGCGCCGATGACGCCGATGTTCACGCAGCTCGCCGACGTGGCCCTGGGCGACGTCGACGGGCCGGTCACCGGCGGCGTCGATGCGGCGGGCGACCTGCTGCTGGTCCGCACCAGCCAGGCGGTGTCCGCGTACGACATGAACAGCGGCGCGCTGCGCTGGCGGCTGCCGGCCTCGGCCGGCCGGGGGCGCGACATTCAGGTCGCGGCGCAGGTCCCCGACGTGCTGGTGATCAACGAGGACTTCGCGGACGGCAGCACCTCCTCGTCCGCTGTGGACGCGCGCACCGGAGCCGTGCGTTGGAGCACGCGGCAGTACGTCTGGGTGATCGGCGAGTACGCCCTGGACAGCCCGCCCGTCATGATGTCGGCGGAGCCGGGGGGCGAGCTGTCCGCGTCCGCGCCGACGGAGATGATCGTGCGCGACCTGGGCACGGGCCGGGTGCGGTGGGTGCTTCGAGGCGAGCCGTACGCCGCGGTCGACGAGCAGGCGCTGGAGGCGTGGTCGGTCTCCGAACGGGGCGAGTTCACGGTGCGCGATCTGCGCGACGGGCGGGTGCTGCGCACCGGCAAGGCCACGTTCCCGCCCGGCAGACCGCTGCTCGCCACGGTTTACGGCGGGATGCTCGTGCTGTCGGCCACCCTGCCGGACAGCCAGTACATGGAGACCCGCTACGACACCCTGACGCTGCGCAAGATCGACGTGAGCGCGTCGCTGACGCGTTTCGCGTGCGGCGACTACCTGTGCGAGGTGGCCGACGACGGCGGCACGACCTCCCCGCTGGCCGTGCTGGACCGCGACACCCTGGCCGTGCGTTACCGGCTGGCACCCAACCTGCATCTGCTGCCGACCGGGCAGGGCGCGATCACGGTCCGGACGGACGGGGCGCTTGCGCTGGGCGCGACCGCCGACCGGCTGATCGACCTGGCCGACGGTGCGACGCTGCTCGACCTGGCAGGCTGGCGCGTCCAGCTCTCGTCCGACGGGAGCCGGGACGCGCTGCTGCTGCGGTCGACCGCGAGCGGGATCCAGCTCTCCGCGTCCGACGACGGCACGGTGCGCCGCCAGGACACGCGGCCCGAACTCGGCCGCTACCAGGTCGCGCGGATCGAGGACGGGCAGGTCCGGCTGCTGGGTACGCTGCCGCCCCGACTGAATCGCTGCTTCCACACCCGGCAACGGATCGCCTGCGTCCACGACGGCGACCGGCTGGGGGTGTGGAGCGTCGCCGCGTCGGCGTACTGAGCGATGCCGCGCGAGCGGTGCCCAGGTGAGGCCGGTCCCACCTGGGCACCGCCCACCGGTCTTAGTTGGGGTTGGCGGCGTGGGTGAGGGTCTCCCAGGCCACGAACAGGTTGTTGGTGCCGGCCGGACGCTGGTTGAGGGTCAGCGTCTGGGTGTTGGTCATGCCGATGCCGAGCCGGAAGTTCAGCGCGTTGAAGCCGACCTCGGTGACCGGGCCCAGACCGAGGTGCAGGCTGCCGCCGCACAGCCACGACGGCGCGGCGGTGCCGAGCTGGTACTTGCTGTGCAGGCCCAGGGCGTGGCGCAGCCGGTCGGTGAACTCCGGGTAGAGGTCCTGGCCCTGGATGCGGCTGGTCTCGGCGATGTGGGTGGCCGAGGAGATGCCGTATCCGGTGTGCGTGAAGTCGCGGCAGGTCTCCTGCGAGAGGCCGTCGACGAAGGTGCTCTGCCCCTGCCAGTAGTTGATCCGCCAGACCGTCAACACCCTCGATATGCCGTCGTTGATGCGTGCTGTCAGGCCGCTCGCATGGCGTCGAGCAGCCCGGCGACGCCGACGGTGGCGAAACCCACCCGGGCGTCGCTCGCGCCGTAGGGCATCCACAGCTCGCCCCTGTGCAGCAGCCCGCCGCAGGAGTAGACGACGTTGGGGACGTACCCGTCGCGGTCGGCCTCCGCCGGAGCCAGCAGCACGCCGGGCAGCTCGGCGACGACCCGCTCCGGCCGGTGCAGGTCCAGCAGGATCGCCCCGATGGCGTACTGCCGCATCGGTCCCACGCCGTGCGTGAGCACCAGCCATCCCGCGTCGGTCTCCAGCGGCGAGCCGCAGTTGCCGACCTGGATCAGGCTCCAGCTGCGTCCGGGCCGCAGCAGGGGGACGGGTTCGGCCCAGCGGTTGTCGCCGTCGAGCGCGGTCAGTCCGAGGGTCTCGCCGTCGGCCCGGCAGAGGGCCAGGTGACGGCCGTCGATGGTCCGGGGGAACAGCGCCACGCCTTTGTTGCGGGCGCCCGGCCCGCGCATCGGGGTCACCTCGAACCGGGTGAGGTCGGCGCTGTCGAGCATTCGCGACGCGATCTGCCGCCCGTCGTACGCCGTGTAGGTCGCCCGGTAGGCCGCCTCGCCGTCCGCACCGGTGACCCTGACGAAGCGGGCGTCTTCCATGCCGTTGCTCTCCGACGGGTTGTTCGGCCACAGCACCCGCCCGCTGAGCGGCACCTGCTCCGGGAAGACCACCGAGTAGCCGTCGGCGACGGTACGGCGCAGCTGCTCCATCGTGCGCTGCGCGGTGGCCCGATGCAGCAGGTCGGGCGGGATCGACGCCAGCGTCCGCTCGAACTGCTGGTCGTCGAAGCGTTCCGGCAGCAGCCCCAGCACGGTGGCGCAGACCTCGTCGTCGTAGGCGCCCTCGTCCAGCCCGGCGGCGAGCAGGTCGCGCCGGTGCAGCACACCGACGCGCGCCCCGACGGCCAGCGGGCCGGGTCGCGGAGCCAGGGCGAGGTCCCGGCCCGGTCCGAGCACCGCGGTCGCGAACCCGATGGAGGACAAGTGGCCCTCGCCGATCTGCCGCAGGCTGACCGCGACCCGCAGCTGCCCGTCGGCCAGGCCGGACTGGTCGGGATGCGGCACCATCGACGGGTTGCACAGGGCCGCGCCCTCGACGGCGTACTCGTGGCTGAAGAACGCGCCGATGAGCGTGCGCATCGTGTCGGGTAGTTCACGGTCCGGACTCACCCGGTGCCTGACCAGGTCGAAGTGGTGCCGGAAGGTGGCCGCCAGCTCGTGATGACGGCTGCCGTAGCCGTCCATTACCTCGTCCAGCAGCTGCGCGGCGGACCGGTCGTCGAGGGCGGTGATCCGCTCGACCAGACCGGAGGCGCGGGTCCGCGCGAGCGCGGCGTCCTCGCCGGGCACGAACAGTTTCACGATCACGCGCCGCGGGTCGGGGGAAAGCGTGACGTCGTGCCTGACGGCGAGCTCGGCGGGCGTCATGCCGGCACCTTCGCCCGCGCGTGCTGCAGCGTGGACAGCAGTGCCAGCGTCGACTCCGCGCCCTGGTTGAGATTGGGGCCGTACGCTGTCAGCCCGTCGTAGCCGCCGCCGGTGTGCTCGTCCCACATCACCGCACCGGCGTCGTTGACGCCCAGGAACCAGGCGACGGTCCGATCCAGATCGACCTCCCAGGCCCGGTCCCCGGTCACCGCCGCGGCGGTGGCGAAGGCGTCGGCCAGCGCGGCGACCTCGATCGGCTGCTGATCCCGGCCGGCGCGCTCCTCACCGCGCGCCCAGCCACCGGCCGGGACGACGCGCAAGCCCCGCGGGCCCGACTGCACATCGCGTATCCAGGCCAGCAGGTGAAGGCCCGTGCCGAGTGCGGTGTCGTCCCCGCGCGCGGCCGCGTCGGCGATGACGAGCTCCGCGAGCGCCGCGTTGGCGTACGTCAGCCGGGGCAGCGGCCACGGCCAGTCCGGATCCGCGCCCGGTGGGCCGACCGCCGTGGCGGCGTCGGACAGCAGCGCGGCCGCGTCGACGTCGCCCGGGTCCGCGCGCAGCACCTCCGCCGCGCCCAGCCCGGCGAACGCCATGGCATGCGGGTAGGCGGACCGCTGCGACGTGCCGAGCCTGAAAGCGGTCAGGGCGGAGTCGCGTATCCAGGGCACCGGGTGGCGGGCCGCCGCCGTGCCCAGGCCCCACAGCGCCCGTCCCCACCAGTCGCCGAGCCCGGCCGGGTCGGCCCAGCGCCGGTCATGGCCGAGCCGGTTGTGGAACGCCCCGGTCTTGGCCTGCGCGTGGTTGAGGAAGGTCAGGTAGCACTCAGCCAGCCGGACCAGCTCCGCCGAGGGATCGGCCTCGCGGCTGGTGACGACGAGCCCGCGGGCGACGTCGTCGGTGCAGTAGCCGTGCTCACGGCGGGCGACGGCGAGTCTGGCGTGCTCGAACAGGCCGGTGTCGTCGGTCAGCCGGACGAGATGGGCGAAGTTCGGTTCGGGGACCTTCACACGGCGGCCGCGGTCAGTGCCCGGTCGGCTGCCAGCAGCCGCTGCGCGAGCGTGGCATACCGGTCCGCGACGGCGGGCCACAGCATGGCAGGGCCGGGCACGCCGCCCAGGCCCGCGGCGTCGGGACTGGTGAGGATCGCGCGGACGGCATCGGCCATGGCCGCGGCGTCGCCGTGCGGCACCAGGACGCCGGGACCGCCGGTCAGCAGCTCGACGGCGTGCGGGAAGCGGGTCGCCACGACGGGGACTCCCGCGGCGACCGCCTCGATGAGCACACCCGAGGTGACCTGTTCCCGCGAGTCGTAGGGCAGCAGCACCACGTCCGCGGAGCGGATCAGGCGGCCCAGCGACGCGTCGTCACGGTACACGGGGTCGAAGCGGACCGAGTCCGCGATGCCGAGCACCCGGGTCAGCTCGACCAGGCCGTCGCGGTACTGCTCGCCGTGCTGTTCGAGCACGCGCGGATGGGTCTTGCCCGCGATGGTGTACACCGGCCGCTGCGGCAGGTTCCGGAGCCGGCCCATTGCCCGCACGGCCCATTCGATGCCCTTGCCGGGCCCGAGCAGTCCCCAGGTGAGCAGGTGCGGGCGCGAGCCTTTGACGGCGGGGGCGGCGGCATGGTCGTGGGCTCCGTGCGGGATGACGGTGACCTTGGCGGGATCGACGTCGTAGCCGGCCGCCAGCCGGTCCCGGGCGGTCGCGGTCATGACGACCACGGCGTTCGCCGCCTGCGCGACCTGTTCGAGCACCGACTTCTGCCGGGCGGTGGGGGCCGCCAGGACCGTGTGCAGCACCACGATGCTCGGCACGGTGAGCTGGTTCAGCATCGGCACCACGTCGTGGCCGTCCGCACCGGGGTAGATGCCGTACTCGTGCTGCACGACGGCCACGTCGAAGTGGCCGAGGGCCTTCGCGGCGAGCTGCCAGCCGCCGGCGTCGTCGCTGGACCAGGTGTGCACGACCTTGGGGTCCGCGGCGCCCGGTTCCCGGGCGGCGGTGACGCGCACGATGCCGCCGGGCATCCCGTCCGGGCACAGCGCGGCCGACAGGGCGGAGTTGAACGTGGCGAGCCCGCACGCGGTCGGCGGATGGGTGCTGACAAAGCCATAACTGGTGGGCATTGATGATGCCTTCCGGTTCATCGGCGTCCTTCCACACGGGAAGGCGGCCTCACGCGGTGAAGGCGTCCGCTCGGCCTGCGTGTGCGGCGAGCGGTCCGGGTCTCCCGGGACGTCGCCCGGGAACCACATTGCACCCTTTCGGGCGTCTCAGCATCTCGACAGTAGCAGTAAGCAGAGGTCAATCGACGATCGTGTGATACAGCCGCAGGTAGTCGTCGACCATACGGTCGGCGGAGAACCGCTCCCTGGCCCGGTCACGGCAGCGCTGCCGATCGATGTCGCCGATGCGGGACACGGCCGCCACCGCCTGGCTGACGTTGTGCACGAGGCGCCCGGTCACGCCCTCGTCGACGACTTCGGGCATCGAACCCCGGGCGTACGCCACCACGGGTGTGCCGCAGGCCATCGACTCCACCACGGCGAGCCCGAACGGCTCGGCGAAGGCGATCGGATGCAGCAGCGCAGCGGCCGACGACAGGATCTCGCCGCGCTGCTCGGGCCCGACCGAGCCGAGGTAGACGACCTGCTCGCCGTCGACGTGCGGCAGGATCTGCTCCTCGTGGTAGCGCTGGTCGGCGACGATGCCGCAGATGGTCAGCGGCAGCCCGGCCCGTCGCGCGATCTCGATCGCGGTCCGGGTGCCCTTGTCGGGATGCACCCGGCCGAAGACGACCAGCCCGTGCCCGGCTGCGGACCGGTATGGGAACTGGTCGAACGCGATGCCGTGGTGGATCGTCGCGGCGTAGTCGAGGTCGGGGGAGCGGTCCGAGTCGGATATGGACACGTACCGCGACCGGGCGCGCGTGTATGCGGGCAGGATCGCCGCGCCGGAGAACCCGTGCACGGTGGTCAGCAGCGGCGCGCGGCAATGCTGCGAGAAGGCCAGGGGCAGCCAGTCCAGGTGGTTGTGCACCAGGTCGAACTCCGCCGACCGGCCGAACGCGTGCGCGACGTGCATCGCCTCCCAGACGCGGCCGTCCATCGCCGGATCCTCGGCGTAGCCGTGGGCGCACACGCCGTCGAGGGTCGCCGCGGTGCGCGAGTCGAGCGTGGCGAACAGGGTGACGTCGACGCCGCGAGCCGTCAGGCCCTCCGCGAGCAGGCTGGTGACCTGCTCCCACGGCCCGTAGTGGTGTGGTGGCGTACGCCAGGCCACCGGTCCTAGCAGGGCTACCTTCACGCCGACCTGGTTCGAGGCATGCGGCTCACCCTACGGGACCGCGCGACCGCGGCGCCGCGCGGAGGCGGAGCGGGCCGCGCTGATCAGTCCGGGACCTGGTGGATCACGTTGCCGCCGATCGTCACGATCATCTAGGGTGCCACGGGTGCCATCCACTTTGTCCGGACCGTGCCGTGCCGGCGTGAACCTTCGAGGAGCCTCCCCCATGCGCCGTACCGCCGTCTCCGTGCTGCTGGCCCTCACGATGCTGGGCGCGGCAGCCTGCGGTGACGAAGCCGCGCCGCAGGCCGTGCCCTCGGCTGCCCCGGCGAGCAGCGCCGCCGCGGACCCGGTCGCGAGCCTCGCGTTCGCCTGCGAGGCCGCCGACGGCCTGTACGCCACGCTCAACAAGCAGACGCAGGCGCACATCCAGCGCGGCTTCGCGGCGGAGAAGCGCGGCGACGCGGCGACGGTGGCCAAGGAACTGGCGGCGCTGGAGCCGATGTTCCTCGCCGTGTCGGCGAAGTTCGGCGAGGCGGCGGACCGGGTGGACGACGCCGAGGTGGAGCTGGCGCTGAACGACCTGGCCGACGCGGCGTCGACGGCGGCGTCGTTCACCACGTTCGCCGAGTTCGGCGCGATGCAGCAGTTGACCGTCTCCGCCGAGTTCGTCCTCATCCGCAAGTGCCGGTACTCCGGGTACAAGATGGTCAACCTGGTCTGACGCTGTCACCGGTCAGACTGCGGTTTCACCGGACCGCGTGCGCGGCGATTTCAGCCGATATAATATTGAATGTTAAGCGGGAGTGGGAGGGGGCGAATAATGCAGATTATTTCGGTCAGTCCCATTGACTGGGCGATCGACATGATGGATGGTGCGAAAACCGTCGAGGACGTCCAGACCGCCCTGCGATGCAGTGGGCGGGCTGCGGTGCAGGCTCAGGGTGTGACCGTCGTGCAACTTGAGGACGGCCAGTGCCATTACCTGTGCGAGGACGCGATGAGCCCGCTGTGGCAGGGCCAGCGTTTCCCCGCCACGTCGTGCATCAGCGGATGGGCGATGCTGCACGACCAGACCGTGGCCATTCCCGACATCCGCGCCGACGACCGCATCCCGCAGGCCGCCTACCGCCCGACGTTCGTCCGCAGCCTGCTCATGGTGCCCATCCGGGTCGCCGGTGTGCCGGTCGGCGCGATCGGGGCCTACTGGGCGGATCTACACCAGGCGACCGCCGGCGAGATGGCCGTGCTGGAGCGGCTCGCGGAGGCGGCGGGCCGGGCGCTGGCCAGGCTCTCGGCGCCCGCCGGTCGTACGTGCGCCCTGGCCGTCTGAGGCCGGAACCGGACCCCCGCGGCGGCGTGGATGACCGCCTACGAGCCAGACGTGTCCTCCCCGCCGCGTGAGCGGGCCGACGCGGACAGGGTGCTGCGCGACGTCGCGGCCGAACTGGCCGTGGCCGCGAGCGCCGAGGACGTGGTCGAGGCGCTGGACCGGGCCGTCACCCGGCTCGTCCCGGCCGGTTCGCCGCACGAGTTGCGCATCCTGCTGCCGGAGGACTCTGCCGGGTCCGCCGACCGGCTGCCGGGCCGGGACGAGGTTGCCGGGCTGGTCCTGATCGAGGTGGACACGCCCCGTTCGGGGTTGGTCGGCGTCCTGCTGATCGATCGCGCCACCGCGGCGACACCCCACCTGCGGCCGGCCCTGCAGGTCATGTCGGCACAGGCCGCGCTGGCGGTGGAGAGGATACGGCTGGCCGCGGAGGTCAGCCGCTACCGGAGTTTCCGTGAGATCGAAGCGTTGATGGAGCAGACCCGCGACGTGGTGCTGATCATCGACGAGGACGGCTGCATCCGGTACGCGAGCCCGTCGGCGCGGCACGTTTTCGGCACCTCTGCGCTGCTCCATGCCAGGCTGCTCGACTTCATCGACGTCACGCAGCGACCGGCGGCCGAGTTCCTGCTACGGCACGTGCGCTCCGGCGGCGCCGGTGCGGGGGAGAGCCGCGCCGACTGGACCGTCCAGGCGCTGGACGGCAGGACGCCCATGGTCGAGGTCGCCTGCCGGGAGCTGTGCCCGGCCGGTCCGGCCCATGATCTGGCGCTCACCCTGCACGACGTGACCGCGCAGCGGCGGCTCGAACACGACCTGACGGACCGCATGTTCCACGACGCCGTGACCGGCCTGCCCAACCGGGTGCTGTTCGCCGAGCGCACCGAACACGCGTTCGCCGCCGGTGCCGGCCTCATCGCGGTGCTGCTCGTCGACCTCGACGACTTCAGTTCCGTCAACGACAGTTTCGGCCACGCCGTCGGCGACGAGGTCCTCCACACGATGAGCGAGCGATTGCGGGACGTCGTCGGCGGCCACGGGGTCGCCGCCCGGTACGGCGGCGACGAATTCGCCGCGCTGATCCAGGACGCCGACACCGCGGCAGACGTCGAGCGCGTCGCGGCCCGGCTCTGCCGATCACTGGCCGAGCCGATGCGGACCAGCGGCGGAACGGTCGTGGTCTGCGGTGCGAGCATCGGGGCGGCCACGAGCGCGCCGGGCGGCAGCGCACACGAGCTGCTGCGCAACGCCAATCTGGCACTGCGCGCCGCCAAGAACGCCGGCGCGGGGCAGTGGCGCAGTTACGAGCCGTCGATGACCGACCAGGCGCGGCAGTCGGAGCTGCGCGCGGCCTTGGGCGCAGCCGTCGACGGCGAGGAGTTGCTGCTGGAGTACCAGCCGATCGTGGCTCTTCGTACCGGCCGCACGGTGGGCTTCGAAGCGCTGCTGCGCTGGCAGCATCCGACCTGGGGCCGGCTGCTGCCGGGCGAGTTCATCGAGATCGCCGAGGAGTCGGGGCTCATCGTCCCGATCGGCGAGTGGGTGCTCGCGGCGGCGATGCGGGCCGCGGGCCGGTGGCGCGACGCGGCGCGGGCACGCGCTCCGTACGTGAGCGTCAACGTCTCGGCCCAGCAGTTCCGGTCGGACGGCTTCGTCGACACCGTCGTGGGCCTGCTCGCGCAGACCGGGCTGCACGCGCACCGGCTCGTCCTGGAGATCACCGAGAGCCTGCTCCTGCGCGACGACGACAAGGTGTGGCACGCGCTCGAACTGCTCCGGGCCAGGGGAGTGCGGATCGCCATCGACGACTTCGGCACCGGCTACTCCGCGCTGGGCTACCTGCGGCAGATCCCGCTGGACATCGTCAAGCTGGACCGGCTGTTCGTCCGCGGACTCACCACCTCCCGGCGGCAGCGGGACCTGGTGGAGGGCATCGTCACGCTGACCCGGGCGTTGAGCCTGGACGTGGTGGCGGAGGGCATCGAGACCGAGCAGCAGCGCCAGGGCTGTATCGCCACCGGCTGCACCTACGGCCAGGGTTACCTGTTCGCGATGCCCCTGCCGGAAGCGGAGACGCATCGCTGGCTCGCCGAGGCGGATCGCGGTCAACCACCCTGATGGCATCTACTTTCGTGCCTATAGTCCCATTTGTCGTGAGTCGATGACTGGGGCATCCTGGGGACAATGGTCGCGGTTCGGAGGCGGTTCCGAATGTCCACCGACGCAAGCTCCGGCACTGCCGCCGGCGAGAGTCCCGGGCCGCGCGGGCCCGCCGGAGTCCGGGTATGGATCGGGTATGCGTGGCTGTCGCTGTCGCTGCTGGCGGCCTACTGGGTGGCCGCCGGGCACGCCCTGACGCAGGCGGTCATCTTCACCGGTTCGAGCCTGGCCGCCGTCGTGGCGATCCTGGCCGGCATCCGGCTGAACCGGCCCACCAGCCCGGGAGCGTGGTATCTGCTGGCCGCCGGGCAAGCGGTCTACCTGCTCGGCGGCGTGTGCTGGTATGTCGTGGCAGCGGCGCAGGGCAGGCCGACCATGTTCCCGTCGCCCGCGACGGAGATCTACCTGGCCTCATACGTGCTCAACGGGCTGGCGCTGGTGCAGCTCATCCGTGCCCGGCGGGCCGGCGGGGACTGGTCGGCACTGCTCGACGCCCTCATCGTCACCGTCGCGTTCACCAGCGCCTACTTCGTGCTCGTCGTCGCACCGCTGCTCACCACGTCGGAGCTGTCCCGATACGGCCAGCTGCTCGCCGGCCTCTACCCGTTCCTGGACATGATCTTCCTGATGCTGGCGGTCCGGTTGTTCCTCGGCGTGGGCAGGTCACGGCGTGCGCTCGTGCCGCTCGCCGCCTGGGCGGCCGCCCTGCTCCTGGCGGATCTGGTGTACGGCCTCGAACAGGTCCGGGGGGTCGGCGACGACGGCGACTGGCCGTTCTACGGCTACCTGGTGTCGTTCCTCTTCGTGGGCGTGGCCGCCCTGCATCCGGCGATGCGCGACGTCACCGCGCACCGGGAGGAGGCGGGCACCGCCGGCCGCGCCCGGCTGGCCGCGCTCGCTCTGTGCGGTCTGGCCGTGCCGGCGCTGGTCGTCGACTCGGTCCGGCAGGGGCAGCAGATCGAGCCGATCGTGCTCGCCTGCGCCTCGGCGGTCATGTTCGTCCTGCTGATGCTCCGGGTGGGTGACCTGCTCAGGAAGATCGTCGCCGCGGGCCGTCGCGAGCAGGCCCGCCTCCAGCAGTTCCTCGAAGCGATACCCATCGGGGTGGATGTCCGGGATGCCGGGACCGGCCGGTCCGTGTACGCCAACCAGGTGGCCGGCCAAATCCTCGGTTACGAACCCGGGCGGGTCCACTCCCCGGCGCAGCTGCCCCACCTCTACACCACGGGCACCGGCGAGCCCTATCCGCCGGACCGGCTTCCGGTGACCCAGGCCCGGCAGGGCCACGTCGCCGCCGTCGAGGACATGGAGGTCGAACGGGACGCCCAGCGCCGGCAGCTGCGGGTGGTGGCGACGCCGATCCGGGACGGCGAGCGGGTCAGCTATGTGCTGACGGCGTTCGCCGACATCACCGCCGAGCGCCGGATGGCCGAAGAGCTGCGCCAGCTCGCGGTGATCGACGAGCTCACCGGCGTCAACAACCGCCGGGGTTTCCTGCTCGCCGCTCGCCAGGAGCTGGCGCTGGCCGAGCAGGCCCGCCGGCCCGGTGTGCTGCTGTTCGTCGATCTCGACGGACTCAAGATCATCAACGACACCTACGGCCACGGCGTCGGCGACCACGCCCTGGAAAGCACCTCCAAGCTGCTGCAGGCCAACATCCGCCGACGCGACGTGCTGGGGCGTATCGGCGGTGACGAGTTCTGCGTGCTGCTGACCGAGGCGGGCCGGATCTCCGACGTCGATCTGTGGACCGGACGGCTGCGCGAGCGGGTCAGCCGGCACAACGAGACGAGCCGCCAGCCCTACCGGCTCGCGCTCACGGTCGGGGCGACGTTCATCGACCAGGGCGCCCCGAACACCATCGAGGACCTGATCGCCCGCGCCGACGCGGCCATGTACCAGGCCCGGGAGCAGCACAACGGCCAGGACTTCCAGGGGCCGGTGCGGATACTGCGGCTGATCCAGGACACCAGGCCGACCGGGGCCCCGTGACCTGCGTGTCGACCACCACGGAACCCTCGCGACCGGTCTCCCGCCGCGCCGGCCTTACCGGAAGGTAAGACCGGCCTGTCCCGCCGGCCCGGAATTGTCACCTCGCTGCCATATCGCCGATCATCGACCAGCCGACATATTTGTCCTCGGCAGCCGGCGTCCGCCCGGCTCGACGAGAGACTGAGGCAGAACGCGATGAGCGCGATGAGCAAGCTGCGGCTCCCGGCCGTCACGGCCGCGATCGTGCTGGCGCTGGCCGGCTGCGTCCCGGGTTCCGGCGGCGGGCCGGCGGACCCGTCCCGCCCGGCCGCTTCCGGCAGCCCCGCGGCGGCGGCGCCGACCGAGATCCAGATCAACAAGTCCTACTGGTATGCCGGGTTCAAGACGACCCTGGGCACGGCACGTATCGTCACGTCGTCCTCCGGCGCGAAGACGGTGACGATCGAGGGCGTCTTCCAGAACCTGAGCCCCGAGCACCCGCGTGAGCCGACGTCCGACGTCCTGCTGACCGTCGGCGACCGCACCTACGCCGAGCCGGACAACGGGCTGGAGCAACTGCCCGAGGTCCCGGCGCAGCGCAGCCAACCCGGCACGTACGCCTTCGCCGTCGACGAGCACTTCGTGCTCACCGACGCGGTGCTCGTGGTTGGCAAGCCGGTCGACCGCCAGGCGGCGATCCCCTTCACCGGCCCGGACGGGCTCGTCGCGCTGGAGCCCAGGCCTGTGCCGGTCACCGGCAAGGTGCTGCGGGAGAAGACCGGTGGCGTGTACTTGACGGTCTCCGCCGCCGAGGTGCGCGCCGACGAACCCCTCCTGCACGGGCAGGCGCCGACGGGCCAGGAGTTCCTGCGGCTGACCTTCTCCGCCACGAACGACACCGCCGCCGGGTTCGCCTGGGTCTTCGACCGCGATCTCCACCTGAGACTGCCCGACGGCACCGTGATCGCCACCGCCGACAACTGCAGCCGCGCGCAGATCTACCCCGCGCCGCACGCCACCGCCACCGGTGGGCTCGCCTGCTTCCTGGTGCCCTCGCCGGCGAGCGGCGAGTACCTGCTCACCTGGAACCGGTATGCGAAGGGTGCGCTACGCGTGCCGGTCAATTGACGGTCGTAGAATGCCGGCGATGACGTTGGACGCCGGCCGCGGTGACGGGACACGCAGGACCGGCGCACCCGCGCCGGTCCTGCATCCTGGCGATCCGCGGCAGGTGGGCCGGGTGCGGCTGCTCGGGCGGCTCGGCGCGGGCGGCATGGGAGTGGTGTTCCTGGGCCAGGACAGCACCGGCCGGCAGGTGGCCGTCAAGGTCATTCGAGCGGACTACGCCCGCGACAGGCGGTTCCGAGCCCGGTTCGCCGCCGAGGCCGCCGCCGCCCGCCGGGTCGCGCGCTTCTGCACGGCGCAGGTCCTCGACGCCGGCACCGACGGCGACGTCGCCTACCTGGTCACCGAGTACATCGAGGGCCCGACGCTCACCGCCGCGATCGACGCCGACGGGCCCATGCGCGGCTCCACCCTGGACAGCCTGGCGATCGGCATCGCCGCCGCGCTCAACGGTATCCACGCCGCAGGTGTGGTGCACCGCGACCTCAAGCCCGGCAACGTGCTGCTGTCCCGGGTCGGGCCGAAGGTCATCGACTTCGGCATCGCCCGCGCACCGGACGACCTGACAAGCCTGACCGAGTCCGGTGACCTCGTCGGCACCCCGGCCTACATGGCGCCCGAGCAGTTCCGCGGCACGGCGACCACCGCCACCGACGTCTTCAGCTGGGGCGCGGTCGTCACGTTCGCCGCGACCGGCCGCCTGCCGTTCGGGACCGGCACGCCGTACGAGCTGATGCACCGCATCCTGTCCGACGCCCCGGACCTCGGCGGGCTTGAGCAGCCGCTGCGCGGACTCGTCACCCGGGCGCTCGACAAGGAGCCCGCCCGCCGTCCGACCGCTCGGGACCTGCTGCTCGCACTCGTCGGCGACGCCGCCGACCCGATCGACGCCGGCACCCGGATCCTGTCGGCGCAGTGGACACCCCCGCCTGCGGTCGCCGCCCTGCCCCACCCCGCACCGACCAGGATCGACGACAGCGGTCCGGCCGGACCCCTGCTCGGCCGGCCACAGGTCGAGCGGGCCGCGCCAGGACGGTCTCGGCGCACACCGGCGCTGGTGGCGACCGCTGCGATGGTCGTCGCGGTCGTCGCCGCAGTGGCACTGCGTGGCCCGCTCGCAGCCGGACTCGACGGTGCCCACCCCGATACCACGTCCACCTCGACCGGCCGGGTGCCGTCCTCCCCGGGCGGCCCGGCAGCGTCGCCGCCCGCAGGACCGCATGCTGCGGCGTCGTCCGGTTCGGAGACCGAGGGGGTCCCGCAGGTGATCAGTCTGGGGAAACGGCTTCCGGAGCAGGGCAGCCTGTCCGTCGGCATAGGCAAGGTGGCCCGCTACCGGCTGCACCTGGCCACCGCGCGCGGCATCTACCTGACCGGCCACGAGTGCAACGATCCCGTGCCGTGGCGACTGTCCCCGGCGGGTGGTGCCGCCGTCGTGTCCGGCACGCTCGGCTGCGCGCAGGCCGGGCCGTACGCCCTGTCCGCGGGGGACTACGACCTGAGCATCGGGGGAGCCGGCGTCGGCGGGAAGTACGCCCTGACGGTGGCGGCCCGATGAGCGGCATGACGGCCCACCTGGAGATGTGGGGACCGACGGGTGTGTCGACGATCCCGCTCGGCGGCGACCGGGTGACCCTCGGCAGCTCCGACTCCAACGACATCGCCGTGCCCGCCGACCGCATCCTGTCGCGGCTGCACGCCGTCTTCGAGCACTACCCGGCCGGCTGGTGCGTACGCGACCTCGGCTCCCGCAACGGGACCTTCGTCAACGGCCGGCGCATCTGGCAGGAGCACGTGCTCGCCGACGGCGACGAGATCCGCGCCGGCGCGTCCCGCTTCGTGCTACGGTCCGGCCGCGTGCCCGCCGGGCAGGTCACCGAGGCGGGCGCCGCCCCGCCGGACCTCACCGGCCGCGAACGCGACGTGCTCGTCCAGCTGTGCCGGCCGCTGCTGGACGGCGCGCTGTTCACCGAGCCCGCGTCCAGCCGCGAGATCGCCGCCGCGCTCGTCGTCACCGAGGCCGCGGTCAAGCAGCACCTGCTGCGCCTGTACGAGAAGTTCGGCATCGTCGGCGAGGGGGAGCGGCGGCGGGTGCGCCTGGCCAACGAGGCGATGGCCCGCAACGCGATCAGCCGCAACGATCTTCGCTGAACCCGCTGTGGCAAGCCTGCCGGACTCCGGCGGGCCATCCGGGGCACGCGTGCGAGGTTAGGATGTGCGATGCCCTTCACCGCAGGCCATCCGGCTGCCGTGCTCGCCCTCGCCCGCTGGGGGCTGCCGGGCTCGGCTCTCGTGATCGGCACCGTCACCCCTGATCTGCCGATGATGCTGCCGTTCCCGGAGATCGTCCACTTCGGGCATACGCCCTGGGGCCTGGTCACCTCGGACCTGGTGCTCGGCACGGTCGCCTTCGTCCTGTGGCAGTCGGTGTTCGCTCCGGTGGTGCTCGACCTCGCGCCGCACGCGATCGCCGCCCGCGTTCCGCGCGACGCGCCCCGGGGACTCGCCTACCACCGCGCGTCGTGGGGCCGGGTCCTTCGGGTGCTCGCCGCGGTCCTGATCGGAGCCGCGACCCACCTCATCTGGGACGGCATCACCCACGACTGGATGTGGGGACCGCAATACGTGCCGTGGCTGGCGGCTCGGCAGGGCTCGCTGCTGGGCTGGGAATGGGCGCAGCGGGTCAGCGACGTCGCCGGGACCGCGATCGTCGCCGGGTGGGTCGTCGCCTGGTGGCGTCGTGCGCCGGTACGTGCGGACGCGGCCGTGCTGCCGCTGCGGCCGCGCGTGCTCGCCTGGGCGGTGATCGGAGTTCCGGCCGCGGCCGGATTCCTGTACGGGCTGCTCACGAACTCCGTGTTCGCCGCCTTCGCGTGGGGTGCCGGGCCGGGCACCGTCGGCCTCGTGGCCGTCACCGCGGTCTGGTGGTCGCGTTCGCGGCGAACGGGTGACCCGGGCACCACCACGGCCTGACCCGTCGAGGCCGCTACGAGCAGCGCCGCGGTGCCGCGCGAATCCCGGTTGCCGACGTGCGCACATGCGGGCATCCTCTACCCGGACTCAGGAGGCGATCTTGGAACGGCGGTTCGTCGAGCACGATCAGATGGCCGGTCTCGTGCGCGAGGCGTTCGGCGCGGCGCGGCGACCGGTCGACGTGGTCCGGCTCACGGGCGGCAGCAAGAAGGGGGTGTACCGGCTCACCCTCGACGACGGCGGGTCGATGATCCTCTATGTCTGGGGCAACGACGAGAACTACTGGCCGGACGGCGGCGACGACATCGCCGATCCGTTCGCCGACGCCTCGGGTGCGGACCTGTTCGAGGCAAGCCGCGCACAGATCGACGCCATCGGGGTCCGGACACCCAGGTTGTACCTGATGGACCGCAGCGGCAGCCACCACTCGGCGGACCTGGCCCTTGTCGAAGACGTCCGCGGCGGCACGCTGGAGGCGCTCCTCGCACGTGACCGGCGGGCGGCAGAGGCGGCGCTGCAGGCGCTCGGCGACGCGCTGCGGGCGATGGCGGGGCAGCGGAGCCCGCACCTCGGCAAGGTCGCGCTCGTAGCGAACGGGACGGCCCCGCAGGACCGCAGGCCCGAGCAGGTCGTCCTCGACCGGGCCGTGCGGCACCTGGCGGTCGCCGCCGAACGTGCCGAGCGTATGCGCCCGTCGAAGAGCCGGATCGAGGACCTGATCCGCGAACGTGCCGCCGCCGTACGGCCACGCGAGGAGTACGGCCTGATCCACGGCGAACTCGGACCCGATCACATCCTCGTCGACGGGCAGGGCCGGCCTGTGCTCATCGACATCGAAGGCGCCATGTTCTTCGACGTCGAATGGGAGCACGCGTTCACGAGCATGCGGTTCGGCAGCGCGTACGCACCGCTGCGGCAACCCGGCCTCGACACCGCCCGCCTGGACTTCTACCGGCTCGCGCACTCCCTGGCGCTGATCGAGGGCCCCCTGCGCATCGCCGACGGCGACTTCCCCGGCCGCGAGTTCATGCTGAGCATCGCGGACTGGCACATCGGACAGGTGCTGGCGGCGGCCGGAGCGCGCTGAACGCGATCGACACTGGTGACATCGCCGATGCGGGCGCGGGCGCGGCTGTCCAGGATGCTGGTGTATGAAGCATCGTCGCACGTACCGCGCGGTCGTCGCCGCCGCTGTGATCGTGACACTCGTCCCGGCCGTGCCCGCGGTCGCCGGCGAGCGGTCGCCTGTCCCGATTCCGGTGGTCTCCGCGCCGATCCCGGGCACGGTGCCCGGTGACCGGCTCGCGCCGGCCGTCGAGGACACCTATCCGTTCTTCTCCACTCCCGACGATCTCGCCGCCAAGGGGTACGTCGAGCAGGAGTTCTACCTGTCGGGCGTCGCCGACGGCTGGGACACGTCAGGCAACCAGGTGGCCACCGACGTGCCGTACCGTACCCGGATCGTGGTGCGCCGCCCGTCCGCCGACCGCAGGTTCAACGGCACGGCGCTGGTCGAGTGGCAGAACGTGACCGCCGGCTACGACCTGGACGCGCTGTGGAACGGCGCGGCCATGATACGCGCCGGGTACGCCTGGATCGGCGTGTCCGCCCAGCGGGTCGGCGTCGACCAGCTGCGCGGCTGGAGCCCCGCACGGTACGGCGGCCTCGACGTCACCGGCGGCGGACAGTACGTCGCCGACGAGCTGTCCTACGACATCTTCGCCCAGGCCGCGAAGGCGGTCGGCGCGGGCGGCTCGCCGCTGGGGCGGCTCGACGTCCGCACCGTCCTCGCGATCGGCGCTTCGCAGTCCGCCGCGCGGATGACGGTGTACTACCAGAGCATCCTGCCGAAGGTCGAGCCGGTGTTCGACGGGTATGCCTTCATCGTCGGCAGCGCGCCGACCCGGGTCGGCCCGGAGCCGGTGTTCCAGGTGCTGTCGGAGACCGACGTGCGCACCCCGATCCGGCCGTCGCCCGACACCGGTCAGTTCCGCCGCTGGGAGGTCGCCGGCGGCGCCCACTCCGGCTGGCGCGGCCAGCAGTACCGGGCCCCGATCTCGGTCCGCGACCTGGGAGCGGCCCCGGTCTACGACTGCGCCCAGCCGCCGTTCAGCCGGGTCCCGGTCGACCACGCCACCGCGGCGGCCTACGACCACCTGGTGCGCTGGGTGCGCACGGGTGCCGCGCCGCCGACCGCCCCGCCGCTGCTGTTCAACGCCGACGGCACCAAGGCCCGTGACGAACTGGGGCTGGCCCTCGGCGGCATCAGGTACTCCCAGGTGACGGTGCCGACGGCGCGCAACACCGGGGACAACGCCGGGCAGTCGTTCTGCTTCCTGTTCGGCAGCCACCAGCCGTTCGACCAGGCCACCCTCGACGGGCTGTACCGCACCCGCGGCGGCTACGTCGCGAAGGTCGTGCACGCCGACCTCGGCAACGTCCGCTCCGGCTACCTGCTCCCCGCCGACGCCCTGGGCAATCTCCGCGACGCCCTCGCCTCCGGCGTGGGTGGGTGATTCCACCGCGGTGACGCGGCACGGATTGCGCGCCGCGTCACCCCTTGGCCGTCAGGCGCTTGGCGAGCACGTCGACGTGGCTGCCCGGGAACTCCTTCACCGCGGTCAGCAGCGTCACCGGGCCGTCGTGCAGCGCCCGGCGCAGCTCGGCCAGTGCCTGCCGCGCGGCCGGGTCGTCGAGTTCGGCATCGTATCGGGTCACGAACTCGGCCTGGCGCTCGTCGGGAGCCTCGTGATACCAGCGGCGCAGCTCGTTCGACGGGGTGAGGTCCTTGGGCCACCGCGCGATCTCGGCGCGTTCCTTGGCCAGACCGCGCGGCCACAGCCGGTCCACGAGCACGCGCAGGCCGTCCTCGGGCGAGGGCGGGTCGTACACGCGGCGCATCCGCAGGTTTGCCGCCGGGTCGGCGCGTCTTGTCGGCATACGCCCATTGTCGGACGGCGAACGGCGCTATCGTGCGCGCTTGGCGTCGAGTCGCTCAGGCACCGGCCAGCGCACGTCCCGGGCGAGCCCGAGCTTCTCGAAGATCCAGATGAGCCGGGCGGCCGGGTCGAGCTGGCCGCGCAGCACGCCGTGCCGGGCTCCGGTCGGATCGGCATGGTGGGAGTTGTGCCAGCTCTCGCCGAAGGAGAGCAGCGCCAGCGGCCAGAAGTTGGTGGCCCGGTCCTTGCTGACGAAGGGGCGGTCGCCGACGACGTGGCAGATGGAGTTCACCGACCAGGTGACGTGGTGCAGCACGGCCATCCGGACCAGCCCGGCCCAGAAGAAGGCGCTCAACGCACCCGCCCAGGTGCCGGTGACCAGGCCGCCGATCAGCGCGGGGGAGAGCAGCGACACCGCGACCAGCGGGCCGAACAGGCGGTCGACCACCTGGATGTCGCGGTCGGCGACCAGGTCGGGGGCGAACCGGGCCCGGTTGCTCACCTCGCGCCGGAACATCCAGCCGATGTGCGCGTGGAACAGGCCCTTGAGCACCGCGGTGACGCTGGTGCCGTAGCGCCAGGGGGAGTGCGGGTCGCCCTCCCGGTCGGAGAAGGCGTGGTGCCGGCGGTGGTTGGCGACCCACTGGGTCGGCGAGCCTTCGACAGCGAGCGATCCGGCCACGGCCAGGGCGACGCGCAGCCCGCGCCGTGCCTTGAACGACCCGTGGGTCAGGTGCCGGTGGTACCCGGCCGCGATGCCGAAGCCGCTGACCAGGTAGGTGGTGATCGCGAGGGTCAGGTCGACGCCGGACAGGCCCCAGCCCCACGCGATCGGCACGGCGGCGAACAGGGCGAGGAAGGGGGTGACCACGAAGATCCAGATCGCGATCGCGCCTGCTCTGCTCTGCGGTGGGGCGAGCATCGGCTTCGGTCCCTGCGCGGTACGGGGGACATCGAGGTGATCGACGACTGCGGTCGGTGTGGTCGCGCCCATGCGACTCCTGTCTGAGATCCGGTGGTGAGGTTCGAGCAGGCCGGTAAACGACACGGCCGGGAGCCCGATGGGTTCCCGGCCGTGATCAGGTTTGCTCAGAGGACGCGAACGCCCGCCGCCTGGGGGCCCTTCTGGCCCTGCACGATGTCGAACTCGACCTTCTGGTTCTCCTCGAGGCTGCGGAAGCCGTTCGACTGGATCTCGGAGAAGTGGACGAAGACGTCAGCGCCGCCGCCGTCCACGGAGATGAAGCCGAAGCCCTTGTCGGCGTTGAACCACTTCACGGTGCCCTGTGCCATGTCGTTCCTCCTCAGGAATGGGGCCGCACTCTGCGGCACCCAGCCGTTGTCCCGGCGGCAACATCCGCCCCAAGAGGAAGACGAAACCACCCGCGTGACCTGATTCGCGGGTGTCAAAAGATCAACTACTGAACACGCAAAATCACGACTGAATGACTACAACTCTCCCACACCCGCCGCGATTCCCGGCACGCGGCTCCAGATTCCCGGAAACCGCAGGCCAGCGCCGGTCGGAGCCGGTCTGCGGCTACGCTCCGGGGAGAGCCTGATCACTGTCGGGTACCGGTCGAGGAGGAGTCGTGGCCGTCACATCCACCGACCCGCGCGAGCTCGTCCTGTCCGGGGCCACGGTCGTCGTGATCGGCGGCAGCGCCGGCATCGGCCTGGAAACCGCCCGGCTGGCCCGCAACGAGGGTGCCGAGGTCATCCTCACCGGCCGTGACGCCGACCGCCTCGCGCGGGCCGCCGCCGACCTGGGCGCGCTGCGGACCGCCGCGTTCGACGCCACCGACCCGGCCGCGCTCGAACGCTTCTTCCATGACCTGCCCGGACCGGTCGACCACGTGATGATCACGGCCGGCCGGCCCTACTACGGGCTGCTCGCCGACATGGACGTGGAGCAGGCACGTCGCTCGTTCGACGAGCACATGTGGCTGCCCATCAACGTGGCACGGCTGGCCCCGGGCCGGGTCCGACCCGGCGGGACGCTGATCTTCATGGGCGGCACCGGTGCTCGCCGCCCGCGTCCCGGCCTGACGGTCGCCGCGATGGGCACGGCGGCGCTGCCCGCGATGACCGCCAACCTCGCACTGGAACTCGCGCCGATCCGGGTCAACCTCATCGCCGCCGGGTTCGTCGACACCCCGCTGTCGGCGGAGCTGCTCGGCGACGACCTCGACCGGCGCCGCGAGCAGCTGCGCACCACGCTGCCCATCGGGCGAGTGGTCGGACCGGCGGACGTGGCCGCGCTCGCCGTGCACCTCATGGCCAACACGGCGCTGACCGGTGCGACGTACGACATCGACGGCGGGCAGCAACTCCTGCCCGGGTGACACGTCACGGGTCAGAGCCCGTCGACGACGTCCTTCGCCTCCCGCAGACCCAGGCCGGTGTGCTGCCGTACCAGCTTGATCGCCTCGATCGCCCGACCCTGGCGCTTGAGGTCGCGGGCGTTGGTCATCAGCTCGGGTCCGAGCATCGAGCCGGTCGGCAGCCCGACCGTGGGCAGCACGCCTGCCTTCGGCAGCGACGGCGTGCCTCCGGTTGCGATCTGCTCGACAGCCTTGACGGCGTCGGCGAGCGAGACCCCGGTGGCGTCGCGCCAGAGCTTCACGGCGACGATCTTCTTGCGCTGGTTCATGAGCATCCGCACCTGCTGGACGAGGGCTTCGGCTTCGGTGGGCACTGCGTCGGCCGAGCCGGTCCGGGCTGCGCGGGCGTGCTCGGCCTCGCGGGCGGCCATCGCGGATCCGAGCAGGTCGGTCGAGTCGCGGCGGCTCCGCCGGGCGAGCAGCACCGCGATGACGACGAGCAGCACCACGATGGCAGCCAGCAGGATCTCGGTCATGGCGCACACGGTAGCGGGCGGCCGCCCGTCGCCGTCCGGTGCGCCGAACGGCCCGCGTCGGGACGTCGACGCGGGCCGTTCTCAGGACGATGTCACCGCCGGGACGCCCGCCTGGTCGCCGTCAACGACGCGGCCACCGCCACGGCGGCCGTCGCCAGCACGGTCGCCACCAGCACCGGCCAGTGCAGGCGCAGCGCGACCGGCACGCCGACCTCCTGCTCCAGGCCCGCGGCCATGCCCAGCAGCGGCGCGACGGTCACCGCCAGGCCGAGGCCCGCGCCCAGCGCCACCACCAGCAACGCCTCGGCCGCCGCGTAACGCAGCGTCTGCCGCGGTGTGGCTCCGGCGCGGCGCAGCACGGCCAGGTCCGGCCGTCGGCTCTCGGCCGACATGGCCATCGTGTTGACGACCGCGATGCCCGTGTAGCCGACGGACAGCGCGATCAGCACCGTCGCGAACAGCCACAGCAGCCGGCTGTCCTCGCTGCTGCCGCGCTCGGCGTACGCCTTCGCGTCGAGCACCTCGACCCCGGGCAGCCCGGCCAGCGCGGCGGCGTCCACTCCCACCACCGACGTGGCCAGCGCGGACGGGTCGTGGCGGCGGACCAGGTCCCGCGGCAGGATGAGATCGTCGTCGACCTGCCCGTCGGGGGTGATCTTCTCGATGGTCAGCCGCACGGTGGTCCCGTCGGCGAAGACCACGTCGACAGTGCCGCCGGCCCGCACGCCGAGGGCGTCGGCGACGCCGGCCGCGACGCTGACCGGGCCGGTGGCGGTGCCGAACGCGGCGATGGACAGGCCGTCCGCGTACACCCGGCTCCGTAGGACCGCCCGGCCGCCGGCGGCGGCTTCGGTCAGCCCCGGGGTGCCGTCGGGCACCGCGACGGTGATCCCGGCCAGCTTCGCGGCCTGCCCGGCCGGGTACGCCTCCCGCATGGTGGAGACCATGCCGGACAGCAGCACCGCGAACCCGACCGTGGCGATCACCGGGGCTGCGGTGGCGGCGGTGCGTCGGGCGGCGGTCAGCGACTCGGCCCGCACCAGCATCGGTCCGGCTCCCCGGGTGCCGCGCAGCGGCCAGGAGGCCAGCCGGACCAGCGGCGGCACCAGCACCGGGGCGAGCAGCGCGGCGGCGGCGGTCAACGCCATCGCGGCGAACAGCGCCGAGTTGACCCGCTCGTCGGCTTCGGCGGTGGCGGTGCGCAGTGCCAGGAAGCCGCCGAGCAGCAGCGCGCCGCCGCCGAGCAGCCAGCGGCCCGGCCCCATGGCCCGCGCCTCGACCGAGGCTTCCCGCAGCGCGGCCATCGGCGGCACCTTCGCGGCGCGCCGCCCGGCCGCGTACGCGCCGACCAGCGCGACCCCGACCCCGACCGCGACCGCCGCGAGCACCGGCATGAGCTGCGGCCGGACCTGCAGCCCCGGATCGGCCAGGCCCCACCGCACCGGCAGCACGCCCGCCGGACCGGCTGCCGCGGTGCCGAGCAGCGCCCCGGCGACGCCACCGGCCGCCCCGACGAGCAGCGCCTCACCCAGCACGAACCGCCGGATCTGGCCCGGGGTCGCCCCGACCGTGCGCAGCAGGCCAAGCTCGCGCCGCCGCTGCGCGACGTTGAGCGCGAACGTCGAGGCGACCACGAACACGGTCACGAACACCGCCAGGCTCGCCATCGCGATCAGCAGCTGGGTCCCCAGCCAGCGGGTCTTGGCCTGCTGCACCGGCTCGAGCGCGGCCCGCTGCTCACCGGTCGCGACGATCGCCGCGGGTGCGGCGTCGCGCGCGGCGGCCGCGACGGCTTCCGGATCAGCCCCGGCCCGCAGCAGCAAGCCGATCACCGGCACGCCGGGCGACAGCCGCTCCGCCGCGGCATCGGACGTGTACACGCCCGGCCCGCCGACCAGACCCGTGACGGTCACCTCGGCCGGGCCGCCGGCGGTCAGCAGCGTGGTGTGCGCGCCGACCGCGAGCCCGGTCGCGACGTCGGCGGCGACCTGCCCGTCGGCATCCGGGGCCGCACCCGCGACCAGGGGGTATCCGCCCAGCGCGGCACTGGACCAGCCGTGCCCCGCCCCGGCGTCCTCGGCGTCGCCGACCGGCCTGCCGCCGACGACGAGCTGCGCGTAGAACGAGCGGTCGGGCACCGCCGCCGCGACACCGGCCAGCCCGGCCAAGCGATCGGCCAGCGCGGCGGCGTCGGTGGCCGCCCACGGGCGTACGCCGCTGCCGACTCCGGCCGCGTCCGGCGCGACCGGCCCGTGCACCAGCACCGGCGCGGCCGCCAGCCGCTGCGGGGTGCGCGGCTGCGCCGAGACATGCACGAGCAGCGTCATCGCGATCAGCGCGACGCCGAGGGTGAGACCGGCGAACGCGCCGGCCAGCGACGCGGCCCGGCCGCGTACCGCAGCGAGCGCGATCACCGCTGCTCCAGGCGTGCCATCAGGCCGGCGATCTGCTCGGCCCGGCCGGGCACCCGGGCGGCCCCGCCCAGCCGGTCGGCGATCCGCCCGTCGCGCAGGAACACCACCTCGTCGGCGTACGAGGCGGCGACCGGATCGTGGGTGACCATCACGACCGTCTGCCCCTGCCCGTCCACGGCGGACCGCAGCAGGCCCAGCACCTCCCGCGAGGCCGCGGTGTCCAGCGCTCCGGTCGGCTCGTCGGCGAACACCACGTCCGGGCGGGTGATCAGGGCGCGGGCGATGGCGACACGCTGCTGCTGGCCGCCGGACAGCTCCGCCGGCCGGTGTGCGGCCCGGTCGGCCAGGCCCACCTCCGCGAGCGCGGCCCGCACCGCCGCCGCGCCCGGACGGCGGCCCGCCAGGCGCAGCGGCAGCTCTACGTTCTGCGCCGCGGTCAGCGACGCGACCAGGTTGAACGCCTGGAACACGAAGCCGATCCGCTCGCGGCGCAGCACGGTGCGCCGCTGCTCGCTCAGCCCGCCCAGGTCGATCCCGCCGACGCGGACGGTGCCCGAGGTCAGCCGGTCCAGCCCGGCGGCGCACTGCAGCAGGGTGGACTTGCCGGACCCGGACGGGCCCATGACGGCGGTGAAGGTCCCGGACGGGAAGGCCAGGGTCAGCTCGTCCAGCGCCGTGACGGCCTGGGCTCCGGTCCCGTACACCTTGCGGGCGCCGGTCAGCCCGACCGCCTCGGCGACGGGGGATGTGGTGATCGTCATGGCGTCCAGTCCACCCGTGCGGCGTGGCGGGCGCATTGGCGTGGACGGGACTTCGGAGGTAGTGCGTGCACTACCGTCACGAGATCAACCGGCGGGTACCGTCGAGCCGTGCACGCGCGTACCGCCTGGCAGGCCCTGGCTCAGCGGCCGCTGCGGTTCCTGACCTCCTGGTGGCCGTGGCGGTCCCTGGCGTACCTGGTCTCCGGGGTGCTCGTCGGTGGGCTGGTCGGCGCGGTCGTGCTCATGCTCGCCGCGGCTGGGCTGGTGCTGCTGATCGTGCTGGTCGGTGTGCTGGCGATCCTGGCGCTGCTGCTGTCGGGCATCTACGTGGCCCGGTTCGAACGCTGGCGGCTGCGGCTGGTCGACCTCGACCCGGCGCCCGACCCGCACCAGCAGCCCGGTTCACCGGGCGCGCGGGCCTGGCTTACGACCCGGCTGCGCGAGCCCGCGACCTGGCGCGAGCTGGGCTTCACCGCGCTGTCGCTGGTCGGGCTGTGGTGGATGGACCTCGGCGTGCTGTTCGGCGCGCTCGCCGTGCCCGTCATCGTGATGCTCTCCCCGGTCGACGACTCCGACGTGTGGGGGCTGGCCATCCTCGGGTTCGTCCTGCTGCTGCCCGCCCCGTACACCATCACCGCCTGGGCCGGGGCCAGGGCCGCGTTCACCCGCGCCGTGCTCGCCCCGCGCGACGACGAGCTCGGCGCGCAGTTGCGCGAGGTGCGCGCCTCCCGGGCCCGGCTGATGGACGCGTTCGAGCTGGAGCGCCGCCGGATCGAGCGGGACCTGCACGACGGCGCGCAGCAGCGCCTCGTCTCGCTGAGTGTGCAGCTGGGCCTGGCCGGGCTCGACACCGAACCGGGTTCGCCCGTCGCCCGGCACCTGGCCGCCGCGCAGGACCAGGTCGCGCTGACGTTGCAGGAGCTGCGGGCGCTGATCCGCGGCGTGCACCCGCAGGTGCTCACCGACCACGGACTCGCCGACGCCGTCGGCGAGCTGGCGACGCTGTCGCAGGTCCCGGTCGGCGTCGACATCCGGCTGCCGCACCGGCTGCCCGCCCCGGTCGAGGTGACCGCGTACTACGTTGTGGCCGAGGCGCTGGCCAACATCGCCAAGCACAGCGGCGCGCAGCGGGCAGAGGTCACCGGGCGGCTGCACACCGACCTGCTCGTGCTGGAGATCCGCGACGACGGAACGGGCGGGGCCGACGCCGCCACGGGCAGTGGCCTGGCGGGGCTGGCCGACCGCCTGTCCGTCCTCGACGGACGGATGCGCCTGTCCAGCCCGCCGGGCGGGCCGACCCTGCTGCACGTGGAGGTGCCGTGCCACTCCGGATCGTGATCGCCGAGGACAGCGTGCTGCTCCGCGAGGGCCTCACCAGCCTGCTGGAACGCTTCGGCCACACCGTCACCGCGGCCGTCGGCGACGCCCCGGCGCTGGTCGCCGCGGTGACCGCCGACCGCCCCGACCTGGTCGTCACCGATGTGCGCATGCCCCCGGACCACAGCGACGACGGCCTGCGCGCCGCCGTCACCCTGCGCGACGCCGACCCCGCCCTGCCCGTGCTCGTGCTCAGCCAGTACGTCGAGCAGTCCTACGCCGCGAAACTGCTCGACACCGGCGGCGGCCACGCCGTCGGTTACCTGCTCAAGGACCGCGTCGGCGCGGTGGCGGAATTCGCGCGGGCCGCCGAGCGGGTCGCGGCCGGGGCCACCGTCGTCGACCCCGAGGTCGTCCGCCAACTCCTGCGCCGCAGGCAGGACCCGCTGCAGCGGCTGAGCCCCCGCGAGCGCGAGGTCCTGGAGCTGATGGCCCAGGGCCAGGCCAACGCGGCCATCGCCCGCAGCCTGTTCGTCACTGAGGCGGCCGTGAACAAACACGTCAGCAGCATCTTCACCAAACTCGACCTGCCCCCGGTCGGCGACCAGCACCGCCGCGTCCTGGCCGTGCTCGCCTTCCTCCGCGCCTGAGGCAAGGAAGGGCACCTTCTACAACGCATAGCGATGTGAAGGTGCCCTTCCTTCGTGCGCGGGGGTCAAGCGGCCCCAGGTGCGGTGGGGGCCGGGGGCGTCACTGGCGGCGGGGGGCGACGGGGGCGGACAGGCCCGCACTGAACAGCCGGGTGTCGACCTCGTTGAGCGACAGCTTGAGCGCGCCGAGGGCCACCGAGTCCGCGCCCAGGGTGGACGCGCGTACCTCGGGCATGCGCAGGACCAGCCGCTGGAGTTCGTGGCGCAGCGGGTCGAGCACGAGATCGGCCGACCGGGAGAAGCCGCCGCCGAACACGACCACCTGCGGGTCCAGGGTGAGCACGAGCGCGGCCGCGCCGACGGCGAGGTCCTTGACATAGCGGTTGACCGCGCCACGGGCCGCCTTGTCACCCTGCCGAGCGGCGTTGAAGACCCAGGCCGCGGCGTCGTCGGGGCTGACCGTGTCGGGCACGCCGGGGCAGTTCTGCAGGTGCGAGGGGGCGTTGAGCCAGCGTACGTGCTTGAGCGCGCCGATCTCACCGGCCGCGCCGCCGTACCCGCGCCGCAGCACCCCGTCGATGATCAGGCCGGCGCCGTTGCGCATGCCGCCGAGCAGGTAGACGATGTCGTCGGCGTCGGTCGCCGCGCCTTTCCACCGCTCGGCCAGGGCCGCGAGCTTGCAGTCGTTCTCGACCACGATCGGGCAGGAGAAGCGCCCGCCGAGGTGCCCGGCCAGGTCGACGCTCTTCCAGCCCGGCAGCGGGGTGAAGAAGCTGGTCCGCCCGGCGGCGTCCACAGCGCCGGTGACCGCGGCGGTGACGGCCCAGATGTCGCCCGGGGACTTGCCGGCCCCGGCCACGCAGGCGTCGAGCACGGCGTCGAGCACGGCGAGGCGCTCGGCGGGCGCGGCCTCGGCGGCGACGGACTGCCGTACGGACTGCACGATGTTGCCGTCGAGGTCGGCCAGCAGCGCCAGGATCTTGTGCACGCCCACGTCGACGCCCACCACGTACCCGGCCCCGGCGCGGAACTGGTAGCGCCGCGCGGGGCGGCCGACGGCGCTGCTCGCGCCGGGTTCGAGCACGGTGGCCCAGCCGTCGGTGACCAGCCCTTGGGCGATGACGTCGACGGCGGGCCGGGACAGGCCGGTGCGCTGGGACAGCTCGGTGACGGTGGACGGCGGGTGGTCACGCAGCGCCCGCACGATGCTCAACGAGTTGAGCTCGCGCAGCCGCGACAGATCCGTTCCGGTCGTTGCTAGCTCTGTCACGTTCTGTCCCTTGTTTGCGTGCGGGAAGACCCGCACAATACGCTTTGATCTTTACAAAATCGTGAAGTGATGGCAAGCCCACGGACAGTGAGCTGACGATCCGGGCCCGGCTGCGTGCTCCCCTGGCGGGGGAGTGCAACCGGGCCGGCGCGGCCGGAGCCGCCTTCAGGAGATGGGGTAGGCCTGCGCCGCGGGTGTCACCGCCGGGGTGAAGTCGACCCGCCGCCCGTCGACGGCGAACTCGTACCGGCCGAGCTGCCGGATGTCCGGGCGCGCCGCCAGGTAACCGGTCATGTCGTCCAGCTCGGTGGCCGACAGCCAGCTCGGCGGGTCGGACACGGCCCGGAACCGGCAGATGTCGGCCAGGTCCCGCAGCCACTCCAGCTGCTGCTCGGTGAGCAGGTTCAGACGGCTGCGGAAGTAGATGACGTCCGGGTCGACCTCGGCCAGCGGCTGCTGCCACAACCGGTGCAGGGTGTTGACCACAGCGTTGCGGGCCATCGCGTCCGACGGGTCGTCGCTGGCGTAGTTCTGCCACATCGGTGCGACGTCCGGCCCGCTGCGCAGCCCGTCGAGGATGCCCAGCGACGGCAGCAGCATCGCGCCGCTGCCCAGCAGGTAGACGTCGTCCCCGGCGACCTCGCGGATCAGCGCGAGCGCGTCGCGGTAGGACTGCTCGCGCTCGCCGCCGTCGGCGCGTACGCCCGGCGCGGCCCCGGCGTTGACGAAGTCGAGCTTGAGGTACTTGAAGCCCCATTCGTGCACCACCCGGTGGGTCAGCTCGGTCAGGTACTCGCGGGTCGCGGGCCGGGACAGGTCGAGGGCGTGGTAGCCGCTGCCCCAGTTGTTGCCGGCGATGACCAGCTCCCCGCGGGAGTCGCGGAGCAGCATCTCGGGCCGCTCGCGGGCCAGTTCGGAGCCGGGCAGGGCGATGAACGGGGCCAGCCACAGCCCGGCTGTCATGCCCGCGTCGGTGATCCGGTCCGCCAGCGCCTTCATGCCGGACGGGAACTTGTGGTTGGGCTGCCAGTCACCGACCAGCCGCTCCCAGCCGTCGTCGACCTGCACCACGTCGAACGGCAGCCCGCGCAGGTCGTCGACGTCCTTGGCGAGCTGCTGCTCGGTGATGGTCTCGTAGTAGGCGTACCAGGAGCACCAGACGTTGCCGGCGCGGCGGCCGCTGCTGCCCAGGCGCTGCGCCAACTGCCGGGTGTACGCGGCGAAGACCTCGTCTTCGGGGCCGTACGCGGCGAACCAGGGGTGGGCGCCGGTCTCGTACCAGCCGGAGATGGTGTCCCGGTCGGCGGCCAGCCGCGGCACGCCCAGGCCGAGCGCGCCCAGCAGCAGGACGTTGCCGTCACCGGCGTCCAGCGCGGCCACCGCGGAGGAGTGGTGGCGGGCCGGGTCGTCCCAGACGGTGTCGTCGGCGGTGAGCCGCCGCTGCGGGTTGGCGATGCGCAGCGGAGCCTCGCTCAGCCGCCGCCAGCCGCAGGGGCTCCATGAGTTGTGCCCGTGCCGGTAGAACAGGGCATCGCCCAGTCCGTGCAGCAACGCGACCCGTCCCGGTGGCAGGACCAGGCCCCCGTCGGCTGCTTGCGGGCTGCCGGGGCCGTCGTGTTCGAGGGCGAAAGTGTGGCCGGCCAGCTCGATGAGCAGTGCCATGGTTCTCCTTGGCGGGTGAGATGCAATGAGTCGCTGGTGTGGGGGTGCGGCGGGACGCATCAGCGCGTCCCGCCGCACCGGTTCGTGCGGGGCCTACTTGAACAGGGCGTTGACCTGGTCGTTGGCCTTCTTCAGGGCGGTGGCCGAGTCGCTCTGGCCGAGGATCGCCGACTGGATGGCGTCCTGCACGAGCTGGCTGACCTCGTTGCCGTGCTCGGTGATCGGCACGAAGAACGTGCCACCGGGCGCGGCGGCCTCGTCGACGAACACCTTCACGTCGCGGCCCTTGGCGGTGTGCGCGGCCAGGGCCTTCTCGCTGGCGGTCTTGATGGCGGGGAAGACCACGCCGTTGCCGCCCACGATGTTCTGGCACTCGGCCGAGCCCAGGAACTTGACCCACTTCCAGGCCTCGTCCTTGTGCTTGGTGCCGGCCCAGATCGCGTCCGACAGACCGTTGATCGCCGTCTTGCGGCCCTGCGGGCCGGCCGGCAGCGGAGCGAACGCGAACTTCAGCTTCGCGCCCTCACCCAGGTAGCTGTTGATCATCCAGGAGCCCGCGAAGGTGATCGCGCCCTTGCCCGCGTTGAGCAGGGAGTCACGGCTCAGCGTGGACGCCTTGTCCAGCGCGGGGGCGTAACCCTTGGCGCTCAGCGACTTGAACCAGTCGATGGTCTGGGCCAGCTTGGGGTCGTCGTACTTGTACTGGGTGCCCCACGGGTTCTTGTCCAGGTAGGTGAACCCGTTGCTGGCGGCCAGGTTGCCCCAGCCGTTCTGGCCCTGCGAGCCGTCGGCCCACTCCGGCAGGTAGCCGAACACCTTGACCTTGGTCTTGTCGAACGCCGGGTCCAGGCCGTTGCGGCCCTTCTCGTCGACCGTGGCCTTCGCGATGAGCTGCTCGAAGGTGCCGCCGTCGGTCGGGTTCCAGGTCAGGTTCGCCAGTGACGCGGCGTCGATGCCCTGGGCCTTGAGGTGCTCGGTGTTGTAGACCAGGGCCATGGTGTCCCAGTCCTTCGGCAGGCCGAAGCGCTGGTCGCCCTTGGTGAACAGGTCGGCCAGGCCGCCCTGGTACTGCGACAGGTCCACCTTGTCGGCGGTGACATAGGGCTGGATGTCGAGGATCTGCCCGGAGCTGACGAACTGCGGGTAGTACGAGCCCTGGTTGGTCCACACGTCCGGCGCGTCACCCGCGGCGATCTGCGTGGTCAGGTTCTGCCAGTACTCGTTCCAGGCCGCCTGGCTGATCTTGATGGTGATGTTCGGGTTGGCCTTCGTGAACTCGTCGGCGCACTGCTGGTAGGACGCCTTCTGGTTGTCGTCCCACAGCCAGTAGTCGAGGGTCACGGCCGCGCCGGGCTCCTCCTCGGTGCTGCCGCAGGCGGCCAGGCCGGCGGCCACAGCCAGGGTCAGCAGCGCCGCCCCGACCCGTGATGTGCGGATCATCATTTCCTTCTTTCTCGGGGGTGGGTGTGTCACTTGCTTCCGGTGAAGTTCAGGGACTGGACCAGCCGCTTGCCCACGAAGACGAGCAGGAGCAGCACGGGCAGGACCGACAGCGTCGAGGCGGCCATCAGGCCGGTCCAGTCGGGTTGGGTGTTGGGCGACTGCTGGAGGAACACCCCGAGCGCGACGGTGACCAGGCGGTTCTCCTCGTCACGGCCGACCAGCAGCGGCCACAGGTAGTCCTTCCACGCCCACACGGTCGTGGTGAGACCGATCGTGATGAGCGGGCCGCGGCTCATCGGCAGCGCGATGCGCCAGAAGATGCCCCACGGGCCGTTGCCGTCGAGGATCGCCGCCTCCTCCACGTCGCGGGGCAGCGACAGGAAGAACTGGCGCAGGAAGAACACCGCGAACGGCGTCATCAGGATCGTCGGGGCGACCATGCCGGCCATGGTGTTCATCCAGCCGAGGTCCTTGACCAGGATGAAGTTGGGCAGCAGCGTGAAGATCGGCGGCACCATCAGCGCCGCGATCACGATCGCGAACACCAGGTCGCGGCCGGGGAAGCGCAGCCGGGCGAACGCGTACCCGGCCATCGCGCAGAACAGGGTCTGCACGGCGGCGATCAGTCCGCAGTAGACGATCGAGTTCCATAGGTAGCCGGCGAAGTCGAGGTGCGCGCCGGAGCCGCCCGCCGCGCGGGCTTCGGCCTCGGTGGTCAGGCCGAGCACCCGCAGGAAGTTGATCAGTGTCGGGTGCTCGGGCAGCAGGCTCGCGTTGTCGGTGTAGATGTCGGCGGCCGGGGTGAGCGCCGTGCGGATCATCCACCAGAACGGGAAGACGGTCACCACGATGACCACGGCCATCGCCACCCAGGCCAGGGCGCGTCCGAGGTTGAAGGATTTCGGTGTCATGGCTGTCGTCCCCTTCACGCCAGGTCCGAGCGCGAGGCGCGCAGCAGGCGCATCTGTATCGCGGTGAGCACGCCGAGGATCAGGGCCAGGAAGACCGCCGCCGCGGCGGCGTAGCCCATGTGGAAGTACTTGAACGCCTGCAGGTAGATGAAGTAGTAGATGACCTGCGTGGCCGAGACCGGGCCGCCCTTGGTGGTGACCGCGATGGTGTCGAAGATCTGGAACGAGCCGATCAGCGACACGACCAGCACCAGCGCGAGCACCGGCCGCAGCAGCGGCAGCGTGATCCGCCGGAACATGCGCCACTCCCCGGCGCCGTCGATCGACGCGCCCTCGTAGAGGTACTGCGGGATCTGCAGCATCCCGGCGTAGAGCAGCAGCGCCGTGTAGCCGGTGTAGGCCCAGGTGTTGATGCCGGCCACGGTCGGCATCGCCCAGGTCTCGTCGGTGAAGAAGCCGACCGGGCCGAGGCCCACGGTGTGCAGCAGCTGGTTGACGAAGCCGAGATTGGTGTCCAGCAGCCACATCCAGAGCAGGCCGATGGTGACGTTGGGGACCAGCCACGGCAGCAGCAGCGTCGCCCGCAGCACGACCGAGCGGGTCAGCCGGTGCATCAGCGACGCGATGCCCAGCGCCAGCAGGGTCTGCGAGCCGATGTTGAGCACCACGTACCAGGCGGTGACCCGCAGGGCGTTCCAGAACTGCTCGTCTTGCAGCAGCTTGGTGTAGTTCTCCGCGCCGACGTACGTCGCCGTGTTGAGCATGTTGTAGTCGGTGACCGAGTACCACACGCCCCGGGCGGCCGGGTAGCCGTAGAAGACGGCGAATCCGACCAGCACCGGCAGCAGGAACAGCCACGCCGCCCGCCGGTCGTCTCGCGGTTTTGTCGAGCTCATCAACGTCCTCGGATCCGTCTATCGGTCGGCTCTTGCCAGCCGCCCCGCTCTCGAATAATGATGTAGACCTTCGAAATTTTGTCAACACCTCTTCGTATTACTTCGGTAACGACGAGGAGGACGACCAGCTCAGAACCGCTGTGCCAACGCTCCGACCAGGGCCTATGTGGACCCTGCGCGTCGGCTCAGTGGTGTGCCCGCGTGGCACAGGCACCCCGCACCGCCCGGAGAACAGCCCGACTCCCACCGGAGATCACCGTGAAATCACGTTCACGCGGCCGTACCGTCCTGGCCGCCCTCATCACCGCCGCCCTCACCGCGGCCCTGACGCTCGCCGCCCCGTCCGGCGCGTCAGCCGCTCCCGCCGGCCCGCCGCCCCGCCCCGCGGCGCCCGCCAGCCCCGACCCGTCCCTGCAGGTCCACGCCCTGAGCGCGGCCCCCGGGCCGGTGGACAACCCGCTCAAAGGCTGGGCCAGGTTCTACTCGCCCGGCGGTGACCAGAACAACGGCTTCCCGCATGCGCTGACCTGGGGCTACTTCGGCCTGTCCGAGATCATGACCAGCGCCTCGAACTGCGGCAGCTACAACTGGTCGATCATCGACAGCATGCTGGCCGAGACCGCCGGCTACGGCAACCAGGCCGCCATCCGCATCTACATGACCTACCCCGGCGGCACCGGCAGCCACCCGGCCAACGCCATCCCGCCGTGCTTCAACGGCAACGTCGCCACCCGCGCCGACGCCACCTGGAACGTCACGCACCCCGACTACGACAGCCCGTTCCTGATCAACGCGCTGAAGAACTTCATCGCCGCGTTCGGGGCCCGCTACGACGGCGACCCCCGGCTCGGGTTCATCCACCTGGGCCTGGTCGGGCTGTGGGGGGAGTGGCACACCTGGCCCTACGACACCGACACCGGCGACGGGCTGCCCAACTACATGCCCACCGACGCCAACGGGGCGCAGCTCGTCGCCGCCTTCGACACCGCGTTCAACACCACCAAGGTCGAGATCCGGTACGCCGACGCGGCCGGCGGCGCGGCCAACTCCCGCGACATCGGCTACCACGACGACTCGTTCTGCTTCCGCGAGGGCTCGCCGCTGCAGGGTGTGACCCTGCCCCAGTCGATGGGCGGCGCGTCCTACGCCCACCTGCAGCGCAACATCGCCACCGGCACCGAGAACAAATGGATCACCAGCTCGATCGGCGGTGAGCTGCGCCCCGAGATCCAGACGTTCGCGTTCCAGTCCTGGCCGAACGGGTCCGGCACCGTCGACAACCTCAAGGCGTGCATCGAGCTCGCCCACGCCACCTGGATGATCAACGAGGGGAGCGCCGCGTACTCGCCCACCGACGCGAACGTCTCGGCCGCGGTGCGGGCGATGGGCTACAACCTCACCGTCGGCAACTCCTACTTCAAGGACACCGCCTCCGGCACGACGAACGTCGGCGTGCAGATCAGCAACACCGGCGTCGCCCCGTTCTACTACCCCTGGACCATGACCCTCGGGCTCAAGAACAGCTCGGGCGCCGTCGTGCAGACCTGGGACACCCCCTGGGACCTGCGTACCGTCCAGCCGCTGTCCATCCGGGCGTTCCCCGACTGGAACGTGGGAGCCGATCCCACGTACCGCAGCTTCGGCTACCCGCAGTACTTCCAGACCAGCGTCAACCTCTCCGCGGTGCCGCAGGGCGGTTACCAGTGGGTGCTGCGGGTGAAGAACCCCCTCGAGGCCGTCGACGCCGACGCCAAGAAGCTGCGGTTCGCCAACACCACCCAGAACGCGGACGGCTGGCTCGGCCTGGGCGCGGTGACCGTCGGCACCGGCGGCGGCAGCGACACCACCGCACCCTCGGTCCCCACGGGCTTCACCTCCACCGGCCAGACGTCGTCGTCGGTCTCGCTGTCCTGGTCCGCCTCGACCGACAACGTCGGGGTGACCGGCTACGAGGTGTTCCGCGGCGCGACGCTGGTCGGCAGCCCGGCCGGGACCTCGTTCACCGACACCGGCCTGACCGCGTCGACGAGCTACAGCTACACCGTCAAGGCCCGGGACGCGGCCGGAAACCGGTCCGCGGCCAGCAGCACGGTCACCGTGTCCACCACGTCTGGCGGTGGCATGCCCACCGGCTACGAGGCGGAGGCCTCGGGTAACACGCTGACCGGCGGCGCCCTGGTGGCGGCGTGCTCCACATGCTCGGGCGGGTCGAAGGTCGGCTACCTCGGCAACGGGGCATCGCTGGCGTTCACCAACGTCGCCGGAGGCACCGGCGGCTCGCGTACGGTGACGATCCACTACCTGACGGCCGAGGCGCGCACCGCCGTGGTCAACGGGCAGACCGTCAACTTCGCCTCTACCGGCAGCTGGACCACCGTCGGCTCCACCACCGTCACGCTCAACCTCGCCGCGGGCAACAACACGATCACCGTCGCCAACCCGTCCGGCTGGGCTCCCGACATCGACCGCATCACCGTGTCCACGGCAGGTGGCGGCGGCGACACCACCGCGCCGAGCATCCCCACCGGCCTGGCCTCGCCGAGCAAGACCGCCAGCTCGGTCACGCTGTCGTGGAGCGGCTCCACCGACAACGTCGGCGTGACCGGCTACCAGATCCTGCGCGGCGGCAGCCCGGTCGGGACGTCGACGAGCACCGGTTTCACCGACACCGGGTTGGCCGCGTCGACCGCCTACACGTACACGGTCAAGGCCTATGACGCCGCCGGGAACTACTCGGCCGCCTCCAGCCCGCTGACCGTGACGACCAATGCGGGCGGCACGTCACCGGTCAGCTATGAGGCCGAGTCCTCCGGCAACACCCGGACCGGCACGGCGGCCGTGGCATCCTGCGCGGCCTGTTCGGGCGGTTCGAAGGTCGGCTACGTCGGCAGCGGCGCGACCCTGTCGTTCAACAACGTCGCCGGTGGCACCGGCGGCACCCGCACCGTGACGATCCACTACCTGTCGGCTGTGGCGCGCTCCGCCACGGTCAACGGCCAGACGGTGAACTTCGCGCCCACCGCGAACTGGGACACCGTCGGCACCACCACGGTCACCCTCAACCTGGCCGCGGGCAACAACACGATCACCTTCGCCAACCCCTCCGGCTGGGCTCCCGACATCGACCGCATCACCGTCGGCTGACCCCGCCCCGCACGCTCCGGCCAGGCGACGGGGGCCTGGCCGGCCCACCCCCGACCGAGGAATCCCACATGAGAAGAACAGTCCGCCTCACGGTCGCCCTGCTGGCGGCCCTCACCCTCGCCGCGGGCACCCCCGCCGCGGCCCGGCCCGCGCCCACCACACCGGCGTGGACGCCGCTGGCCTACGCCTCCCCGCCCGCCGACAACCCGCTCAAGGGCTTCCTGCCGTACGCGGGCAGCTACCAGACGTTCCCGTACAGCATGGAATGGTTCTACCTGCCGGTCCGCGACGTCATGACCGGCCCGAACCAGTTCCGCTGGGACGCCGTCGAACGGCAGCTCAACGCCATCGCCGCGCGCGGCCACCAGGCCGTGTTCCGGTTCTACCTCGACTACCCGGGCAAGCCCACCGGCATCCCGCAGTATCTGCTGGACCAGGGCCTGGCCACCCACGCCTACGACGACTTCGGCAACAACGGCGTCAGCGTCGCCCCCGACTACAGTGACCCGCGCCTGGTCAGCGCCCTGCAGAACTTCATCACCGCGCTGGGGCGCAAGTACGACGGCGACCCGCGCATCGGCTTCCTCACCCTCGGCCTCATCGGCTTCTGGGGCGAGTGGCACACCTGGCCCTACGACGGCTGGACCAAGCCCGAGAACTGGATGCCGTCCACCGAGATCCTCACCGGCATCCTGAATGCCTTCGAGACCTCGTTCGACGAGACCCGGTTGCTGGCCCGCTACCCGAGCGCGCAGAACAAGGAACTCGGGATCGGCTACCACGACGACTCGTTCGCGTTCGAGACGCTGCCCGTGCAGTCGTGGCACTTCGTGCAGCGCCTCATCGACGAGGGCGTCACCGACAAGTGGCAGCGCGAGCCGATCGGCGGCGAGCTACGCCCCGAGATCCAGTCCTGCCTGTTCGAGCAGCCGGTCAGCTGCGGGCAGTACGAGGACTTCACCGCCTCCGTCGACCAGACCCACATCAGCTGGATGATCAACCACGCGGCGTTCGCCCCCGACGGCTACACCGGCGACGAGTACTTCCGCGCCCTGGCCGCCGCCAAGTCGCTGGGCTACGAACTGACCGTCACCGAGGCGGCGCTGTCCCGCGACCGGGTGTCGGTGCGCGTGGCCAACCGCGGCACCGCGCCCTTCTACTACGACTGGCGCGCCGAGCTGGCCGCCGTCGACGGCCAGGGCCGGATCGTGAAGCGCTGGAAGACCGGCTGGACCGTGGCCGGCATCCAGCCCGGCCAGGACCCCGCCGAGCTGACCAGCCGCATCGACACCCGCGGCCTGCGCCCCGGCAGCTACGACATCGTGCTGCGCGTGGCCAACCCGCTGCCCAACGGCATCCCGTTGCGGTTCGCCAACACCAGCCAGGACATCCACACCGGCTGGCTGCACCTCGGGGCCGTCACCACCCGCTGACGGCGCCGGCGCACCACCGCACCACGGCGCCGCCGGCACGCCGTCGGCGGCGCCCGCACCGAACCCCTTGCTGTTCCTGCACTTCGTCCCGAAGGGAACAACGGTTCATGCCATCCGTACGCAAGCTGCTCGCCACGACGGCGGCAGCGCTGACGATCGCGCTGGTCGCCACCAGTGCGGCCGCCGCACCCGCGGGTCCGCCCGCCCGGCCGCCCGCCGGACCCGGCCCCGACACCAGCCTGACCACCCACACCTACACCTACGCCGACGCCGCGCTCGGCCAGCCGCTGAAGGGGTTCGCCCCCTACCTCTTCCCCGGTGACAACCTGTCCACCAAGTACCCGGGCGGCCTGGTCTGGAGCTACTTCGCCCTCAACGAGGTGATGAAGGACCCGGCCAACTGCGCCAACATCGACTGGAGCGTGTTCGAGAAGGCGCTCGACGAGGCCGCCGTCTGGAGCCGCCAGACCGCGTTCCGCTTCTACCTGGAGTATCCCGGCGGCAGCGGCACCCACCCCGGCAACGGCATCCCGCCGTGCCTGAACGGCAAGATGGCGCTGCGCACCAACGGGTTCTGGGGCACCGTCAGCCCCGACTACGACGACCCGGACGTCATCAGCGCGCTGGTCACCTTCATCAACGCGTTCGCGGCCCGCTACGACAAGGCCGGGTCGGGCGGCACCGCCGACCCGCGCATCGGGTTCATGTCCCTGGGCCTGGTCGGCCTGTGGGGCGAGTGGCACACCTGGCCGTACGATCGCGACCTGGCCGACGGCTACCCGAACCTGATGCCGACCGACACCACGATCCGCACCATCATCGGCGCGTACGACACCGCGTTCGACAACATCCAGCTGGAGGTCCGCTACCCGCTCGCGGGCACCGAGACCGCGAACATCGGCTTCCACGACGACTCCTGGCCGTACAAGGAATTCCGCAACGGCGGGCAGCTCAAGAGCATGACCCTGCCGATGTCGATGAACGGCTGGGAGGACGCGTTCCTGCAGCTGCAGCTCAACACCGGCACCGAGAACCGGTGGGTCACCCAGTCCATCGGCGGCGAGGCCCGGCCCGAGATCCAGGGCACCCTCTACGCCAACTGGCCGGGCGGCTCCGGGCAGGTCGACGACGTGCTCGCGGCGACCGAGCTCACCCACATCACCTGGATGATCAACCAGACCGGCGCGGGCGGGTACAGCACCAGCGACCCGAAGGTCTCCGCCGGGGTCCGCAAGATGGGCTACAACCTGCACATCCCGCAGGCCAACTTCAACGCCACCGCCTCGGGCACCTTCAAGGTCGGCGTCACGGTGCAGAACGACGGCGTCGCCCCGTTCTACTACCCGTGGACGGTGCAGCTCGGCCTGCGCAACAGCGCGGGCAGCGTCGTGAAGACCTGGGACACCAGCTGGGACCTGCGCACCGTGCAGCCCCTGAAGATCCGCGCCTTCCCGGACTGGAACGTCGGCGCCGACCCGAAATACCTCGACTTCGGCCGACCGGTCAACTTCGCCACGACCGTCAGCACCGCGGGCGTGCCCGCAGGCGCTTACAGCCTGGTCCTGAAGGTGCGCAACCCCCTGGAGGCGGTGACCCAGGACGTGCTGCGCGCCCGTCCCGCCGCCAGCCGGCTCACCGACTGGATCATCGACCAGTGGCGGCCGCGCTTGCCGCTGTCGTTCGCCAACACCAACCAGGGCGCCGACGGCTGGGTCAACCTCGGCGCGGTCAGCACCTCGGGGACCTGCACCGGCGACTGCACCGCCCCGTCGGTCCCGGCGAACCTCGCCGTCACCGGCGTCACCAACACCAGCGTGTCGCTGTCCTGGTCGGCCTCGACCGACAACGTCGGCGTGACCGGCTACCAGGTGCTGCGCGACGGAGTCCAGGTCGGCACCCCGACCGGGACGACGTACACCGACAGCGGGCGCTCGCCGGGGCAGACCTACCAGTACACGGTCAGGGCCGTCGACGCGGCGGGCAACGTGTCCAATTCGTCCGCAACGGTGTCGGCGACGACCACGGGCTGCGCGGGTGACTGCACCGCCCCGAGTTCTCCCACTCTGTCCTCGCCGAGCAAGACCGACACGAGCGTGTCGCTGTCGTGGACGGCGTCCACCGACAACGTGGGCGTGACCGGTTACGAGGTGTTCCGGGGCGCGACGCTGGTCGGCAGCCCGACGGGCACGTCGTTCACCGACACGGGGCTGACCGCGAACACGGCCTACAGCTACACCGTCAAGGCACGGGATGCGGCCGGGAACAGGTCGGCGGCCAGTAACGCGGTCGCGGTCACCACGGACGCGGCGCCGCAGCCGCCGACCGGCCTCGTCCTGGACAACTACGACGGCACGCCCGCATACCCGTCGGCGAACCAGAACGACCTCGGCAAGTGGACCGGCGGCAACTGCTTCCTCGACGGCGGCGGCAATGGCGTCGTCACCGGCGGGGCGCTGAGCCTGCGCTACAACAACTGCGGCTGGTTCGGCTCCGACGTCGGCGTGGACCTGAGCGCCTACACCTACCTGGTCGTGCGCATCAAGGGTGCGGCCGGTGGCGAGCAGACCCACTTCAACCTGGGTCTGGGCGGCTCGACGAAGGTCTTCGGCGACTTCACCCTCGACGGTGGCGCGCACCCGGTGATCACGACGTCCTACCAGGACATCAAGATCCCGATGGTCGCCAACGGCATCAACCGCAACAGCCCGTCCCAGCTGGCCATGGGCTTCTGGTACGGCGGCAACTCCACCATCACCATTGACCACATCTCGTTCCAGTGACCGCCCGGCCGCCTGGCAGGGCTCCCGACCCGGCCAGGCGGCCTACCCTCCCGATGCACAGGAAGGCTGCCATGCCCACCCGCTTCATGCGGATGTTCACCGCGACAACGTTACTGGCCACCGTCGCCGCCGTGGCGCTCGGTGCCACGCCGGCCCAGGCCGCGACCGTCACCTACTCGGCCGATCTGGCTACCGCGTTCGCCAACCCGGAGCGCGGCTACCACAACCGCTACGAGATCATCAACGACCCGGCGGTCAACGACTACGTCAACGCCGCCACCATTCCCGGGTTCAACCCCGACCTGCTCGACCGGACCTTCGCCCGCGCCAAGGCCAACGGCAACACCCTGGTGCACAGCTACCTGCACTTGGACAAGTACAAGACCCAGGCCCTGCCGCAGGCGCTGCTCGACAACCTCGCCTCCGGCCTGGCCGCGGTCCGCACCGCCGGGATGAAGATCGTGCTGCGGCCCGCCTACACCTGGGACGGCTACGCCAGCGTCGCCGAGTCGCAGATCCTCGCCCACATCGCCCAGGTCAATGCCGTGATCAGTGCGAACGCCGACGTCGTGCTGCACCTGGAGACCGGCTACCTGGGCGCGTGGGGGGAGTGGCACACCGGCACCCTCACCAACTCCTCCTCGGTCGAGGAGGCCCCCGCCCGGTACCGCATCGTCAAGAAGATCGCCGACACCACCCCGGCGAGCATCCCCCTGGCGATGCGCTACCCGATCTACATCAAGGAGATGATCGACCCGACCTCCTGCGTCGTGCCTGAGGGCTGCGGGCTGACCCAGGCGCAGAAGGACCGGATCAGCTTCCACAACGACTGCTTCCTCGCCGACGTCAACGACATGGGCACCTACGACAACCCGTCCTGGATGGGCTGGTACTACATCGAGCAGAAGAAGCAGTGGATGTACGACCTGGCCACCTCGACCGGGTTCAACAAGATGGTCGGCGGTGAGACCTGCGGCTCCGACGGCTACAACGACGCCGCCTGCGTCAACGCGCAGACCGAGATGAACAAACTCAACTTCACCGAGATCAACGAGGACTACGCGGCCGTCAACACCGACAAGTGGAAGGCCGCCAACCTCGCCGCGAGCGGCAACGACCCGGCCGAGACCTGCTTCACCCGCATCAAGCGCAAGATGGGGTATCGCCTGAGGCTGCTCGACGCCACCTTCCCGACCACCGTCGCCCCCGGGGGCAGCCTGGCCCTGACCGCGCACCTGACCAACGACGGCTGGTCCGGCCTGATCAAGAGCCGCACCGCCTACCTGGTGCTCGACAACGGCACCAACCGCTACAACCTGCCGCTGAGCAGCGTCGACCCGCGCAGCTGGCTGGCCGGCGCGAGCACCGTCACCGCGAACGTCACCGTGCCCGGCGGCGCGGTCGCGGGCAACTACAAGCTGGCGCTGTGGCTGCCGGACCCGACGGCGGCGCTGCAGTCCCGGCCGGAGTACTCGATCCGGCTCGCCAACACCGGCACCTGGGACGCGGCCAAGGGCTACAACGTGCTCGCGTCCTCGGTCACCGTAGGCTCCTGCACGGGTGACTGCACGGCCCCGTCGACCCCGACGGGCCTGACCGTGTCCGGGGTGACGAACACGAGCGTGTCGCTGTCCTGGACGGCGTCGACGGACAACGTCGGCGTCACCGGCTACCAGGTGTTCCGCGGCGGTGTGCAGGTCGGCACCGCGTCGGGCACCTCGTTCACGGACACCGGCCGCTCGCCGGGGCAGACGTACCAGTACACGGTCCGGGCGGTCGACGCTGCGGGCAACGTGTCCGGTCAGTCGGCCACGGTGTCGGCGACGACGACGGGCTGCTCGGGCGACTGCACCGCGCCGAGCGCGCCCACGCTGTCGTCGACCGGCAAGACCGACACGAGCGTGTCGCTGTCGTGGACCGCGTCCACGGACAACGTGGCCGTCACCGGCTACGAGGTGTTCCGGGGCGCGACCCTGGTCGGCAGCCCGACCGGGACGACCTTCACCGACTCGGGCCTGACCGCCTCCACCGCCTACGGCTACACGGTCAAGGCCCGTGACGCGGCGGGCAACCGGTCGGCGGCCAGCAACACGGTCTCGGTGACCACGGACGCGACCCCGCAGCCGCCGACCGGGCTGGTCCTGGACAACTACGACGGCACCCCGGCGTACCCGTCCGCGAGCCAGAACGACCTCGGCAAGTGGACGGGCGGCAACTGCTTCCTCGACGGCGGTGGTTCCGGCATCGTGACCGGCGGGGCGCTGAGCCTGCGCTACAACAGCTGCGGGTGGTTCGGCTCCGACGTCGGCGTGGACCTGAGCGGCTACACCTACCTGGTCGTGCGGATCAAGGGCGCGGCCGGTGGCGAGCAGACCCACTTCAACCTGGGTCTCGGCGGGTCGACGAAGCTGTTCGCCGACTTCACCCTCGACGGGGGAGCGCATCCGGTGATCACGACCGGCTACCAGGACATCCGCATCCCTCTGGTCGCCAACGGCATCAACCGCAACAGCCCGTCCCAGCTGGCCATGGGCTTCTGGTACGGCGGCAACTCCACGGTCACCATCGACCACATCACCTTCCAGTAGCCGATCACCCGGCCGGCCGGGCTCCGCACGCCTCGGATGCCTGGTCGGCCGGCCACCTGCCGGTCGAATATCGGCAATCGACTCATTTTAGGAGTTTTGCGATATAGGCGCAGCATACGCGGGCAGAATGAGCGCGAAGACTCCCTGGTCGCGGAGGCGGGACGCTCATGTCGAACGTAGATCTGGCCCGGATTCAGTTCGCGATGACGTCGATCTACCACTTCATCTTCGTGCCGATCACCATCGGGCTGGCCTTCCTCACCGCGATCCTGCAGACCGTCTGGCACCGCACGGGCCGCGACGAGTACCTGCGCCTGACCAAGTTCTTCGGCACCCTGCTGGTGATCAACGTGGTCGTGGGCGTGGTCACCGGCCTGGTGCAGGAGTTCCAGTTCGGCATGGACTGGTCGGCGTACTCGCGGATGGTCGGCGACGTCTTCGGTGCGCCGCTGGCGATGGAGGGCCTGGCCGCGTTCTTCCTGGAGTCGACGTTCCTCGGATTGTGGATCTTCGGCTGGGGCAAGCTGCCGCGCCGGATCCACCTCACCTCCATCTGGCTCGTGGCGCTGGGCGCCGCCGGATCCGCGGCGTTCATCCTGGCCGCGAACTCATGGATGCAGCACCCGGTCGGCTACGAGATCAACGCGACGACCGGGCGTCCGCAGCTCAACAACATCTGGGCGGTGATGACCAACCCGGTGTTCCTGTGGGGCTACGCCCACGTGCTGCTCGCCGCGCTGGTCACCGGCTGCGTCGTCATGCTGGCCGTGTCGGCGTGGCACCTGCGGCGCCGATCCGAGGCCCCGGTGTTCGCCCGCTCGGCGAAGCTCGCCCTCGTCCTCCTGGCCCCCGCCATGATCTTCCAGATGTTCATCGGCAGCGAGCTCGGCGTCGTCGAGGGCAAGTACCAGCCGATGAAGATCGCCGCGGCCGAGGCGCAGTGGGAGACGTGCCAGCCGTGCTCGTTCTCGATCTTCCAGATCGGCGGCGGCAAGCAGGACCAGACCCCCACGAAGATCATCGAGGTGCCGCACCTGCTGTCGCTGCTCGCCACCAACCACTGGAACGGCCAGGTCATCGGCCTGAACGAACTCAACGCCCAGTACCAGCAGCAGTACGGCCCCGGCGACTACGTGCCCAACGTCTTCATCCAGTACTGGGCCATGCGCGTGATGGCGTACCTCGCGCTGGTGATCGTCCTGCTCGGGTTCTGGGGACTCTGGGTGATGCACCGCAAGCGGCTGGAGACCGCGCACCGATTCCTGTGGCTGGCCGTCTGGGCCCCGGTCCTGGTCGTGCTCATGAACACCGCCGGCTGGCTGCTCACCGAGAGCGGCCGCCAGCCATGGATCGTGCAGGGCCTCATGCTGACCAAGAACGGCGTGTCACCGTCGGTCAGCGCCACCACGGTCGCGATCAGCCTGACCGTGTTCTTCCTGCTCTACGCCGCGCTGACGCTGGTCTGGCTGGTGCTGATGCTGCGCTACGCCCGAAAGGCGCCGCCACCGACCGTGCCCGCCGCCGACGACGTCACCACGCCCGAACCGACCTTCGCTCGCTGAGGCCGCCATGACACTGCCCGACATCTGGTTCATCGCCATCGCCGTGCTGTGGACCGGCTTCTTCATCCTGGAAGGCTTCGACTTCGGGGTCGGCATGCTGCACGGCGTCGTCGGCCGCGACGACGCCGGCCGGCAGATGGCCGTCGGCTCCATCGGACCGCTGTGGGACGGCAACGAGGTCTGGCTCGTCGTCGCCGCCGCGGCCATGTTCGCGGCGTTCCCCGGCTGGTACGCGACCATGTTCTCCGCCCTCTACCTCGCCCTCGTGCTGGCGCTGGTCGCGCTCATCGTCCGCGGCATGGCCTTCGAATACCGCAACAAGGACGCCCACCCGCGCTGGCGGCGCACCTGGAGCACCCTCATGACCGTCGGCAGCGTCGTGGCACCCTTCGTGCTCGGCGTCGGGCTCGGCGACCTCCTGCACGGCCTGCCGATCGGCGCCGACCAGGAGTACGCGGGCACCTTCGCCGACCTGCTGCCGCCCTACTCGCTGTTCGTCGGCCTCACCTTCGTGCTGCTGTGCGCGCTGCACGGCGCCACGTTCCTGGCCCTGAAGACCACCGCCGACGTTCGCGAACGCGCCACCCGCCTCACCCGCCGGGTCGCCCCGTTCACCGCGCTCGCGGTGCTGATCTACATCACCTGGTCCCACGTCCTGTCGGGCAAGGGCTTCTTTCCCAACGTCATCGAGATCGCCGCGGTGCTGGCCGTGCTCGCCGCCGCGTGGCTGGTCAAGGAAGGCAAGGAAGGCTGGGCGTTCACCGCCACGACCTTCGCCATGGCCACCAGCGTGCTGGTCATCTTCACCAACCTCTACCCGCGCGTCATGGTCTCCACCCTGGGCGAGGCCAACGACCTCACCCTGGCCAACACCGCGTCCGGCTCCTACGCCCTCACGGTCATGACCTGGGTCCTCGTCGTCCTGCTCCCGGTGGTCCTGCTCTACCAGGGCTGGACCTACCACGTCTTCCGCCGGCGCATCACCGCCGCCGACCTCGGCGACGAGTGACCCGCTCCGCCGCCGACCCGGCCGCGTGATCAAAAGACGCTATGATCGCCGGATTCGGGCCATGGGGGAGGACAGTTGACAGACACCGCCGTCGCCCCCGTGGGCGCATCCGGCCGAGCCGGAACCGGCAGGCGGCGCGGACGAGCCCCCCTGACGCTCGCCCGGTGGGCGCTCGGTGTCGTCGGCGCGGTGTCGGGCGGGCTGCTCCTCGTCCGGCTCACCGGCCTGGACGCGGGAACCCCGCTGGCCGTGCCCGTGGTGCTGGTCCCGTACGCGGCGGCGCTCAGCGTGCTCGGGCTGGGCGTTCTGCTCGCCATCCCCGGGTTGCGCTCGCGATGGGCGGTGATCGTCGCCGTCCTGCTCGTGGCCGCCCAGGTCGTGGTGCTGGCTCCCCGGTTCCTGCCGGACGGGCGGCAGGTCCCGCCCGGGGCGGTCGAGTTGCGGGTGGCCACGATCAACGCCAACGTCGGCGGCGCGGACCCGCAGGAGCTGGTGCGCCTGGTCCGCGACGAACGCATCGACGTGCTCGCCGTGCAGCAGCTGCCGACCGCGGGCATCGCCGCGCTCACCGAAGCCGGGCTGGACAGGCTGCTTCCCCACCACGAGCTGCACCCCGAGTACGACTCCTCGATCTACTCGCGGCTCCCGCTGTTCCTCGGCGGCCCGCTGCACGCCGACACCGCCTGGCCGCAGACCACCGCGGCGGTGACCGTCGGCGGGCGCACCGTACGCCTGGTCGCCGTGCACACGTACTACCCGGTCGGCGACCCGCAGCGGTGGACCCGCGACATGGCCGCGCTCGCCGCGGTAGCCCGCATGGCCGGACCCGACATGGTATTCCTGGGCGACTTCAACGCCACACTGGACCACGCGCCGATGCGCGACCTGCTCACGGCGGGCCTCGTCGACACCCACGCCGAGCTGGGCCGTGGCTGGGCCCGCACCTGGCCCGTGGGCAAGACTCTCGTGCCGCCCCTGGTGCAGCTCGACCACGTCCTGCACGGCTCGGGCCTGGTGGCCGTATCCGTCGGCGAGCGCACCGTGCTGGGCACCGACCACCGGGCGGTCGTCGCCGTCCTGGCGGTGCCGCCCGCGTAATGCCCCAAAGGGAGCGGGCACAGGGCCAGCTGGAGTCACCAGACGCCTATGCGGGAAAGCGTCCGGCACGCAGCTCGGGTATCCGGGCGACCTGATCCGGCAACGCCAGGCTCGCGTCGACGGACAGCAGTGACAGCAGCCGGAGCGGCCGTCCGGTCTGGGCGGCCGCCTGCATCTTGTGGTGGCCGTCGAGCAGGAAGTGCGTCAGCGCCCAGTGGGTGGCGTGCTCGCCGGTGATGTTGTCGGCGGGCGCGCAGATGTCGAGGATCGACACCGCGACCGCGGTCATCGTGCTCCGGTCGGCGAGCGTCTCGGCGTGGGCGGCGACCCGGGCGGGCTCGTTCCAGGACGGCGGCACCATCGGCACGACGAACTCGAACAGGTGCGCGCCGTCGTCGACCCTGGTGTCGAAGGTGCGGTAGTAGGGCGTGCGCGGGTTCTCCGGCAGGTCCCAGAAAGCGTTCAGGCCCCAGACGGCGACCTGCTCCTCGGTGAAGTAGTCGCCCGGCTGCGAGGGGCGGACCAGTCGGGGTTCGACAGTCAGCAGCAGGGGCAGATATTCCCCGCGTGGCAGCAGTTCGCTGAACCGGGTCACCACGTCCTGGTCGATGTCGGGCAGGCCGTCGATGAGCCGGTGCTCGACGTCGGCGATGGAGCACGTCTCGTTCGCGCCCTCCATGCGTTCGAACAGGAACGCGCAGGTGCCGCACCAGAAGCTCAGCTCGTAGGCGGGCTTGTCGCCCAGCCACAGGAACCGGCGGCCGCGCCAGGCGCCGTCGGGTCTGGCGTCCTCGCCGAAACGCAGCCGCGGCGCGGACTCGGCGCCGAGCGACTGAACCGGTCCAGCCGAGATCAACATAGGTGCAGGCTAGCTGACCTTGGCTGGTATGTCGCAGGCGTTACCGCGAGATATTGACAGCGTTAATTGAGCGCCCTAGGGTCTGGGCACCGGCCGTGCAATGAAACGTTTTAATCGACGCGATCTTCTCATAAGGAGACGCCATGCACCGTCCCGATCCCGCACCCAGCCCCCGAGGACGCGTGGCAGCCGTCCTCGCCGTCCTGCTCACCGCCACCGCCGTCCTGTCCGCCGTACCCGCTGCCGCGGCCACCCCGGTCAGCGTCAGCGGCGCGCACTGGATCTGGTATCCCGAAGGCGACCCGCGCACCACCGCGCCCGCCGCCCACCGCTACTTCCGCAAGACCTTCACCGCGCCCTCCGGCACGGTCACCGACGCGCAGCTCGTCGTCACCGGCGACGACACCGTCGACGTGTGGCTCAACGGCAAACCCCTCGCAGGGTCGCCCCGGGCCGTCGACTCCTGGAAGAACGCCCTCTACATCGACCTGGCCCCCGCCCTGGTCAGCGGGACCAACACCCTGGCGATCGCCGCTCAGAACACCGCGTCCGGCCCGGCGGGCCTGCTCGGCCGGGTGCAGGTGACCACGGCGGGCGGCACCACCGACCTGATCACCGACGGCGGCTGGAAGGCGTCGCAGAGCCCGGCGACGGGCTGGGAGCAGCCCGGCTTCAACGACAGCGGCTGGCCCGCCGCCACCGACCTGGGCGCCTACGGCGTCGCCCCGTGGAACAGTTCCGTTGTCGCACCGGCAGGTTCCGGTACGTCGCCGTTCGCGGTGGGGGAGGCGACCGTCGAGCGGCGCGTCAACCCGCTGGGCGTCGACGCGGCCGTGCCCCGGTTCGGCTGGAAGCTGACCTCCGGCACCGGGCAGCAGTTCCAGGCCGCGTACCAGGTGATCGTGGCCAGCAGCAGCGCCAACGCGGGCAGCGGCACCGGCGACGTGTGGGACAGCGGCCGGGTCGTCGGCCGCCAAGCCGTCGACGTCGCCTACGCCGGTCCCGCGCTGACCTCGCTGCGCCGCTACTACTGGCGGGTGCGGGTCTGGGACACCCACGGCCGCGTCAGCGCGTACAGCACCACCCAGTTCTTCGAGACCGGCCTGCGCAACCCCGCCGCCGAGTGGCAGGCCTCCTACATCGGCCAGCCCGCCGTCACCGACGGCCTGAGCGGCGCCAGCTGGATCTGGTATCCCGAAGGCGACCCGATCGCCGGACTCCCGCCGATGACCCGTTACTTCCGCCGCACCGTCAGCCTGTCGACCGCGCCCACCCAGGCGAGCCTGGTCGTCACCGGCGACGACACCGCCGACGTGTGGGTCAACGGCACGCAGGTCAGCAGCTCGCCCCGGGTCGTCGACTCGTGGAAGCAGGCCACCGTCGTCGACCTGGCCGGGCGGCTGACCGCCGGGAACAACGTCATCGCGGTCGCCGCGCAGAACACCACTCAGTCGCCGACCGGCGTCATCGCCAAGCTCACCATCGGCGGCGGCACCACCGTCACCACCGACGCGAGCTGGAAGGCGTTCCAGTCCGGCCCGACGGGCTGGCAGCAGGTGGGCTTCAACGACAGCGGCTGGGCCGCGGCGCGGGCGCTCACCGCGTACGGCAGCGGCCCGTGGGGGTCCAACGTGGTCGTACGTCGCGCCGCACCGCTGCTGCGCAAGGGTTTCACCATCAGCAAGGTGGTCGCCTCGGCCCGCCTGCTGACCACCGCGCTCGGCCTGCACGAGACCCGGCTCAACGGGGCCAAGGTCGGCGCGGACGCGCTCGCGCCCGGCTGGACCGACTACAACAAGCGCCTGCAGTACAAGGTGTACGACGTCACCGGCCAGCTGCGGCAGGGCACCAACGCCCTCGGCGCGTGGCTGGGCAGCGGCTGGTACTCCGGCAGCCTCGGCATGGCCGGCTCGCAGCGCTACGGCACCCAGCCGTGGTACTCCGCCCAACTGCACATCACCTACACCGACGGCACCAGCGCGGTGATCCGCACCGACAACACGTGGAAGGTGACCACCGGCCCGATCCGCGCCGAGGACCTGTACGCCGGTGAGGAGTACGACAACCGGCTCACCGTCGACGGCTGGGACGGCCCCGACTACAACGACGCCTCCTGGGCCACCGCCGCGGCCCGCACCGGCACCGCGCCGCGCCTGGTGTCGCAGGTGGACAACGGCGTCACCGTGCAGAGCGAGCTGCGCCCCAGCTCGCTCAACCAGCCCAAGCCCGGCGTATGGGTGTTCGACCTCGGCCAGAACTTCACCGGCTGGAACCGCCTACGGGTCACCGGCGCGGCCGGGACCGTCGTCACGATGCGCCACGCCGAGGTGCTCAACGCCGACGGCACCATCTACACCGACAACCTGCGCGCCGCGGGCCTGGCCACCGACCGGTACACCCTGGCCGGCACCGGCTCCCAGGAGGTCTGGACCCCGCGGTTCACCGTGCACGGCTACCGCTACGTCGAGGTGACCGGCTTCCCCGGCACCCCGAACCTGGACACCGTCACCGGCCTGGCCGCCTGGACCAGCGCGTCCCAGCCCGGCACGCTGACCACCTCCAACACCTTGATCAACCAGCTCCAGCAGGCGATCATCTGGGGGCAGCGCTCCAACATGCTGTCCATCCCGACCGACTGCCCCAACCGCGACGAGCGGCTCGGCTGGACCGGCGACATCGCCTCGTTCGCGGCCACGTCCACGTTCAACATCGACATGCAGGCGTTCCTGGACAAGTTCGCCGACGACCTGACCGACGCCCAGCACGCCGACGGCGCGTTCACCGACACCGCACCCGACGCCTGCTGCGGCGCGGGCACGGCCGGCTGGGGCGACGCGGGCGTGATCGTGCCGTACACCCTCTGGCAGCGCTACGGCGACCTCCACGTCGTCAACCAGCACTTCGACGCCATGGCCCGCTGGGTCGACTACCTGCGGTCCACCTCCGGCGCGGACCTGATCCGCAACACCGGCGGCTACGGCGACTGGCTCAACGTCAACGACGACACCGCCCGGGACCTGATCGCCACGGCGTTCTTCTCCTGGTCGGCGCGCCTGGTGTCACGGATGGCCGCGGCGACCGGCCGCACCGCGCAGGCGAGCAGCTACGGCACGCTCGCCGACCAGGTCGCCACGGCGTTCACCAACCGCTGGGTCGCCGCCGACGGCACCGTCGCCGGCAACACCCAGACCGGGTACGTGCTGGCGCTCGCGTTCGGGCTGCTGCCCGCCAACCGGGTCGCCGGGGCGGTCAACAAGCTCGTCGCCGAGGTCGCGGCAGCGGGCGGGCACCTGACCGTCGGCTTCCTCGGCGTCGAGAACCTGCTCCCGGTGCTCGCCGACAACGGGCGGGCCGACATCGCGTACCAGATCCTGCTGCAGCCCGGCTATCCCGGCTGGGGCTACATGCTCAGCAAGGGGGCCACCACGATCTGGGAGCGCTGGGACGGCATCCAGACCAACGGCGCGTTCCAGACCCCGTCGATGAACTCCTTCAACCACTACGGCCTCGGCTCGGTCGGGGACTTCCTCTACCGGCAGGTCGGCGGCCTGTCCGCGGCCAGCCCGGGGTACCAGACACAGCTCGTCGCGCCGCGTCCCGGCGGCGGGCTGACCTCGGCGAAGTCGGCCATGCAGACGCCCTACGGGCAGGCGGTCAGCGACTGGTCGGTGTCCGGCGGCGTGCTCACGCTGCGGGTCACCGTCCCGGCGGGCACCTCGGCGACCGTACGGGTCCCGGCGGCCTCGGCGGCCGCGGTCACCGCCCCGGCGCAGGCCGTGCCGTTCGGCTACGGCCAGGGCGCGGCGTCGTACCACCTGCCCTCGGGCAGCTACGTGTTCACCGCCCCGGCGTGACCCCACGTCGCTGAACCAGGGACCGCCCCGGCCCGTCCGGGGCGGTCCCTGTCCGTTGATACGTGCTACCGTTCGCGCATGATCTCGCGTCGACAGGGCTGGTGGCCCGCCACTTAGGCGGTCACCCCCTGCACGCGTACACCGCGGCCGCCTCCGGACGAGGCGGCCGTCGTCGTTGACAGGCCTCGACCGGTCGCCCGACCTTCGAGGACTGACGATGACCTGGACCACGATCCTCTCCACGCTGCTCGCCCGGCGCGACCTCACCGCCGCCGAATCCGCGTGGGCGATGACGCAGATCGTGCGCGGCGAGACCACCCCGGTGCAGCTCGCCGCGTACCTGGTCGCGCTGCGCGCCAAGGGCGAGACGGCCGTGGAGGTCGCCGGTGCGGCGGACGCGCTGCTGGCCCACGCCGCGCCCGTCGACTTTCCCGGCCCGGCCGTCGACATCGTCGGCACGGGCGGGGACGGCACCGGGGCCGTGAACATCTCCACCATGGCGGCGATCGTCGTCGCGGCGACCGGGCTCACCGTGGCCAAACACGGCGGGCGGGCCGCCTCGTCGACCTCGGCCGGTTCCGGTGACGTCATCGAACGACTCGGCATCCCGCTCGACCTGCCGCCCGCGCGGGTCGCGAAGGTCGCCGAGCAGGCCGGGATCGCCTACCTGTTCGCCCCGGCCTTCCATGCCGGGATGCGGCACGCCGGGCCGGTACGCCGCGAACTGGGCGTGCCGACGATCTTCAACGTGCTCGCGCCGCTGATCAACCCGGCCCGGCCCGCGTACGCGCTGGTCGGGGTGGCCGACCCGAGGTTCGTGTCGGTGCTCGCGTACGTGCTGGCCGGGCGCGGCTGCCGGGCGCTGGTCGTACGTGGCGACGACGGCCTCGACAAGTTGTCCACGAGCACCACCTCGCAGGTCGTGGAGGTGCGCGACGGGCAGGTCCGGCACGCGGTGCTCGACCCGCAGCGGTTCGGCATCGCCCGGTCCGCGCCCGGGGCCTTGCGCGGCGGGGACGCCGCCGCCAACGCCGCGGTCGTGCATGCACTGCTCGCGGGGGAGCGCGGCCCGGTGCGCGATGCGGTCCTGCTCAACGCGGCCGCGGCCTGCGCGACGGCCGACGGGGAGGGCGATCTGGAGGAGCGGATCGCGGCCGCGCTGGTCCGCTGCGCCGCCGCGATCGACACCGGAGCGGCCGAGGCGACCCTGCACCGCTGGATAGCCGCCTCCAGCTGCTGATTCCCGCAACGGGTCTATCGGTCTCGTTCATCCAGGACGCGCTCCCATTCGCCGATCAAGCCGATCGTCAGCGCCTCGTCCAGGTGACCGTCTTCGACGGTGCCGATCTCTTCCCCTGCGAAGTCAACCGCAAACGAGACATGATGCTCGCCGGAGAATCGACCGATCTCGCCGAGAAGGTCCTTGACCTCGTGCAGGTGGGCTCGGTCGATCACGGGGTCCATCTCCTCGCCCCACGGTGGCCGCGCGGTGTGGATCGACAGCACGAACCCCGCCGGGCCACCTGATTCGTTCAGCAGTTCAGGTGGTCCGAGGATCCAATGTCGACGGCGGGCCAACTGCTGAGACAACACGCGCATTGCGTCGGCGACCGGGCCGGACGTCCGCCCTTCCACCATGGCGCTGAGCCGGTCGATCGGGTGATCGTCTCGCATATGGCCCTCCCGCGACAGTTCGCCGACCGGCCTCGTACCGGTCGCTCCGGTTCGCTCAGCGAGGGGTCAAGTCCAGGTCCCATGTACCACGGATATAGCAGTAGAACTGGGGCGGCTCGTCGGCTGGACGTGCGGCCGACCAGGCGGCGGTGATCTCGGCCCATACGGGTTCGGCCGGATCGAGGTTGTGGCCGAGTATCTGGTGGGCGAGGTCGTTGCCGTTCTTGGCCGCCGACACCAGGACTTCGTAGGCCGCCAGGTCGGCGCCGCGGTCATGTAGCACGGACGCCAGATTCGTCGCGGCGGCCGGATCGCCGTCGGCGACCGCTCGGCGGAACATCGCCTCCGCCCGCTGATCCTGCCCGGCGTCGGCCAGGACGTTGCCGTACGCGTTGGCTGCTCCAGGCACGTCGTCGATCGCCTGCGAGAGCAACTCCTCGACTTCCTCGATGACGTCCTGCCGATCGCGGCCGCTCTCGTGCCACAGGAACTCGGCCAGCCGCACCAGCGCTGGTCGATGCCCGGCCGCTATCGCGTCGCGAAGAAGCCGCTCGGCCTCTTCCTCATGACCGCCCTGCAAGGCGAGGTCGTCAGCCCGATCGAACCACACCTGCGCGTCGGTCACGGCAGCCACGATATGCGACCCTGCACCGCCGCGCAGACCAACATTCCGCCCGGCTGCGCATCAGCAAACCCTGAACCGGCGTCCATCACGGCCTGCCTTCGGCATACAACTGGATCTAGATGATTTTTGGTCGTCCAGGTGACAACAAATCATCTAGATCCAGGGCACGTCATGGGGTTTCCCGTACTTGATCTTTGCTGTTGTCCATGATCGCTTGCAGGAAAGCAGGGGGTAGGTGTCTGCGGGCATCGAGGATCTCCAAGCCGAGGATGCGGCCCTCGGCGTCGGCATCCAGGTTGAACATGCCGTCCGCGGGGTCGAATGGAATCATCTGCTTCGCTGCCCCGGATGCGATGGGGTGATCGAGGTAGATGTACGCCGCATCGGCTTCGCTGTCGTAGGAGCAGACCAGTGGGATTCGCGCCTTGATGTACATGGCCGTCAGGCTGGCATGGAATGGGCGTCGCCGCGGCCCGGCCGACGGCTCACTGCGTCGAGGCGGCCTGATCGGGTGCGGTGTCGGGCTCGGCCATCGGGATGTTGCGCAGGCTGAGCACCAGGATCAGCGCCACGCCCCCGACCAGCGCGATGTCGGCGACGTTGCCGACGAACGGGCCGTAGTCGATGAAGTCCACGACGTGGCCGCGCATGAAACCGGGCTCGCGGAACAGCCGGTCCAGCAGGTGGGTGAATGCCCCGCCGAGCATCATGCCGAGCCCGATCGCCCACGCCCGCGACTGCACCTTGCGGGAGACCCAGGTGATCGCCACGACGGCCGCGGCCGCGATCAGCGTCAGCACCCAGGTGTACTCGGTGCCGATGGAGAAGGCGGCGCCCGGGTTGTAGGTGAGCCGCAGCTGCAGCAGGTCGCCGATGACGTCGATCGGCGCGCGGCCGGTCAGCTCCGCCACCGCCCACCACTTGGTCAGCTGATCCACCACCACCAGCACGGCGGCCAACACGAGCACCAGCACGAACAGCCGCGAGCCGCGGCGCTCCGCCGCCGGGACGGTGGAAGCAGATTGCCCTGTTGCCATCACGATCTCTCCGTACACCGTTGACCGACTCGCCGGCTGGCAACCTTAACCTACGCGCGAGTCGCCCTGGCAGTAGTGATCACAGGGCGGGCACCGCACCGGTCCGGACGTGCTCATGGACTGCCTCCCGGAGCAGGTCGAGGAAGCCGACCAGGTGCGGGGCAATGATGTCGGCCCGCAGGTCAGCGCTGCGATAGACCCCGTCGAGCACCTCACCGGGCGGGAGGCGGTGGACGGCGGTGCCGGTGAGGTTCAGCGCGTACAGGGTGCCGCCGCCGTCGCTGCCGAACACCACCACCCGTTCGCGGCGACCGTTCCCGTCGGCCATCCACTGCACGCCCTCGGCCAGGGCATGCGCCACGATGAGGTCCGGCGGATGGAGGAAGAGGCCATTGCCCACGTCGGGCAGGCTCACCTCGCGTACCCGGCGGCACCAGTTCAGCAGTTCCGAGGGCATGACGTGGCGGAGGTCACCCGCCGTCATCGCGACCAGTTCGGCCTGACCGGCGGCCGCGCCGAGGGTGTGCTCCCCGCACGGGTAGCCGCGTTCCTGCTCGAATGTCGCGGTGAACGTGGCGAGGTCGGCCGACACGTCCCGTGTCCACTGGTCGGCGTACGCGGGGGTCACGTACCGCTGCGGAGTCGCTCCCGGGATGCGCCCGGCGAGCTCGGTCAGGGCTCGCTCGGCGGTGGCTCTGACGTCGGCTCGCGGGTCGTCGCGGTGGCTCCGGATGATCTCTTCGGCCGCGGGGTCATGCGTGCGGGCCAGGATGTCGAGAACGTCCTCCAGCACCGCGGGCCCGTCCGCCGCCAGGGCGGCCAAACCCCGGACCCGCTCCAGCGGCGGCCGGTAGCAGGCTGTGGCCTCGCCGATCGCGTACCGGGCTGCCGCGGCGTCCGCGCCGGGGTGGTGCGCCACGGCGACCTCGGCGAGCCTGCCGATGGCGTGTTCCGCCTGCTCCTGGTGCAGCTCGCCGGAGCGTAGCAGGTCCGCCAGGTGTTCGGCGGCGGCCTCCCTGGTGCGCCGGTCGGGCTCGGAGAGGCGTGCCAGCAGCGGGGCGAGGTCGGTCGGTAGCCAGGTCACCGGGGGAGCTTAGGGCAACCCCGCCGCGTGCGGTGATCATCCGCTGAGCCGCAGGCTTGCTGATTCGTGCATAACATCTCAAATCAGTACGAGACACTGTAATCGCGGTGTCTCGCGCATCGGGGCGGCCGCCTGCCGACGTGAAGGGTGCGTTACGTGCTGATTCTTGCGATCTTGGTATGGGGATTCCTGGTCGGCTGGCTGGCATGGGTGATCGTGCGCGGGGGCGGTTTCCGCGAGGTCCGCTGGCCGCAAGCCGTGGCCGCCGGCCTCATCGGCTCCTTCGTCGGCGGCCTGGGCATCAGCCTGCTGAGCGGCGACGGCCTGGCCCTGCGGCCGTCCGGTCTGATCGGCTCGGTTATCGGGGCCGTGATCGTGCTGCTCATCTGGGGCGCGATCCAGCGCCGCCGGGCGCGCTGAGCAGCCCGGTCAGCGGCGGCGTACGGCGAAGCGCTCGATCGTGAGCGTGCCCCCGTCCACGCGGACACCGAAGCCGTAGCGGTACGTCGCGCGCACGGCGGGGTCGTCCAGCCGGATGTGCCGGCCGACGTCGGCGGTGAACAGGTACTGCCACACGCCGTCGTTGCCGATCGCGTACGCGGTCAGCTCGTCGCGGTGCAGGACGCAGGCCAGTCGGGCGTTCGGGCCCGGATAGTTGATCTTGTTGTCGAGTTGGGTGACGCGGTTGGCGGTCAGCACCCCGCCGACGCGTACGTCCCAGCCCGCCCGTTTGAGTTTGTGGTTGTACCAGACCAGGGCGTAGTTCGAGGCGTCCTTGACGAGCCCCGCGAACAGACTGTCCTGGCCGGGCGCGGCGGAGTTGGCGTATGAGCGCTGGCTCACGATGGCGGCGACGTTCGTGTGCGTGGCGGCCACGTCGGATCGCAGCAGCGCGAACGCGGCCGCTCCACCGGCCGCGACGGTCAGCACCCCACCGCCCGCCTGAACCGTGCCCGCCCGGGACTCCGGTGCGGGCGCGAGCACCGTGAACGGGCTCAGACCGCCGTCGAACTCGTGCTCGGTCACCACCGTGGGCAGGTTCGTGGGGGAGGGCTCGGGCGGGAATAAGTCGACATCGCGCAGGTGCGCGTCCAGCGCAGCCCGCAGTTCCTGGGTCTTCGTCGGCAGAGTCGCGGCCAGGTTCGTGGTTTCGCCCGGGTCGGCCGCCAGGTCGAACAGTTCTGTGCGGCCGTCGTGCAGGTAGCGCAGCAGTTTGTGGTCGCCGCGGCGGACCGAGGCGGTCGGTGCGCCCGGGTTGTGCCAGTGCGGGTACACCCAGAACAGCGTGTCGCGCTGCGGGGCAGCGCCGCCGGTGAGCAGCCCGGCGAAGCTGACCCCGTCGAACCGGACCGCCGCCGGGCGGGCTGTGCCGGTCGTGTCGAGCAGCGTCGGCATGAAGTCCACGGTGCTGAACGGGGTGTCGACGACGCGCCCGGCCGGTCCGGCGGGGTGGTAGGCGATCATCGGCACGCGTACGCCGCCCTCGTACAGCGTGGCCTTGGCGCCGCGCAGCGGGGTGCTGGTCGCGACGCCGCCGTCGCCGCCGTTGTCGGACAGCAGCAGGATCACGGTGTTGCCGGCGATGCCGAGCCGATCCAGGGTCGCCCGGATCGCGCCCACGCCGTCGTCGACGACCTCCAGCATCGCGGCCAGCACGGGGTTGCGGCCCTTGTCGCCCGCGCCCGGTTTGGCGGCGTACTTGCCGACCAGGGCCTGCGGGGCCGCCAGGGCGGTGTGCGTGGCGTAGTGGGCCAGGTGCAGGTAGAACGGGGTGCCCTGCTGGTGGGCGGCGGTGATGAAGTCGACCGCCTCCAGGTTGAGCCGGTCGGTGAGGTATTCGTTCGGCTTGCGCTGCGGTAGGTCGGGCAGCATGAAGTACGGGTGGAAGCAGTCGCCGTCGGCGATGTACTTCTGCTCCGAGGCGATGACGTCGGTGAAGCCGTGCGACCAGGGGTTGCCGGGGCGGTCGCGGACCGGGCCGCTGTACGTCTCGGACAGGTGCCACTTGCCGATGAGGCAGGTGCGGTAGCCGGCGTCGCGCAACGTCGCGGGCAGGGTCGGGAACGTGGGCGGCAGGAAGTCGTCGCCGGACGGGCCGAGGAACTCGGTGATGCGCACCCGGGCCGGATACTGCCCGGTCATGATGCTGGCGCGGGTCGGCGAGCACACCGGCGCGGCCGCGTAGCCCGCGGTGAAACGGGTGCCGTCGGCGGCGAGCCGGTCCATGTGCGGCGTCTCGTTGAACGTGTTGCCGTAGCAGCCCAGTTCCCGGCGGGCGAGGTCGTCGATGAGCACGACGATGACGTTCGGCGGGGTCGCGGCCCGGGCGGGGTCCGCGCCGGCGGCGAAGGCGGCGGCACCGAGCCCGGCCGCGCCCAGCCCGCGCAGCACGGCGCGCCGGTCGATCGTCGCGTCGGACATGTTCCCGCCCCCGTATCCGCGGCCGTTCGGCGCCGCCGCGCACGTGACGCTATAGCCGGGGTATTCCTCCGTCAATGAGCGAAAAATTGAAATATGTTAGGTGAATGTGAACGGCGCGGACGGACCGCACGACCGGTCCGCCCGCGCTCGCGGTCACGGATTGGCCGCGGTGACCAGTTGCGCGATCACTTCGAGGGTCAGCGGGCTGCCCGGGAACGCCGCCATCCGGCTCAACGGCACCCCGGCCATCAGGGTGAACATCTGCGGGTCGGCGGCCATGCCGATCAGGCCACCGCCGCCCTGGGCGGCCGCCGCGGCGAACGCCTGCGCGAGCACCTGCCCGCCCAGCGGGTCGGACAGCCATTCGCCGAGCGTCGACTCGGCCGTCAGCGGCACCCGGGTGTCGTCGCCGTCGACCTTCACGGTGACGGAGCACCGCAGGTCACGTGACGACGCGCCGACGGCGAGCAGGTAGTCGCCGCCCTCTACGGCCCAGCGGCGCAGGCTCGGATCCCAGTACGCGAGGTCGTCGCGGTCGATCCGGACCACCACGTCGGCCGTCTCCCCGGCCGCGATCGCGACCGAGGTGAAGCCCTTCAGCTCGCGCACCGCGCGCCGGACCCGGGAACCCGGCAGGCTCGCGTACACCTGCACGACCTCGCGCCCGTCCCGGCCGCCGGTGTTGGTCACCGGGACACGCACCTCGATCCCGCCGTCGTCGGCCGTCGCGGTGGCATCGCCGTACGAGAAACTGGTGTAGGACAGGCCGAAGCCGAACGGGTAGGCGACCTCCTGCTCGCGGGCGTCGAAGCCGCGGTAGCCGACGTGGATGCCCTCGCCGTAGCGCACGTGGCTCGCCTCGCCGGGAAAGTCCAGGTGGGACGGGTGGTGTGCGAGCTTGAGCGGGATCGTCTCGGTGAGCCGCCCGGACGGGTTGACGATGCCGAACAGCACGTCCGCGATCGCCCCGCCGCCGGCCTGGCCGAGCAGCCAGCCCTCGACGAGCGCGGGCACGTCGCGGTCCCACGGGCTGGTGAGCACGACCGCGCCGTGCGACAGCACCACGATGGTGTTCGGGTTGACCGCGGCGACCCGGGCGACGAGCGCGAGCTGCGCGGCGGGCAGTTCCAGGCTGTCCCGGTCGGCGCCCTCGGTCTCCTGGGCGGTGCCGATGAACACCACGGCCGCGTCGGCGTGCCGGGCGGTGTCCACGGCCTCGGCGGTCAGCCGCTCGCCGCCGCCGTCGGCGGTGTAGCCGGCGGCGAAGCGCACCGGCCCGTCGAACAGCGCGGTGATCGCGGTCAGCGCGTCGTCGAGCCGGGTCGGGTTCATCTGCGAGCTGCCGCCGCCCTGGAAGCGCGGGGTGCGGGCGTGCTCGCCGATGACGGCGATCGTGATGTCCTGGCGGGGCAGCGGCAGCAGGTCGCCGTCGTTCTTGAGCAGCACGATGCCGCGTCCGGCGGCCTCGCGGGCCAGCGCGTGGTGGGCGTCGGCGTCGTAGCTCGCGGCCGGGTCCAGGGCCGCGACCGAGCGCTCGACCAGGGCGCGCATCCGCGCGGCGGAGGTGTCCAGGGCCGCCGGGTCGAGCGTGCCGTCGGCGACGGCCCGCACCAGCGCCTCGTCCCCGGCGCGGTCGGGGCCGGGCATGGTCAGGTCGAGTCCGGCGCGTACGGCGGCGACCCGGTCGACGACCGCGCCCCAGTCGGACACGACCAGTCCTTCGAAGCCCCACTCGTCGCGCAGCACCGTGGTGAGCAGCCACGGGTCCTGCGACGCGTGCACGCCGTTGATCCGGTTGTAGGAGCACATCACGGTCCAGGGCTGGGCCTGCTGCACGACCCGCTGGAAGGCGCGCAGGTACATCTCGCGCAGGGTGCGCTCGTCGACGTCGGCGCTGACCCGCATCCGGTCGGTCTCCTGGCTGTTGACCGCGAAGTGCTTGAGCGACGCGCCGACGCCGCGGCTCTGCAGGCCGCGTACCCACTCGGTGGCGAGCACTCCGGTGAGCAGCGGATCTTCCGCGTAGTACTCGAAGTTGCGGCCGCCGAGCGGGCTGCGCTTGAGATTGATGCCGGGGCCGAGCAGCACCGACACGCCCATGGCGCGGGCCTCCTCGCCGAGTGCCTCGCCGACCCGGCGGACCAGGTCCGGGTCCCAGGTCGAGCCCAGGGCCACGGCGGGCGGGAAGCAGGTCGCGGGTTCGCTGGCCAGCAGCCCGGGCTGGCTCGCGTCGGCGATCTGCTTGCGTACGCCGTGCGGCCCGTCGGTCAGTATGATCTTCGGCAGGTCGGCGACGGCGCTGCTGTGCCAGAAGTCGCCGCCGCTGGTGAGCGCGGCCTGCTCGGCGGTGGTGAGCCGGGATGATCCCGCGTCGGTGGTCAAGTGGTTCCTCCCTGGGGTGGACTCCGGCGAACGTTACCTAGCACCTAGTAGGTAGTAACTTGGCTGTAACGTAGAGCCTGTGCCGCGCCGCGGCAAGGGGCTCAGCGAAAGGTGGCGTGCCGATGACCGGGCCGGCCTACCGGCGGGATCGCGCCCGCCTGCCCGCGGCGCAACGCCGTCGCCAGATCATGGAGGCGACCGCCGAGCTCATCGCCGAACGCGGGTTCTGGGGCCTGTCGATGCAGGACGTCGCCGACCGGTGCGGGCTGACCGTGCCCGGCCTGCTTCACCACGTCGGCTCCAAGGACGGCCTGCTGGTCGCCGTCCTGGAACACCGCGACGCCGAGGATGCCCGGTCGCTGGCCGCGCAGCTCGGCATCTCCGACCTCACCGCCCCGTGGGCCGGTGGCGAGCTGCCGCCGGGCGTCGACCTGCGGCGGATGTGCGCCGCGCTGGTGCGCCGCAACGCCGGTCAGCCCGAGATCGTACGGCTGTTCGCCGTCCTGGAAGCCGAGTCGCTCGCGCCCAGCCACCCCGCGCACGACTACTTCGCCGCGCGCCAGGAGCACACCCTGGCCGTCTTCGCCGCGCTCGCCAAGGACGTCGCCGCCGAGCCGCACGCGCTGGCCCGCCAGCTCATGGCCATGATGGACGGCCTGCAGATCCAGTGGCTGCGCTCCCCACACACCAACGACCTGGTCCGGGCCTGGGAGGACGCGGCAGAGCTGCTGTTCGCCCAGTCGGGCCGGTAGCGTCAAGGGGTGATCGCTTCGTGGTCTACCGCGTTCGGTTCGCGGCGAATAGGCTAGCAATCCGGTCGGAGATGTGGGATAAAGTCGGCCGGTAGCCGAGGAGAGCACAGATGACGTTCCACTGGTTCCTGCCCACGTCGGGCGACGGCCACGAGGTCGGCGCGGCCACCGTCGCGGCAGGTGCGGCCCGGCACGCGCGTACGGCGTCGATCGGCTACCTCGCCGACGTCGCCCGCGCGGCCGAGCAGTCGGGCTTCACCGCGGCGCTGACCCCGGTCGGCGCGGCCTGCCCCGACCCGTGGATCGTGTGCGCCGCGGTCGCCCAGCACACCGAGCGGCTCAAGCTGCTCGTCGCGTTCCGGACCGGATTCGCGCTGCCCACACTCATCGCCCAGCAGGCCGAGGCGTTCCAGGAGATGTCCGGCGGGCGGCTGGCCCTCAACGCGGTGACCGGCGGCGACGGCGCGGAGCAGCGCGCGTACGGCGACTTCCTGGACCATGACGCCCGCTACGACCGCACCGCGGAGTGCCTGGAGGTCATCCGGCGCTGCTGGGCGGGGGAGCGCTTCGACTTCTCCGGCGGGCACTACCGGGTCGAGGGCGGCGGCTTCGGTGCGGCGCTGGACCCGGCCCCGCCGATCTACTTCGGTGGCGCGTCCGCGGCCGCCGAGCAGGTCGCGGCCCGGCTGTCCGACGTGTACCTGATGTGGGGCGAACCGCCGGCGGCGATCGGCGAGCGGGCCGCCCGGATGCGCGCCCTGGCCGCCGAGAACGGCCGCGCCCTGCGGCTGGGCCTGCGCATCCACGTCATCGCCCGGCCCACCTCGCAAGAGGCCTGGGCCGAGGCCGACCGGCTGCTGTCGGGGATGGACCCCGAGCGCATCGCCGCCGCCCAGCAGCGTTTCGCCCGCATGGACTCGGTCGGCCAGGCACGCATGGCTGCCCTGCACGGCGGCCGGGCCGACGGCCTGGTCATCGCGCCGAACGTGTGGGCCGGGGTGGGCCTGGTCCGCGAGGGCGCGGGCACCGCCCTGGTCGGCAGCTACGCCGAGGTCGCCGAGCGGCTCAGCGAGTACGCGGCGCTCGGCGTCGACGAGTTCATCCTGTCCGCGTGGCCGCACCTGGAGGAGGCCCGCCGCGTCGGCGAGCACGTGCTCCCGCTGGTGCGCGCCGGCTTGGTGTGATGCGACGGTTGGGCGCGGCGTGGGCGAGCGCACCGGTTGTCGATTAGTGGACAGTCCTCGCTCGACGCGCTGTATCCGCCTGCCCAGGCTTCGACGCGTGCGATACCGTCCGACTGCGATGCCTGAGGTTCACGCGCTCGACGGGTCAGAGCATCCGCCGAACGGCGCGACAGCGGCAACTCGCCCACCACCGTCCAGGTGCCTGATGACGTGAGCTGGCCGCGACGCAGCTGGGGAAGGTGAAGGATGTCCGTCCGCAGCGTGACCGCGGCAGGCCCTGGCGCTTCAGGCCAGGCGGGCGAACGCCTGCGCCAGTCGACCCCCGTGGAGCAGTCGATCCTCGAGCTGCGGGACGAACTGCTGGACCGCGCATTCCAGAGTCCGAGCGTCACATCGGTTCTGCCGACCTCGGCGGAACAGGAAGGTGTCCGGCGGCTCGTGGCCGCGCGACTACCTGGCCGACTTCGCGACATCATGCAGGTCACCCGGGTTGCCAGGGCGCGGTTCGACAAGGCCAAGGAGGACGCCGCCGCGGTCATCCCGAGCCGCGAGCCGGCGTTGCGTCGAGCGCTGTCGCTGGTCCGAAATGCGATGATCATGTGTGGTGCGGCGGCTGTGCTTGTCGCGCTCAACGTCACCTTGCAGGCGACCGGAGCGCTTTCCGGGAACACCGATTTCGGCGCGCTGGCTGCGGTGCTGGGCGTCCTGACACTGTTCGCTCTTATCACGACTCCGGGTAGGTCGCGGCATCTGCTGCTGCGCGGCGGCGACAAGAAGCCGGTCCGTTTTACCGGGCCGCTGTTGGCCATCGTCGGCGGAGCCGTGCTCGCTGCTCTCGTGAGCGACTATGTGGTTGACGACATCAGCTCCGGCCTGTGGGATCCGGCCTTGATACTGGTTGGCGGTATCCCTCTGGCGTTCCTCAGAGCACAGCTTGCCGCCGCCGTGGCGCGGGCCGCGCGAAGTTCCTGGACATCGGACCTCGACGCGGACTGGCCGACACCGACGTCGACGTTTGGGCTGCAGCTGTACGAGCGTGCCCGTCGTGCCCGTCGTGACTGGATCAATGCCCTGGTCCATCAGGGAATCCCGATTCTCGTCGGCGACGAACTCGACAAGCGGGCACCTTCGTACGTCACCTGGCTGGGTGAGCAGCAACCGACACGGATCCTTGTCGAGATCACCGAGACGGCGCAACTCGTCGCCACGCGTGCGAGCAGACAGTTGTCTCGCACGCTTGCGAACATGACCACGGCCAGCGTCGGGATCAGTGGTCCTCGCGGTGTCGGAAAGAGCGCGCTGCTGTCCTCAATGGGTGACGTGCGCCTGCGGCGTACGCCGTCTGCCTTGTCGCTGGTGATCTCGGCACCGACCGGATATGACTCGCGAGAGTTTCTGATCGAGCTGTTCACGCAGGTGTGCCGTTTCGTTGCCGGCGATCCGGTCTCCCCGCCGAGCCGGGCGGGCTGGGATCTCGGGCGGCGGTGGCCGGCCTTGCTCGCCGGAATCGGACTCGTCACGGCCGTCGGCGCCGCGATCTGGCCGCTGCCAGAGGTCTTGACACACAGCGCGCTGGCGCACCCGCGTTGGACGGTGGGCATCGCCGGTGCACTGGCCATGGTCATCGGGATCGCTCTGCACGTTCGCGCGGGCGGGCAGCCGGTCTCCGAAGAGCCCATCGTCGTCGAGGCTCGACGGCACCTGGAGACGCTCGGCTCATTGCAGACGCACACCATCGAGCATTCCGCCACGGTGAAGGCTCCGGCCTGGATCGAGGCCGCGAAGAAGAAATCCGTTCAACGCGCCGAGACACCCCGGACCTATCCGCAGCTCGTGCGGGCGTTCCGCGATTTTGTGGAACGGCTCGGCCGGGACGCCCGTGGCGGTCCCGGACGGAGCGGACCGATGACGATCTGCATCGACGAACTCGACAAGATCGGTTCGGCGGAGGAGGCCGAACGATTCCTCAACGACATCAAGGCCATCTTCGGGGTAAGCAACTGCCATTACCTCGTGTCTCTCTCGGAAGACGCGATCGCCTCGTTCGAGCGCCGTGCGCTCACGCTTCGTACGGCGTTCGACAGCGCGTTCGACGCGGTGATCGTGATGCCGAGGCTCAACCTCGACGAGGTTCGCCACCTGCTCGCCAGGCGCCTCATCGTCCTGCCTGAGCCGTTCATCGCCCTGTGCCACAGCCTTTCGGCGGGCCTGCCGCGTGACGTCATCAGGACCGTGCGCGCCATGCTCGACGTGCATGCGTCCGCGCTGGACGAGCTGATCAGGGAACGCGCGCAACGCGAACGGCAAGCCCGCCGAGCCGGCGGTGGCCGTGTGGATCGCACGCGGCGCGAGACCTTGCGCGTGCCGCTCGCACGAATCGCCGCCGAACTCGTACAAAGTGATCTTCAGTCGGTGACGGAGGGGCAGCTCGCCAGCCTGGGCAGGCTGCGGGGCGTGGAGCACGACGCGGCACTCTCGTGGGTGGGGAGCGTGACCTCGACTGCGCTCGACGGCCCTGCGCTGATCGAGCACTGCGGCCGTTCGCCCGACATCGGCACTGTGACAGGTCCCGCGAGTGCCGTTGGCCAAGATCCTGGCATGATCGAGTTGGTTCGTCTGGTCCGCCAGTACCGGGCTTATCTCTACTACGCCGCGACGGTCCTGGACGCTTTCTGCGCGGGCTCCGATCGTGTCGCCGAGGTCTTGCAGGATGAGGAGAACCCGATCGAATTGCTGGCGCAGGCACGCGCGCACCTCGCGATCGACCACACCAGGAGCTGGCGACTCGTCGACGAGTTCCGGAAGCGGTGGGGGCTGCCGGTGGAACCTCCACCCGCCTGGGGATGAATGGCGGGCATCGATGCCGCAGGCCGTGACCTGCCCTTTCGAGTCCATTCGGCTGCGGCAACGCGGTGATCCTGTCATCCTTTAGCTGCGGCAGCGGTACATGCTGCCATGGTGGGCAGGTCAGACATGGCATATGACGAGTCGGTGATCAACCCGGCTGTACCGCCGAGCGGCACGGGCTGCTTGGAGTGCGAACAGACCGGTGGGTGGTGGTTCCACCTCAGGCGTTGCACAGCCTGCGGCCACATCGGCTGCTGCGACAACTCCCCGGCCCAGCACGCGACCGGGCACGCCAAGGCGACCGGCCACTCCGTGATCTGCAGCTTCGAACCGGGCGAGGACTGGTTCTGGGACTACCGGACCGAGCAGTTCATGCGTGGGCCGGCGCTCGCCGCGCCCACGCACCACCCGAACGACCAGCCCGCGCCCGGTCCCCGTGGCAGGGTGCCCGCGGACTGGCAGTCCAAGCTCAACCAGTGACCGGTCCGTCCCGCAGCAGCGGCAGAAGCTGCTCGCCCTGACGCCTGATCTCCGGCAGGTACGGCGTGTCCGACAGCACGAAGTGCGTTACCCCGAGTTCCCGGTACCGCCGCAGCGACCGCGCCACGTCCTGCGCCGACCCGACCAGCCAGGTGGTGCCCGCACCGCCGCCGCCGAATCGGCCGGGAGCGGTGTACAGGTTCTCGTCGAGCACTTCGCCCCGGGCGGCGAGGTCGAGCAGCCGCCGCTGCCCGACCGCGGCCCGCCAGCGCGGGTCGCGCGCGGCCGGGTCCTGCCCGTCGGCCATCTTCGCGACCTTGGCCTCGGCGTCGGCCCAGGCCTGCTCCGTCGTGTCGCGGACCAGCGTGGTGACGCGCAGCCCGAACTCCAGCGGCGCGTGCTCGCGTTCCAGCTTGCGCTCCAACTCCCGCAGCCGCTCGATGCGCTCGCGTACGCCGTCGAGCGGCTCGCCCCAGAACAGCTGCACGTCGGCGTCGGTGGCGGCGACCTGCTCGGCGGCCTCGGACGCGCCGCCGAAGTACAGGCGCGGGTGCCTGCGGTCGCCGCGTACGACCGTGCGGGGCACCACGGTGGCATCGGTGACCCGGAAGTGCTCCCCGTGGTACGTCACGTTCTCCTCGGTCCACAGTCGGCGGACGATGCGCAGGAACTCGCGGGTGCGGTCGTAGCGCTGTGCCTGCTCGCCCTCGGCGTCGCCGTACGCGGCCAGGTTGTCCTTGCCCGACACGATGTTGACCAGCACCCGCCCGCCGGTGAGGTGGTCCAGGGTCGCGGCGGCCGAGGCGAAGTGCGCCGGCCGCCAGTAGCCGGGCCGGATCGCGATCAGCGGCTGGAACGTCGTGGTCTGCGTGGCCAGCGCGGTGGCGACGGTGAAGGTGTCCGGCCGTCCCCAGCCGGTCCCGAGCAGCGCCCCGCCCCAGCCGTGCTCCTCCAGCGCCTTGGCGTGCCCGACCAGGGTCTGCAGGCTGTTGTGGCCGTCGACGGCGTCGTCGCCACGATGGCCGGGCCTGGCCTGGTTCGGGATGTACCAGAGGAACTCGGCGCTCATCGGACGTCCTTCGCGCCCCGGCGGCGCTGCGCGGGGTCGGCCAGCGACGGCGGCGCGTAACCGGCGTCGGCCGGGTTCAGCGTGGTGCCGGGCGGGACGATGGCGTCGATGCGGTCGAGCACGTCCGCGGACAGCGTCACCTTGTCCGCGCCGAGCTGGGACTCCAGGTGGGCCAGGGTGCGCGGCCCGATGATCGCCGAGGTGACGGCCGGGTGCTGCAGGACGAACGCGATCGCCAGGTGGATCAGCGAGAGGCCCGCCTCGTCGGCCAGCGCGGCCAGCTCGGCGACGGCGGTCAGCTTGCTCGCGTTGGCGGGCACGGCCGGGTCGTACCGGGCCGGGAAACGCTCGGCCCGGCGGGACACCGGCCCGGTCTGGTCCCGGCCGGACAGCCAGCCGCCCGCGAGGGGACTCCACGGGATCACCGCCAGGCCGTGCCGCTGGGCCACCGGCAGCACCTCGCGTTCGACGCCCCGCGCCAGGATCGAGTACGGCGGCTGCTCGCTGACCACCCGTTCCCGGCCGCGCTGCTGCGCGATCCACTGTCCCTCCACGATCGCCGACGGCTCGAACGTCGAGGTGCCGATGTAGCGGATTTTGCCCTGGCGTACCAGGTCGGACAGCGCGCCCAGGGTCTCGTCGAAGTCGGTGTCCGGCTCGGGCCGGTGCACCTGATACAGGTCGATCCAGTCGGTGCCCAGGCGGCGCAGGCTGTTCTCCACCGCCCGGTGGATCCAGCGGCGGGAGTTGCCGCGGTGCTGGGGGTTCTCGCCGACCTGGCCGTGGAACTTGGTGGCCAGGAAGACGTCGTCGCGCCGCCCGCCGGCCAGCGCCTTGCCCACGATCTGCTCGGATTCGCCGTGGGAGTAGACGTCGGCGGTGTCGATGGCGTTGATGCCCTCGTCGAGGGCCCGGTGGATGACGCGGATGCCGTCCTCGTGGTCCGGGTTGCCCCGGGCACCGAAGTTCATCGCGCCGAGCGTCAGCGAGCTGATCTGCACCCCGGTGCGTCCGAAGGGGCGGTAGTCGACCATGGTGGGTTCCTCTCTGGAGGTCAGTGGGCGGCGGCGGGTTGCCGCGTGTGGCGGTTGGCGGGGCGGGGCAGTCCGTAGTGCTCGCGCAGGGTGGCGCCGGTGTACTCGGTGCGGAACAGGCCGCGGCGCTGCAGGATCGGCACGACGTGGTCGACGAACGTCTCCAGGCCCGACGGCAGCACCGGCGGCATGATGTTGAAGCCGTCGGCCGCGCCGCTGCGGTACCACTCCTCGATGGCGTCGGCGACCTGCTCCGGTGTGCCGGCGAAGGTGCGGTGGCCGCGCCCGCCGCCGAGGCGGCCGATGAGCTGGCGTACGGTCAGCCGCTCCCGCCGGGCCAGCGTGACGATCAGCGTGTACCGGCTCTTCGCGCCCTCGATCTCGTCCTCGTCGGGCAGGTCGGCGGGCAGTTCCCGGTCCAGGTCGAGGTCCTCGGGGGCGACCCGCAGCGTGGTGGCGAGCTGCTTGCGCGCGTACTCCGGTTTGATCAGCCGGTCCAGCTCGGCTTCCAGCGCGAGGGCTTCGGCCTCGGTGGACCCGATCGCCGGCACGATGCCCGGCAGGATCTTGATGGTGTCCGGGTCGCGGCCGGCCTGCGCGGTGCGCCACTTGAGGTCCCGGTAGAACGCCTGCGCCTCGGCCAGGGTCTGCTGGGCCGTGAACACCGCCTCGGCGTATCGGGCGGCCAGCTCCTTGCCGTCCTCGGACGAGCCCGCCTGCACCAGCAGCGGGTGGCCCTGCGGGCAGCGCGGCACGTTGAGCGGACCGGCGACCCGGAAGTGCCGTCCGCTGTGCTCCGGCGGGTAGAGCAGCGTGTCGTCGCCCCACCGGCCGCCGTCCTTGTCGCCCAGCGGCGCGGCGTCGTCCCAGCTGTCCCACAACTTCAGCGACACGTCGACGAACTCCGCCGCCCGCTCGTACCGTTCCCGGTGCGCGGGCAGCTCGTCGAGGTTGAAGTTGCGGGCCGCGTCCACGCCCGCGGTGGTGACGATGTTCCAGCCGGCCCGGCCGCCGCTGACGTGGTCCAGCGACGCGAACCGGCGGGCCAGGTTGAACGGCTCGTTGTAGGTCGTCGACGCGGTCGCGATCAGCCCGATGTGCTCGGTCGCCCCGGCCAGCGCGGTGAGCAGCACGGTCGGTTCGAGCGTGCCGGAGGGCCGCCGCCCGATGCTGTTCCAGAGCACGGGGCTGTCGGCCAGGAACAGCGAGTCGAGCTTTCCTCGCTCGGCGATGCGGGCCAGCCGCTTGAAGTGTTCGACGTCGGTCTGTGCGAACGGGTCGCTCTCCGGCAGCCGCCAGGCCGCCTCGTGGTGGCCGACGCCCATCAGGAACGCGTTGAGGTGCAGCATGGTCATCCTTCCGTCTCGACGCCCAGCGAGCGCAGCAGCGACTCCCGGTACGCCAGGAACCGCGGCTGCCGGTGGGAGCGGGGTTCGGGCAGGTCGATGGCGGTGTCGACGGTGATCCGGCCCTGGTCGATCACCAGTACCCGGTCGGCGAGCGTGACGGCCTCGTCGACGTCGTGCGTGACGAGCAGCACCGCGGGCCGGTGCCGCCGGCACAGCTCGCGCAGCAGATCGTGCATGCGCAGCCGGGTCAGCGCGTCCAGCGCGCCGAAGGGCTCGTCGGCCAGCAGCAGGTCCGGTTCGGAGACCAGGGCGCGGGCCAACGCGACACGCTGCTGCTCGCCGCCGGACAGCTGGTGCGGCCAGGCCCGCTCGCGCCCGGACAGTCCGACCTCGGCCAGCGCCGCCCGGCCCCGCTGCGGCGCGTCCGGTCCGGACAGGCCGAGCACGACGTTGTCGAGCACGTGCTGCCAGGGCAGCAGCCGGGCGTCCTGGAAAACGACCGAGGACTTCTCCGGCACGTCGATCACGCCGGAGCCGGCCACGTCGCGGTCCAGGCCCGCCAGCGCGCGCAGCAGGGTGCTCTTGCCCGAGCCGCTGCGGCCCAGCAGGGCGACGAACTCGCCCGCGCCGATCTCCAGGTCGAGGCCGTCCAGCACGAGCCGCTCGCCGAAGCCGCGCCGCAGCCCCCGGGTGCGCACCGTGCGGGTGCCGGTCAGTCCGCCAGGGTGCGTCGCCATGACAGCGCCTTCCGCTGGGCGAGCCGCACGGCGCCGTCGGACAGCAGCCCGAGCAGGCCGTACAGCACGAGGCCGACGATGATGATGTCGGTCTGGCCGTACTGGCGGGCCAGCTCCATCATGTAGCCGATGCCGCTGGTGGAGTTGATCTGCTCGACGACCACCAGGGACAGCCACGCCCCGACGACCGCGAAGCGCATCCCGAGCAGGAAGCCCGGCAGTGCCCCCGGCAGCACGATCCGGCGCAGGAACACCCCCGGCCGCAGCCGAAGCGACTCGCCCAGCTCGACGTAACGGCTGTCGATGCTGCGCAGCCCGTTGTGGGTGTGGATGTAGACCGGCACGAACACGCCGAGCACGATCGTGATGACCTTCATCTGTTCGCCGATGCCGAGCCAGAGCACGAGCAGCGGGATCAGCGCGACGCCCGGAATGGCGCGTTTGATCTGGACCGGCCCGTCGAGAATCGCCTCGCCCCACCGGCTCAGGCCGGACATGAGGGCGAGCACGGTGCCGATGGCGGTGCCGATGGCCAGGCCGAGTCCGGCCCGCTGGGCCGAGACGGCGAGGTTCTCCTGCAGCCGACCGTCGGCGATGAGTTCGCCCGCGGTGGTCACGACGGTCCAGGGGGCGGACAGGGTGCGGGTGTCGAGCCAGCCCGCCGCCGAGCCGATCGCCCACAGCGACAGCAGCAGCACCGGGCCGAGGACCGCCCCGAATGGGATGGCCCGGCCGGGCCCGAGCCGGCGGCGCGGCCTGCGAGCGGGTACGGCCGCCGCGGACGTGCGCGGCCGGGTGAGCACCGACGCGGTCATCGGGCGCCTCCGGCGAGCGCGTCGGCGGCGACGGTCTCGTACCGCCGGTCGTACAGGTCCTCGGCCTGCAGCGGCTTGTTGCCCGTCTCCTTGGCCAGCAGGTCGATGGTCTCCTGGTGGCGGGAGATCGCGTCGGTCCAGGTGGGCGGGATGTCGGCGACACCGGAGTTGGCCACGATCCACCGGCCGTCCTCGACGGTCAGCCCCTGGTCCTTGACGTAGTACCGCTCGATCCACTCGTCGGGGTTGGCCTCGCGCCAGCGCCAGGCTCGCGCCCACACCTGCACGTACTGGCGGATCGCGGCCGCCTTCGCCGGGTCGGCGAGCACGGTGACCGGCGCGTACAGGTGGCCGGGGTCGTCGCGCAGCCCGTGCGCGATCGTCGTCGCGCCGTCCTTGCCATACTTCGTCTCGTACCGCTTGACCTGCACGCCGCCGATCGGGGCGACGTCGACCTGCCGGGCGGCGAGCGCGTTGACGTAGACGTCGCCGGTGCTCGGCAGCTCGACCAGGTCGACGTCCTGTTTGGTCAGCCCCGCCTTGTGCAGCACCCGCAGCACCAGCGCGCCCTGTGCCTGGCCGGGGCTGTAGGCGACCTTCCTGCCCCGGATGTCGGCCAGCGTGGCGACGGCGACGCCGGGCGCGATGCCCAGCCGGTAGATGGCGTGGTCGAGCGGGTCCTGGCGGAACTTCGAGGCCACGATCTTCGTGGGGATGCCGGTCCAGTGCGAGTGGATCGGCGGGATGTCGGCGACCGAGCCGATGTCCAGCGCCCGGGCACGGAACGCCTCCAGCGTCTGCGGGCCGCCGCTGAGGTTGGCCCACTCCACCTCGAACGTCAGGTTCTTCACCTCGCCGGAGTACTCGATCGCCTTCTGGTGCTCCTTGTCGCCCACGACCAGCCTGGTGCCGGTCGGGGTGGACTCCAGCAGGGGCGCGGTGAGCGCGAGCGCCGCGGCCGGGGTCTCCTCCTGGGCGCACGCGGCCAGGCTCAGCGCGACCGCGCCGAGGGTCGCGGACAGGAAAGTGCGGCGGTGCATGGGTGGGGGTTTCACTGGGGGTCTCCTTCGTCGTTCGGGGACGCAGGGGGAGGGCGGCATGAGGGTTTCCCGCCGACGGGCACTCGTCGGCCGGGCACGGACGAGCACGGCGCGGCATGGCGCGGCCGTGGATCGGGGAAGAGAAGCGGCAGCCGGTGGTCGGCTTCGTCGCGAAAGGAGGCGGTGCCGCTCAGCAGCAGCCGCGGGCGGTGGTCCAGCAACGGCAGCAGCCCCGCGACACCGCGACCGCGGTGGCGTCGAGCGGGGTCTGCCGAGTGGTCATGCCGAAGACGCTATCCTACATATCCTATCGGCGAAATAGGAGTTCCAATTAGTGGGACTCGCCGGTCGAAAACGTGCCGGGCCAGGCATTCGCCCAGCCCGGCACGTGAACCGGAAACGTGCCTCAGCCGGCGCGATACGCCCGGATGATGGTCTGCTCCACCGCACTGCCCGCGGAGGCCTCGACCTTTACCCGCAACGACACCGCCTGTCCGGCCGACGGCGTCGGCAGCGTCGCGCCGAAGCCGTCACCGTGTGCCGTCACGGCCGCCGGCTGCCAGGTGGCGCCGTCGTCCAACGATGTCCACAACCGGAACGACGTGACGTCCTGCCGGGGCACGCCGTGCGCCTGGCGGACCTTGAACGCGGCGACACCGCCGGTGGGCCGGTTCGCGACGTCCAGCGGCAGCGCGTAGTCGACCGACAGCAGCGCCACCGGGGCGCTGCCGGTGCCCGCGGGCCCCGTCGACCGGAACGTCCACGCCGTGGTCACCCGGGTGGAGACCGGCAGCAGGGCGCTCGCGTCCAGGTCGTACGTGAGCCGGTAGGTGCCCGCGGCCGCCGGGACGGCGAAGTCGCCGAACGACTCCGGATGCTGCCCCAGCAGGACCCCGTTGCGGTGCAGGGTCAGCGTCCGGGTCGTCGCCGACCAGCCGTCACCCCAGCCGAGACAGTCGAAGCGCTGGTGCTCGTCGGTCAGGTCGACCAGTTCGACGTGCAGGTTGCCGCGCGTGCGCCGCACCGGCGCGGGCACGCAGCCACTCGACGACGGCACCGGATCGTCGTACCAGTCCGGCCGCAGCGGCTGGCGCACCCACACCTTCTGCTGCCGGCTGCCTGGCTCATACGTGCGCAGAGACTCCTGGGTCACCACGCCGTAGCCGACGTTGGCGTTGAAGAACGCCTCGTCCTTCCAGGCGAAGCCCGGGGTGACATAGTCGACGCGATCGCCCGACAGGCCGTCGGTGTCGGCCTCGGCGATGTACCCGCCGGACGGGCTGTACCCGTACCGCTTGTGCCCGGCGTAGGTGTCCGCGATGTCGAGCAGGTGGAAGCGCTGGTCGATGCGGGCGAGCCGGGACTGCTCGGCCGCGTCGACCCGGTAGGCGAGATCGTCCGGGATCCCGTTGCCCAGCGGCCGGATCAGGTCGTACAGGTACGGGCTCGGCCCGTCGCCGGGCGCCACCAGCGAGTAGGAGGCGTACGCGTCGAACGTGCCGATGCCCGGCCCGGCCGCCGGGGTCGCGAACACGCTGCCCTTCCGGGCGTCCTCACCCCACGCGAACGCGTAGTCGGACCAACCCGGCCCGTGCCGGGGCGTCTGCTCGTAGGTGAGCCCGACGGCGTTCGCGACGGTCTCGACGCCGTCCACGGTCGCCGTCACCGGCTTGGCTCGCGCCCCGTCGAGCACCAGGGCGGTGTCCGCGCCGACCGCCACATCGGGATCACCGGCCAGGCCCATCCGCCAGGCCGACTCGTGCATGTCCCAGATCGAGGCCAGCACGCTGTACCGGCCGGCGGGCACCCGCAGCGGCACGGTCTCGCCGAGCGGGACCTCCCAGCGCCGCGCGTACAGCGCCCGGTCGTCGAGGTTCACCACGACCGCCGAGACCCAGGCGTCCGCGCCCTCGGGGGTCTGCGGCAGGGCAGTGGAGGTCAGCGTCAGCTCGTGGGTGGGCGGTTCCACGTAGAAGGTCACCGGGGTGCTGGACACGAACCCTCCGCCGAACGTGTGCGCGGTGACCACGGCCGTGTACAGCCCCGGCGACGCCGCGAGCCGGGACCGGTCGATCCGCAGGCCGACCGATGCCTTCGCGCCCGGTGCGATGACCGCCGACGACGCAGACAGGGTCGCCGCGCGTCGCACGGTCGTGCCGTTCCGGTCGGCCACGGCCACGCTGAACCGCAACTTGGCGGGTTCCGTCGCGGTGTTCGACCACGACAGCTTCGTGCGCGCGATGCCCGACTGCGGATACGGGAACGTGCCGAGGTTGACGACCGGCTGCTCGACGACCGCGCCGCGCAGCGCGCGCACGACGTTCAGCCGGCCCGCGCCGACCGTGTACGGGTCGGCACCGGTCAGCGGCTCGCTCGCACCGACCAGCGCCGCCTTGTACTGCGCCGGTTTCCAGTCCGGATGCCGCTGCGCCAGGATCGCGGCCGCGCCCGCGACATGCGGGGCGGCCATCGAGGTCCCGGAGACCGCCGTGTAGCGGGCGTCGATCACCTCGCCGATCCCGGTGCCCGCCGCGCGAGCGGCGACGATGTCGACGCCCGGCGCGACCAGTTCGGGCTTGGCCGCCCACGTGTTGACCAGCGGGCCCCGGCCGGAGAAGTCCGCCGGCACGTCGGCGGCGTCCACCGCGCCGACGGTCAGCGCGGACGCCGCCGCGGCGGGCGACGACACGGTGCCGTCGGCCGGGCCGTCGTTGCCCGCGGCCACCACGAACAGCGCCCCGTGCTGCTCGGTCAGCGCGTCCACGGCCAGCGACAGCGGGTCGGTGCCGTCGCTCGGCTCCCAGCCGCCCAGGCTCATGTTGATCACGTCGGCGCGCGGGGCGGCCCACTCCATCCCGGCGATGATCTGCGAATCGGTGCCGTACCCGGAGTCGTCGAGCACCTTGCCGATCAGCAGCTCCGCCCCGGGGGCGACCCCGCGCCGCGCACCGCCGGAGGCCGCGCCCGTGCCCGCGATGGTGGCCGCGACATGGGTGCCGTGTCCGAAGCGGTCGACGCCGTCACCGTCCTGCGTGCTGAAGTCGGCCCACTGGGCTACGCGTCCCTTCAGGTCGGGATGGGTGAAGTCGACGCCCGTGTCGAGCACCGCGACCTTCGTGCCACGGCCGGTGAAGCCCGCCGCCCAGGCCTGCGGCGCCTGCACCTGGCGCAGGTTCGCGTCGAGGCCCGCGCCGCCCGCCTCCGCCGTCGTACGCACCCGGCGGTCCAGCCACACCCGGGTGCCGGAACCGGCGGCCGTACGGGCGGTGCCCAGCTGCGCGAGCGTGTTCGTGAAGTCGGCCGACTTCGCCTTGGGGTGCCGTCCCGCGACCGCCCCGATGCTGGCCAGCGTGCGCGTGTGGCCCAGACCGGCGGTCAGCGACTGCCTGGCCTGCGGCACGCCGCCCTGCCGCACGATCAGCGGGATGTCCTTGGCCCGCGCGTCGTCGTAGCCTTCGAGGATCAGGGTGGTCACGTCGAACAGCGCCTCGTCCAGCACCGTTCCGATCAGCGCCGCGGCCTGCCCCGGCACGACCCGGACGTGCCCGTCGGGGCCGCAGGTGCGCTGGAGCACGCCGCTCGGCTTCGCGGGCCGGACCGAGACCAGCGGGCAGCCCTGCTGCCGTGTCTGCACCGTCACCACGTCACCGGTCAGCAACGTCACCGTGTACTGCTTGCCGGCCGGCAGCGGGGTGGGAGCCGCGGTCGCGGCCACAGCGGGTTGCTCGGCGGCACCGGTGCCCGCGCCGCCGACCGAGGCGACGAGCACCGCGATCGGCAGCGCGAGCAGGAGATTTCGGGGTCTGATGTGGAACACACCGACTCCTTTCGGGATCGAGGCCGCCGTCGAGGGAGTGACCGGCGCACCTCTGTCCATAACGGAACCCGGGTGACGCATGGTTGTACGAGTCCGCAGAATTGCCGTGATCTGCTGCGAATCGGCTGGGCAGACGGCTGGGCGGCCCGCCGAGCCGGCGGGCCGCCCAGGTGTCGGTGTGTCAGGCGTCGATCCGCTCGCGGTTCGGGGCACCCTCGACCGGGGCGAAGGCCACGGTTCGGGGCGTCGTGAAGGCGTGGATGAAGCCGGCGATCGACAGCAGCGCCAGCACCAGGGCGGCGAGGTAGGCGACCAGCGCGGCCTGGCCCGCCTTGACGCCGAACTCGCTGAACCCGTAGGTGGTCAGCAGCAGGCCCCGCAGGGTCTCGCCCTTGAACACGGTCTCCCGCTGGGCGGTGACGTCGGCCAGCTGCTGCTGCAGCGCGGCGAGGTTCGGGTCGTTGTTCTTGGCCGCCTCGGCCACCTGCGTGCGCAGCTGCGCCTGCGGCACACCGAGGTCGGCGTAGGTCTTGCCGCCCGCGGTGTTCTTCAGGTGCAGGCCGATGAACTCGTTGGCGTACACCTCGGCCTGCTTGCCGGTGGTCATCTTCTGCCCGGCGTACTCGACCAGGCCCGGCTGCTCGCGCTCCTCCGGGGTGAGGGTGTCCAGGGTCTTGAACGTGATGTTCTGCTGGGTGAGCTGGTCGGCGACGTAGGTGTTGGCGAAGTTCGCGTTGGCCGACAGCACGAGGCCGGCGACGGTCAGCAGGATGGCGATGGCCACGCCGCCGAGGCTGAACATGAGGTCGAGGGTCCTGCGCTTCATCGTCGTCTCCTTGGACGTCGGGGGTCTGCACACAGAGTCCCGCCCGTCACACCTGTCACAGCAGAGTTCGACGGCCCCTTGTGACGGGACCAAAGACTCCCCGCCGACCGGACCGTGGACCCGCCTATCCTTTGCGGAGCTGCGCATGCGTCGAGAGGGGCCGGTAGTTGAGCGGGGAGCACCGGGTCGTGATCCGGGTCGCGGGAAACACCGGGGGTCCGGCGTTGTTCGCTCTGCGCGCCAAGGGCTACCGGGTCGAGCTGAGCTACCTGCAGGACAGGCCCGGCGAGTACACGGCCGAATACACCGCGCTGAAGGACGGCCGCCTGTTCAGCGCCGGAACCGGGGAGGAGCTGCTCGGGCTCGTCGCGATGTGGGAGACGCGCGGCGACGACTGGCGTACCGGCACCGACGAGGAGCGGTCATGGCACGACGCCCTCATGGAGGCGGCGACGGTCCATGACCGCGACGGAAACGTGGTCGACGACAGCTGATTCCCGCGTACCTCAGTTGACGGTGACGACCTGCTCGAACGGCAGGATGTCCGGATCTCGTGGTCGTCGAGCAGGAACACACGGATCACCCCCGCATTCTCCGCTCCGGCCGCCCCGCCCGGGTAGGGACCAAAGACCTGTCACCGGCCGGGACCCTCGCCCCGCCCGCCACGGGCCCGCCGGCACTGCCCGCCGCGCCGCGCCGGGCGGACAGTGAGGGCATGACAGCAGTCGAGACGAACCGCGAACAGGCGCTGCGCGACGCGGCCCGCACCGCGCTCGCCGCGCCGTCGGTCTTCAACACCCAGCCGTGGCGCTGGCACGCCGGCCCGGACGGGCTGCGCCTGTACGCCGACCGCCAGCGCCTTCTCCCGGTCGCCGACCCGGCCGGCCGGCTGCTGACCGTCAGCTGCGGGGCCGCGCTGCACCACGCCCGCACCGCCCTGGCCGCGGCCGGACACGACGCGCAGGTGCGGCAGCTACCCGACCCGGCCGACCCGGACCTGCTCGCCGAGCTGCGCATCGTCGGCCCGCATCGGCCGCAGCTGGCCGAGCTGCAGACCTATGCGGCGATCAAGCGTCGCCGCACGGACCGCCGGCCGTTCACGTCCGAGCCGGTGACCGAGGCCGCCTGCTGGGCGCTGATCCTCGCGGGCGAGCGGGAGCACGCCCACGTCCACCTGGTCGACATCGACCAGATCCCGGTGCTGGCCATGGCGGCCGTGCGGGCCGGCGCCCTGCAGCTGTCCGATGCCGACTACCGGGCCGAACTCGCCGACTGGACGCACCGTCCGCCGTGGAGCGGCGAGGGTGTGCCCACCGAGACCACGGTACGGGCGGTGCAGCGGCGGGTGCCGATCCGCGACTACGCGCCGTTCGGCGGCCAGACCATGCACCCCGGCCGCGACACCGACGCGGGAGCCCGCTACCTGATCGTCTTCACCGACGACGACACCCCGTCGGCGTGGCTGCGGGCCGGGCAGGCGCTGTCCGCGATGCTGCTCACCGCCGCAGTGCACGGCCTGGGCAGCGCGCCGATCAGCGACGTCACCGAGGTCGCCGACACCCGCGACGAGCTGCGCCGGCTGCTGCCGGGCCTCGGCGAGCCGCAGGTGTGCGTCCGGGTCGGCCACCCCCAGCCCGGCGGACCACCGCCAGTCATACGGCGGGCCGCCGAGGAGTCGATCAATCCCGTCACCTCGACCGGAGACAGCCGTTGACCGATGCCGTCGGTGAAGGCGCGGCCGTTCAGAACCCGGCGCTGCCACCGTCCGAGCCGTAGAAGGTCGCGTCGTCGAACTGCTTGCCCGAGCCCTTGCCGCGCTGGCCCGACCGGCCGAGGCGAGCGCTCTGCCGAGACGCGGCGCGCACGGCCCGCCGGGCCTGCTCCAACGGCGTGCGCGGCCGTCGTCGGCGCAAAATCATGATCACTGCCAGCAGTGCGATGCCGACCACGCACAGCGGCGCGGCGATCGCGAGCAGCAGAAAAAGAAGGTCCCCGTTCATGGCGACACCGTAGGAGGGTGCCGCAACGCGGCCTTGCGATCAGGTGTTCACCGGCCCCGCCGCTTTGGGGAGGTGCGAGGGCTGGGTCCGCCGCGCCGTGTGGGCGTCCGGCCTGACGGGGGAGTGGCGCGAGGCGCGGCCTTGGCCGCCGGGCGGGCGGGCGGTTCGGGCTGGGTGCGGCCGCGGGTGCTGTTCGCGGTCCGGCCCCGGACGATCCCGATCATCTCCTCGACCAGATCGGTGTACCGGTCGCGGGCCCACACGAGCCCGATCGACGACGTCGGGGCGTCGGTGACCACCCGGTAGGTGAGGTCGCGGCGGTGGTGGGCACGGGCCAGCGACTGCGGCACGACCAGCACGCCGACGCCGGCGGCCACGAGTTCGACCGCGTCGGCCGTGGTGTCCGGGCGGTGATCGAGGACCGCCGGGGCGCCTGGCACACCGGTCCAGTCGATCACATCGTCCAAGGGGCTCAGCAGCATCTCGTCGGCGAGGTCGGCGACCGTCAACTCGTCGGCGGCCGACAGCAGGTGATCGCGCTGCACCACGACGACCGTCACCTCGGTGTACAGCGGGATGGCGTGGAAGACGTCCTGGTCGACCGGCGTGCGGAGCAGGCCGGCGTCGGCCTCCACGGCCAGCAGCGCGGCGGCCTCGGCCGCCTCGGCGGGCTCCACCCGCAGCTCGACCTCCGGTCGGCGCTCGGACCAGACCCGGGCCCACTTGTCGACGGTGACACCGGGCACGGCCAGCAGGCGGAACACGGGACGGGCGTCCTCGGGGTCGGTCACGGTTACCTCCGAAGCGTCGACCGGCCAGGCACCGGCGTACGGGCAGCGCTGCGGCTGGCGCAACCTGGTCAGGGTACCGGGAGCCCGGTGTCCCCGGATCGGTGACGGCAGGCACCGCGGTCGGCGGCGACCTACCCGACCGTTAGGCTGAGGCGGTGACCAAGCCCAAGAAGCCCCAGGTGATGAAGGCCGCCACTGCGGCGCTGAAGCTGGACGTGTACCTGCCGGCCACGCCGAAGGAGTTCCAGGAGAGCTTGGTTTCGCGCGAGGAACTCGACGAGCTGCAGCGCAACCCTCCGCAGTGGCTGTCCGACCTGCGCCGCGACGGCCCGCACCCGCGCAACGTGGTCGCTGCTCGCCTGCGGGTGTCCAACAGCGGGCTGGCCCGCGCGGGCATCACCGAGGCGCTCACCACGGCGCAGATCGCGGAGCTGGTCGCGGACCCGCCGGAGTGGCTGATCGCCGAACGCGCCACGCACGCCGAGGTGCTGCGTGAGCAGAAGCGGCTCAAGGAACGGCAGGAGCAGGAGCCGGCGGCGAAGCCCGCGGCCCCGGCGAAGCGCCCCGAACGCCGCAAGAGCCCGGCGGCACGGGGCGGGCGCACCGCGCGGCGGTGACGATCGGCGGGTGACCGGCCGGCGGGCCGTCCACCAGCGGCGAAGCACGGACCCGGCCGGGAAAAGATCGTTAGCATGAATGGGTGCCGGCTCTGGGCGAACCGTCGGCGGCCGCTCTCGAAGAGGCTGCCTCGGTGTTCGCGAGCCTGCGCCCGCGCCTGTTCGGCATCGCCTACCGCATGCTCGGCAGCGCGGCCGAGGCCGAGGACATCGTGCAGGAGGCCTGGCTGCGCTGGCAGGCCTACGACCGTGACACGGTGCGGGATCCGGGTGCGTTCCTCGCCACGACGACGACCCGGCTGGCGATCAACGCCGCGCAGTCGGCCCGTGCCCGCCGGGAGACCTACATCGGGCCGTGGCTGCCCGAACCAGTCGATACCAGCGCAGATCCGGCTTTAGGGGCGGAACAGGGCGAAGCACTGGAAATGGCGATGCTGGTCCTGATGGAGAAGCTGACGCCGACCGAGCGGGCCGCGTACGTGCTGCGGGAGGCGTTCAGTTACCCGTACCGGCAGATCGCCGACATCGTCCAGGCGACCGAGGACAGCGCCCGCCAGTTGGTCAGCCGGGCCCGCAAGCGGGTCGCCGACTCCCCGCGCGAGTCCGTGCGCCCGGCCGAGCAGCGGCCGCTGCTGAGCGCGTTCCTGACGGCGGCCCGCACGGGCGACTTCGCCGCGCTGGAGGAGCTGCTCGCCTCCGACGTCGTCAGCTACTCCGACAGCGGCGGAGCGGTGCGCGCCGCCCGCATCCCCGTCGTCGGCAGGACCACGGTGGCGAAGTTCATCGTGGCGTTCGCCCCGCACTTCTGGACCGGGGCCGAGTTCACCTGGATCGAGGCCAACGGCGGGCCCGCGGTGCTGATCTCCCGGGACGGCGTCAGCGTCGCGCTCGCGGCGATCCATGCCACGCCGGAGGGTATCGACCAGGTCATGTGGGTGATGAACCCCGCCAAACTCGCCCGGATCTCCACCGCCAGACCCGCATGATCGTCTTGGGGCTGTCACAGGAGCTACAGCTGCCCTGTCTTAGCTGGTAGAGGGCGGCGACCGGCCGTCCCGGCGAACGGGAGGACGCTATGAAGATCGTGGTGATCGGCGGCACCGGCCTGATCGGCTCGAAGCTGGTGTCCAAGCTCGGCGAGCACGGCCACGAAGCGGTGGCCGCCTCCCCGAACACGGGCGTGAACACCCTCACCGGCGAGGGCCTGGCCGACGCCCTGACCGGCGCGGACGTGGTGATCGACGTGTCGAACTCGCCGTCGTTCGAAGACGCCGCGGTGATGGACTTCTTCACCACCTCCACCCGAAACCTGCTGGCCGCCGAGGCGGCGGCGGGCGTCGGGCACCACGTGGCCCTGTCGGTGGTCGGCACCGACCGGCTGCAGGCCAGCGGCTACTTCCGGGCCAAGAGCGCCCAGGAGGAGCTGATCGAGAACTCGCCGGTCCCGTACTCGATCGTGCACGCGACCCAGTTCTTCGAGTTCGTGAAGAGCATGGCCGACGCGGCCACCGACGGCGACACCGTGCACTTCGCCCCGGTGCTGTTCCAGCCCATCGCGAGCGACGAGGTGGCCCGGGCCGTCGGCCGGGTCGCGGTCGGCGCGCCGCTGAACGCGACGGTTGAGGTGGCCGGACCCGAACCGGTCCGCATGGACGAGTTCTTCCGCGACGCCCTGGCCGGCCGCAACGATCCGCGACAGGTCGTCACCGACCCGCACGCCGCCTACTTCGGCGCCGAACTGGGCGAGCGGACCCTGCTGCCCGGTGACGGCGCGGCCCTCGGCGAGATCCGCTACCGCGACTGGCCGGGCCGCGACGGCACCGCGAAATGAACCGTCCTGGAGGAACTATGAACACCCCGACCGGCGACAACGCCTTCCTGCACGACCTCGAGACCGAGGTCAGGGCCGAACTGGCCCAGGCCGCGGCGAGCCTGCCCGAGGAGCAGGCCGTCGAGGCGCCCATGGACGAGTGGATGCTCGATCCGGCGTACACCCAGAGCGAAGAGGTCGGCCTGCGCAACCTGCTCGGCGCGGTGGAGGCCGTGGAGGACACCTCCCGGCCCGACGACGGCAGGCGGAGGCGGGCATGACGGCGGGCCATCTGCTCAACCAGACCGGACCGGACCACGGCGAGGCATACGCTCGGCAGGTGAGCGGCGCTCCAGCACACGCGCACGGCAGCCGGGTGGCCGCGCGGGACCATTGCCTGAGCATGGCGCGCGCCGTCGACCGGCCCACCGGCGCGGCCCGCTACGGGCGCATGTTCCCCGGCCTGGCCCCGCTGGGCACCGACCCGCAGCTGCTGGTGCGCGCGGGCGTCGACGGCGGGGTCTGCGACGCCACGGCGGTCCTGGACCGGCTCAACCCCGGGCGCGACGACGCTACCGAGGCCGCCGGCTGGCCCTTCTTCGGCCAGCTCATCGCCCACGACATCACCGCCGACCGCTCGCCGATCATGGGCGGGGTCGACCCGGAGGCGCTGCGCAACGCCCGCGCCCCGAAACTCAACCTGGAGATGGTCTACTCCGACGGCCCGATCGGCTCGCCGTTCCTGTTCGACGTGCACGATCCGGCGAAGTTCCTGCTCGGGCCGGACGGCGGCGACGTGCCGCGCAACCAGCAGGGCGTGGCGCTGATCGGCGACCCCCGCAACGACTCGCACCTGTTCGCGCTGTCGCTGCACATGGCGCTGCTGCGAGCGCACAACCGCATCGTCGACCTGCTCCGCGAGAAGGGCGTGCCCGAGGCCGACGTGTTCGACAAGGCCCGGATCACCCTCACCTGGCACTACCAGTGGATCACGGTCCACGACTTCCTGCCGCGCCTGGTCGGGGCGGAGCTGGTCGAGCAGGTGCTGGCTGAGGGCGGCCAGTGGTTCGCGCCACCGGCGGGGCAGGCGTACATCCCGCTGGAGTTCGCCGACGCCGCGTTCCGCTACGGCCACGGCCAGATCCGGCACACCTACCGGCTCGTCGACGGCGGCCCCGCCGTGCCGCTCTTCCCGGACCTGGTCGGCTTCGGCCCGGTGCCCGCCGACCGCAGACTCGACCTCGCCCAGATCTTCGACCTGCCCGGCCACCCGCCCGCGCAGCGGGCCAAACGCCTCGACGGGCGCCTCGCCGCCAGCCTCATCGGCCTGCCCGAGCAGGTCACCGGGGCCGTCGACACGGAGGCGTACCGCTCGCTGGCCGTCCGGGACCTGCTGCGCGGCGACACGACCGCGCTGCCCAGCGGCGAAGCCGTCGCCGGGCTGCTCGGGGCGGACCCGCTGACCGCTGACGAGCTGGAGCAGAGCTGGCCGCAGGGCACCCCGCTGTGGTTCTACATCCTCAAGGAGGCCGAACACCGCGGCGGCGGCGACCGGCTCGGCCCGGTCGGCGGCCGCATCGTCGCGGAGGTCCTCATCGGCCTGCAGCGTGCCGACGCCCTGAGCTACCTGAGCCTGGAACCGGACTGGCAGCCGGTCCTGCCGTCCGCCGGTGCGGGCTTCGGCATGGCCGACCTGCTCACCCTCGGCCTCGCCGGCCGGGCGTGACCACGGCGACATCGGCCACCCATCTCATCACGGAGGAATCTCTCATGGCAGGCAGCAACCCGGCCGGCGGGCAGCCGAGGTCGACCGCGTGGCAGACGGCGCTCACCATGCTGCAGGAGGCGCAGCCGCCGTTCATCCCGGCGGGAGCCCACGCGATGACCGTGGTCATCGAGTATCCGCCCGGCGACCCCGGCACGCCGCCGCACCGGCACTCGGGCCCGGCCTTCGGGTACGTGCTGGAAGGCGAGATGCTGTTCGAACTGGAGGGCGAGCCCGAGCGGGTCGTCCGCGCGGGCGAGGTGTTCTGGGAGCCCGGCGGTGACGTCATCCACTACCAGGACGGCAACAACCGCGACGACGCACGCGTGCGCTTTCTCGTCACCATGCTGTGCGAACCCGGCAAGCCGATGCTCGTCCTGGTGGACGACGAGGAACTCGCCCAACGCAAGGACAGGCGTGCGCCTCGGCCGACGTGAGCCGCGAGCACGCGCCACGCGGCCGGGCGGTGGCGGCGAGCGGTCGCCGAACCCCGCGGCAGACTGGGCTGCCGCCCAGGTCGCGGAGGTACGCGACGACCCGCTGCGCCGCATCGCGCTGCTGGCCCGCACCTACCACGGTCCGCAGGGCCGGGCCCCGCAGCACCTGCCGTTCCGGCGGGCCGCGATGTCGTTCATGCGCTGGCAGGCCCGCCGCGGCGTGCTCAACTCCCTCACCGCGCAGCCGCCGGGCAGTCGCTGGTGGCGAGCCGTCAACGACCGGCTGCTGCGCGACGGCTGCGAAGCAATGGCCCGCTCGGGCGGCTTGCCGGGCGACCCGTCGTCACCAGCGGTCGCGCTGTGGACCGCCTTCATCCACCACCCGACGGCACGCAACTGGTACCGGGCCCACAACGCCAGCATCTGCGCCGGCTATCTGGACAACCGGGAGCTCGCCGAACGCGAGTCGATGCCCGAACGCTTCTTCCTCAACGTCGCCCTGCTCCGGGTCCTGTACACGCACGCGCTGGTCGCCGCGCCGAAGCTGGCCCTGGGCAGGCTCGCCGTGCTGGGCCGGCTGCTCGGGGACCCGCGACTGGGCATGGCCGGGGTGTTCCTGTCGCTCGGCAGGGTCCTGCCCGACCGCTACCCGCCGGCCGAGGAGCTGCGCGCCTACCTCGCCCACGAGCACCGTTTGGGCCGGATGCTCGACTACGGCGTGATCCAGCCGCGCCTGCAGCTGCTGTACGAATGGTCGGCGTGCGAACTCGGCCTCCCCGGACTGCGCGACCTCGTACGCGACGGCAACCCCACCTACGCCTGGTCCTACGAGGACCGCGACGTCTGGACACCGCCCGCCGGACCGCTGCCGCGCCTCCTGGGACGGATCACAGCGGCCCGGCCGTGAAGGCGACCGTATGCTGTCGCCCTCACGGAGGGCGGCGACGATGGCGTACGAGCAGAGCGCGACCTCGACGATCAAGTGCCCGCAATGCGCGGGTGTGGCGACGTACGACGTGGTCGGCTGGCTGGACGGGGTGCGGATCCGCTGGGACGCCTCGGAGCGGTGCGCCGGCTGCGCGTACGCCGTGGAAATCCTGCTCGGCCCGACTGCCGACGGGAACGACCACGCTCTGCTGCGGGCGCAGGGCGGCTGGTTCGGATTGCAGGTTTCCGTCCCGGACGCCGACCGGGTTCGCCTCGTGAAGGAGCTGCGTGCGGCGCTGAACCTGCCGATGTCCGAGGCCGCCCGCATGCTGACCGTGCGGACGGGGCCGCTCGCCTGCGGGCTGGAGCTGGAGATGCGCAGGTTGGAGGCCATCGTGCGGCAGGCCGTCACCGACGCGCGGACCACCGTCGTGCGCGTCGGTGACTGAGCAGGTCCCGACCGGTCAGGTCGTCGGCGGGCGTACGCCGGGGCGGCTCCACTGCGCGGTCGGGCGGCCGTCGAGCCGCCACGGGTGTCCGCTCACGCGCGGCCAGCCGTCAGGGGAGTCCTCCCAGCCCTCCTGGCGGCCGTACACCGTCAGATCGAGGGCGTGGTAGCTGGTCATCAGCGCTTCGACGCCCCGGCCGGTGGTCCAGTAGGTCTCGTAGACCTGGTCGCCGTCACGCAGGTAGCAGGCGATGAACCCGAAGTCGCGCCCGTCGGCCAGGGCCGGATCGCTGTCGCGTGCCGAATACCAGGGGAACGGGTACCCCATGAACTTCGCGAACGCGGCACTGTCGGCGTACGGCCCCTGGCAGAACACGGCGTAGGTGACGTCCCGGGCGTGCAGGTAGTCCAACACCTGCACGTGGCAGGTGGAGAAGGTGCAGCCTTCGCACTGCTGCTCGAACGGCTCGCCGTCGTGCCACATGTGGAAGTACGCGATGAGCATCCGGCGTCCCTCGAACACGTCCACCAGCGGGGTCGGTCCGCCGGGGCCCTGCACGGCGACCGGCGGCATCAGGGTCATCGGCAGCCTGCGGCGAGCGGCGGCGACGGCGTCACCCTCGCGCGTATGGGCCTTCTCCCGGGCCAGCAGTTCTTCGCGGGCCCGCAGCCAGGTCCGCCGGTCGACGACGGGCGGGTTCTCGGCGCGGAGCACGGGGTTCGCCGACATGGTGTAGTCCTCTCGTGTGTCGGATCGGTCACGGTTCAGACGAGCGCGGGCGGCTTCCGTCATCGGTCACCGATGAAGGTTCGGTCTGCCGATCGTCAGTACCGTCGTGACGAACGAACTGCGGGAGAACCGCATGTCCGACGCGCCTGACGAGCGGGCCGCACGGCTGCAGGCTGCTTTCGGCGAGCACCCCCGCGACCTGCACCTGCACTGCTACCACCTGGTCGGCAACGTCCCCGACGCCGACGACCTGGTGCAGGAGACCTTCCTGCGCGCCTGGCGAGCCCGCGACCGCTTCGAGGGACGCGCGTCCGTGCGGACGTGGCTGTACCGGATCGCCACCAACGCCTTCCTCGACAGCCGCAAAGCCGCAGCCCACCGGACCACGCCGGCGGGTGACCTGCTGGAGTGGTCCACCGAGATCGGCCCCTATCCCGACGCCCTGCTCGCCGACGACCCGCAGACCGGTGTGGCCGGCCGAGAGACCGTCGAACTGGCCCTGATCGCGGCGCTCAGGTACCTGCCGGGACGGCAGCGGGCTGCCTTCGTGCTGTGCGACGTCCACGGGTGGCGGCCGCAGGAGGTCGCGGCCGCGCTCGACACCCCGGTCACCGCGGTCAACAGCCTCCTCCAGCGGGCCCGCCACACGGTGCGCCACCACGCCCCGGCCGACCCGCGCGACTGGCGGCGCCCGCCGCTGACCCGCGAGGACGAGGAGATCCTGCGCCGGTACGCCGATGCCACGGATCCGCCGTCGCTGCGCGCCCTGCTCGCCGAGGACGTGCGCATCACGATGCCGCCCGAGCCGCCGGTCGTCGGGATCGACGCGGTCGTGCGGTTCCTCAGCCGTCCCCTCGACTGGCGCACCTTTCCCAGCTCCGCCAACGGGCGTCCCGCGCTGATCTGCTACCTGCGCAGGCCCGGCAGCCCGCGCTACGAGGCCCTGGTCGTCGACGTGCTCCGGATCGAGCACGGAAAGATCGTGGAGAGCAACGCCTTCGTCGGCGCGCACCACGTCGCCGCCTTCGGCATGGCCGCGACGCTGGAACCCTAACCGGCGCAGGTCACCAGGCTGCACCAGCGGCGCATGCCGGCCTCGTCCAGGAACAGCCACCGGCAGTGGGATTCGGCGCAGGACCGTATGGTCAGCCGTCGGGGGTCGGCGAGCAGTTCGGCGGCGCTCCAGGCGGCGGCGTGCAGGGGCAGCCGCAGTCCGGCGTCCAGGCCGGGCCGCCAGCGGCCGCCGCCGGTCTCGTCGCGGGTGTACTCCAGCGTCTTGGCGGCCGCCTCGGCGGCCCTGGCGACGGCGTCGAACGCGGCGTGGTCGGCGTGCCCGTTGAGGCAGGCGTACACCTGTGCGCGAAGTGTCCGGGCCTGTTCCAGGGTCCGGTCGGCCTCGGCCGGGTCGCGGGCGGCGAGCGTGAGCAGGCGGGTGACGGTCGGGTCGTCGGCGAGCCCGATGTAGCCGCACCACACCGCGAAGGTGTTGTAGCCGCGCAGCCACTCGGCGCCGGGTGGGGGCGGCGTCGGCAAACCCCAGCCGGCGAAGGTGTTGCAGAAGTCGAGCGCGGGGTGCCCGCCGACGGTCCACGGCAGCACCTCCTCGCGGATCCGCACCTCGTACACCGCGCGGCGCGGCTGGTCCAGGCGCGCATCGTTGCGGAGGATGCGCCGGTGCAGTTCCTGCAGGTCGGGGCCGGGGTCGACGCCGAGTTCGGTGGCCAGGGCCTTGCGCGTGGCCTCGTACAGCAGCAGGGCGTCGGCCTGGCGGGCGGCGCGGTAGTGGGCGGTCATCAGGATGCCGACGAGCCGTTCGCGCAGGGGATACGCGTCGGCGAGCCCGGCCAGGTCCTTGCTCACGCGGGCGTGCCGACCGAGGGCGAGCTGCGCCTCGGCGCGCATCTCGACGGCGACCAGCCGGGCCTCGTCGAGCTGCCCGTCGAGCCGGTGCCGCAGCGCGTCGTCGGCCACGTCGGCCAGCAGCGGCCCTCGCCACTGTTGCAACGCGCCGTCGAGCAGGGCGGCCCGCACGGCGGGATCGGCGGCGTCCAGCCCCTGCTGCACGGTGCGGTGGAAGTCGGTGACGTCGACCCGGTGGTCGTCGGCCTCGACGAGGTATCCGTCGGCGCGTGTGGTGATGCGCACGCCGTACGGGTTCAGTGCGGCGCGCAGGCGGCCCACGTAGGTGTACACGGCGCCGCGCGCCGAGGCCGGAGCGCTGCCGTTCCACAGCAGGTCGATGAGGCGGTCGATGGTGACCAGGTGCCCGAGGTCGAGCAGCAGCAGGGCCAGCAGGCAGCGTTCCTGGCGGCGGCTGGCGATCTCCACGAGACGGCCGTGGTGACTCGCCTCGAACGGGCCGAGCAGGCGGAACTCCATACCGGTAGGACGCTCGGAGCTGCCCGAGTGGTTGACCTTGACGCTTGTGGAGGAGGTGGTGAGGCATACCGCGAAGGCGGCGTGTCGCCGCTGCCGGGTCACGTGAGTCGTCCTCATTGGCCCCTTTTCGGTGGTCAGGCCGTGGTGAGCCGGCCGCGCCAGGCTGTCCCGGCACGTGACGAAGCAACAGGAGGGAAGCGTTCATGCGTCGAGCAGTCATCGCGGCCGCGGTCATGGTCACCGCGCTGCTGGCCGGGGCCGCGCCGGCTCAGGCCACCGAACCGGCCGGCGGAGCCGGTGCGCACGGCGGCTGGGTGCCGGCCCCGTCGGCCGCCTTCGAGCAGCCCGCCGGGGCTCGCTGCGACTTCGCCATCCGCAGTGAGCCGATCCGGGACGAGGTGCGCAAGCTCGTCCTGGACACCTACGCCGACGGCAAGCCGAAGCGCGAGCTGTACGCCGGCGACCTCATCGTCAAGTTCACCAACCTGGAGACGGGGGTGTTCACGGAGGTCGACGCGAGCGGCACGGCGATGGTCCAGTACGGCACGGACGGGTCGATGACCTACTACGTGGTCGGCCCGGTGATCTTCGGGTTCCGGGCGGACGGCAGCACCCTGCCGCGCGGCATGTGGCTGATCGACGGCGTCTACAGCGTCGCGTTCACGCCCACGTTCCAGAAGACCCTCACGATGGTCCACGGCACCACGACCAACCTCTGCACACTCGTGGACTGAGCGGGACGTGGCCGGGTGGCACCGCACACCCGGCCACGGGCCGCTCGATGCCGTCGCGTGCGACATGTTGTGGCGTGGATCGCCTTGACGCGGGTCGGTTTGGTACGAGCAGGTTCGATATCGTGAGCGCATGGCTGACGACTCCGCACCTGCCCGCCGGTCCCTGCGCGCGATGCTGGAGCGGGCCGAGACGGGGGTGCTGCTGCTCGGCATCACCCCGCCGCGCAGCAGCGTCTCGGCCGAGCAGGCCGCCCAGATCGCCGAGGTGACCCTGGCCCGGCTGGCCACGGTGGACCTCGACGGGCTGATCCTCTACGACATCGACGACGAGAGCGACCGCAACCCGCAGGAGCGCCCGTTCCCGTATCTGCCGACGATGGACCCCGTGTCGTTCCACCGCGATCACCTCGGCGGCTGGGAGCGGCCCGCGGTCATCTACCGGTGCGTCGGCAAGTACACCGAGCCCGAGTTGGCGGACTGGCTCGGCGAGGTGGACACCGACCGGGTGCTGAGCGTCTTCGTCGGCGCGTCGTCGCGGGACAAGGGCGTGCGCACCGGCCTGACCCAGGCGTACGCCCTGCGCGACCGGGCCCGCGCCGACCTGCCGCTCGGCGCGGTCGCCATCACCGAGCGCTACACCCGCAGCGGCGACGAGCACCTGCGCATGCTGACCAAGCAGGACCGCGGCGCGTCGTTCTTCATCACGCAGGTGGTGTACGACGTCGACGCGACCAAGAGCATGCTCTCGGACTACTTCTACACCTGCTCGCAGAAGGGCGTCGCGCCCCGTCCGGTGATCTTCACGCTGTCGGTGTGCGGTTCGCTGAAGACACTGTCGTTCCTGCACTGGCTCGGCGTGGACGTGCCCCGCTGGCTGGAGAACGCGCTGCGCTACTCCGAGGACCCGCTGACGGAGTCCTACCAGCAGTGCATCGCCACGGCTCGCGAGCTTTCCGCGTTCTGCCGGCGGCTGGGCGTGCCGTTCGGGTTCAACGTCGAGAGCGTGTCCATCCGCAAGGTCGAGATCGAGGCCTCGGTAGAACTCGCCCGTGAGGTCCGCGAGCTGCTCAACTCCTGAGCCCGGTCATACGCCCGGGGCGGTGTGGAAGACCACCGACCACGGCGGAGGCGCTCCTTCGGCCCGCTCCGGCACGGGCAGCCCCGCGGACCGGGTGAGGACCTCACCGGCGACGGCGGCGAAGCGCAACGCCGCAGGGTGCGGTGAGCGGCGCGGCCACACGGCCGCGACCTGCTGCCAGAGGGGGTCGCCGGTCAGCGGCCGCCAGGTGACCCGCGGCTCGCGGCGGGTCGCCGACTCCCGCTCCAGCGCCACGCCCTGACCGGCGAGCACCAGCCCGCACAGGAACTCGGGGTTGCGGGCGTGCCGGATCCGGCCGGGGGTGAAGCCGTGCTCGCGGCACACCGCCAGCAGGTGGTCATACCAGTCGGGCGCGGTGGCGCGGGGGAACACGACCAGGCCGTGCCCGGCCAGGTCGGCCAGGGTCAGCTCGTTCGACCTGGCCAGCGGGGAGGTGCGGGGCAGCACCACGCCCAGCCGCGTGCGGACGGCCGGGCCCGCGCACAGGTCCACGTCGTCAACCGGCTGATGCAGCAGGCCCACGTCGAGCCGGGCGGCGGCGAGCAGTTCCAACTGCTCGGCCGTGGTCAGCTCCTGCAAGTCGACGTCGAGCCCGGGGGCCTGTTCGGCCAGTCGGCGCAGCAGCTCGCCCAGGGCCGCCGCCGGGATCTCCGGCGGCACCCCGGCGCGCAGGGTGCCGAGCGCGCCGTCGCGGACGCTGCTCATCAGGGTGCGCAGCCGCTGCTCGGCGGCCAGGAACTCCCGTGCTTCGTCGCGCAGCGCATGGCCTGCGGCGGTCAGGGCCGTCTCGCGGGGCAGCCGGTCGAACAGGGTCACGCCGAGCTCGTCCTCCAGCCGCCGCATGGCCTGGCTGAGCGGGGGCTGCGCGATGCCGAGGATCGCCGCCGCCCGGCTGAAGTGCAGTTCCTCCGCGACGGTCAGGAAGTAGCGCAGGTGTTTGGAGAGATCCACCGTCCGACCATAGGCTGACCAGATGTTGATCACGAACCGGATCGCGGAGGTGTTCGCCGACGCGGAGATGCGGGGGTGGCTGCACGCGCGCGACCTCGACACCGGCCGGCAGGTCGCCGTCGCGGCCGACGACCAGGTCGTCATCGGCTCCATTTTCAAGATATTGCTGGTACTGGAGTTCGCCCGGCAGGCCGTCGCCGGCTCGCTCGACCCGGCCGAACGGGTGCTGGTCCGCTCGCGCGACCGGCTCGGCGGCTGGGGGACGGCCGGCTGCGCCGACGACGTCGAGGTGTCGCTGCGCGACCTGGCCTACTTCACCATGTCCGTCAGCGACAACACCGCCGCCGACATGCTGCTGAGCCGCATCGGCGGCCCGGACCTGCTGCCGCTGCTCGCCCAGGAGCTGGGCCTGGTCCGCACCAGGCTGATCGGCGGGCCCCGCGAGATCCTGGAAACCATGATCGCCGATGTCGGCGCGCGTGACGACGACGAGTTCGCCCGGATCTTCCCCGCCCTTCCCGAAGAGCGGGTCCGGGCGCTGCGGGTGTACGACCCTGCGCACACGAACTCCAGCACCCCGGAGGAGATCACCCGGCTGCTCGCGCTGATCTGGCGGGACGAGGCCGGCCCGGCGCAGGCCTGCGCGACCGTGCGCGCGCTGATGTTCCGGCAGCTGTTCTGGACCCGGCTCGCCGCCGCCTTCCCGCCCGGCGTCCGGGTCGCCGGCAAGACCGGCACGCTGCCCGGCCTGCACATGGAGGCCGGTGTCGTGGAGTACCCGGACGGCGGCCGCTACGCCGTGGCGGTGTTCGCCAGGACCGAGCGGCTGTCCATGCCGCGCCTGGACCTCGACCTGGTGCTCGGCCGGGCCGCGAAACTGGCCGTCGACGAGCTGCGCGGACAGTGACATAGGACACTTGCCGCCATCATCGGCTAACGCCTGAACTGGGGTGATATCAGGACCGATATGGCAGGTGCCGCTCTGCCATCTTGGACGGTGCCGCCGGCCGGGTGTTTCGCTGCGCTGGTCACCTTGATCCACCGCACGAGGGGAAACACCATGTCAGAGCACCAGGTCGGCCGCCGCCGCTTCCTCGCGACGGCCGCCGCGGGCACCGCGCTCACCTCGATGGCCGCCATCCCGGCCGTCGCCGCACCGGCCGTCGCCGCGCCCAGCCCCCGGTCGAGCACCGCGAAACGGCAGACGGCTACGTTCCGCTGGCTGGGCACCTCCGGCTGGCGCATCGACATCGGGGCTCGCACCGTCCTGATCGACCCGTACGTCACCCGCTTCCCGACCGGCCTGTTCACCGGCGCGTTCGACCCCGCCACCGCGCTCACCGTCGACGCCGCGACCGTGGCCGCGCACGCGGGCAAGCCGGAGACCGTGTTCGTCACGCACACCCACTGGGACCACTTCAACGACGTGCCGCACGTGGCGACGACCACCGGCGCGCGGGTCTTCGGCACGCTCACCGCGTACCACCTCGGGCTCGCCGCGGGCGTGCCCGCGTCGCAGCTCAGCCCGGTGAAGGGCGGGGAGGTGCTGGCGTTCGGCGACTACTCGGTCGAGGTCGTGCCCGCGCTGCACAGCCGCAACGGGTCGTACTCGATGGCGTTCCCCGGGGTGCGCACCAGCCCGCCGAGCCCGGCCCCGGCCACCATCGCCGACCTGCCCGAGGGCGACACGCTGTCGTACCAGCTCACCGTCACCGGCGGGCCGTCGGTGTTCTTCATGGGCGCCAGCGACTTCGTCGAGCGCAACCTGCGCGGCCTGAACCCGGACGTAGCCATGCTGGCCCTGCCGTCCAGCACCGCCACGCACGAGTACGTGCCCCGCCTGATCGAGGCGCTGGACCGCCCCGCGGTCGTGGTGCCGGTGCACTGGGACAACTTCGAGACGCCGCTGCAGAACCCGCCGGTCGTCGCGCCCGCCGACGCCCAGCGGCTGGCCGCGTTCGAGGCGGCGATCCGCCAGGTCGCCCCGCGCACGACGATCCTGCGCCCGCAGTACGCCACCCCGTACACGTTCTGACCAGGCACGGCCTCGACCGGGTCGGCAAACCCGGTCGAGGCCGGCGGCCCGATGGTGCGATCATCGGCCGATGACCAGGCAACGGATCGTCATGAGCGCCGACTACTGCTGCGGCCACCCGCTGTCGGTCACCGACGCCGACGGGATCTCGCAGGTGCGCGACCCCGCGTCCCTGCCGATCAGCGAGGCGCTCGTCAGCCATCTGGCGGCCTGGAAGCAGCGCTTCGACCAGACCCTCGACCATCAGTACCCGCCGGACTCGGGGTTCGCGTCGCCCGACGATTCGCACGAGTTCTACGCCGACGGGATGGTCCTGGCCACGGCGCTGGCCCTCGAACTACTGGACAGCCACGTCGTCGAGTACCACGACGACCGGTACCCGGAAGGCCTGCGCGAGCTGCGCCTGCTGGCGGACGGTGCGGTGATCGTGGACGACGGCCGGCTCGTCCTGCCCGCGCACTGGTCGGATCTCGCCGCCGACCCCGACCGGCGGCACGCCCTGCTGGCACAGTTCGAGCACGAGCGGGCCGCCGGGCACGTCCTGGAAGGCAAACCCCTGGTGTTGCTCGCGCGCTGCACCCGGTGCGACGACATCCTGTTCCGCGTCCAGGACGACGGCAGGTACGCCGTCGTGCACCTCACCCGCAGCAGTAGCCGGGAGCCGGACGCCGCGTTTCCGTGGACGGACCTGCACGACGACCGGGTCGCGGTGCTCGCCGATCTCAGCGAGAAGCATTACCGGAGTTCAGCCCGGCCCTCAGGTCCTGGCAGGTAATGCGCCGCGTTCGACCGGGAAGCGTTCGCAGGTTCTTCTCAGCTTCACCGACCGTCCACGCCGAACCCGTGTCTCACTTAACGTGATTCCATGCGAAAAGCCCGAATCATGGGGATGATGGTCGCCACCTGCTCGCTGCTGGCCGGCTGCAGCCTCCTCCCGCCGGGCCTGACCGGGCAGGTCGGTCTGGCCGGCATCGGGGACCCCTACTTCCCGACGTACGGCAACAGCGGCTACGACGTCGAGCGATACCAGCTGAAGGTCAAGTTCGATCCGGCCACCGGGCGGCTGGACGGGACCACGACGGTGCGCGCCAAGTCGACTCAGGCCCTCGACCGGTTCCACCTCGACCTGTACGGGCTGACGGTCGGCAAGGTCACCGTCGACGGGCGGGCCGCCAAGTCCACGCGCGAGGGCGACGAACTGGTGATCACCCCGGCCGCGCCGGTCGCCTCCGGGGCCGTCTTCACCACCGAGGTCGTCTACGGCGGCCGCCCCGCCGACACCCCGGACGGGGACGCCGAGAACAACGGCTTCTTCACCAGCCGGCGCGGCGCGGTGGCCGTCGGCGAGCCGCAGTCGGCGGCGGCCTGGTTCCCGGTCAACGACCACCCGCGCGACAAGGCGCTGTACGACATCGCGCTGACCGTGCCCCACGGCTACAGCGGGATCAGCAACGGGCTGCTGCGCGGGCGCACCGAGAACGCGGGCTGGAGCACCTGGCGCTGGGAGGTCACCTCGCCGATGGCGTCCTACCTGGCGCTGATGGCGGTCGGCAGGTTCCGGCTGGCGCAGGGCGAGCACCAGGGCAAGCCGGTGATCACCGCGATCGCGGAGAAGGTCCCGGTGGGGGAGGCGGACCGCAACCTGGCCCGGACCCCGGAGGTCGCCGACTTCCTGGAGACGATCGCCGGTCCGTACCCGTTCGACGCCTACGGCGGGATCGTGGTCGCCGAACGCCGCGTCGAGGACGAGATGGAGAGCCAGACCCGCCCGGTGTACACCGCCGAGACCTGGGCCGAGGGCCCCGACACCGGCATCCTCGCGCACGAGCTGGCGCACCAGTGGTTCGGGGACAGCGTCTCGGTGGACACCTGGCGCGACATCTGGCTCAACGAGGGCTTCGCCACCTACGCCGAGTGGATGTGGCTGGAGCACGACGGCGGCCCGACCGTGCAGCAGCAGTACGACAAACGCTACGCCGACAAGAAGTCGGACCTGTGGAAGGTCCCGCCCGGCGACCCGGGCCGCGAGGAGATCTTCTCCGACAGCGTCTACGAGCGCGGCGGCATGACCCTGCACGCGCTGCGCCGCCTCGTCGGCGACGACACGTTCTTCGGCATCCTGCGCACCTGGACCGAGCGGCACAAGGACGGCAACGCCAGCACCGCCGACTTCATCGCCCTGGCCGAGCAGGCCGCGGGCCGGCAACTGGACGGCTTCTTCGACCAGTGGCTGTACACCACCGGCCGCCCGTCCTGACGGCATGAGGCCCGGCGACCCGTTGCGGGCGCCGGGCCTCGACCGTGGCTACGCCACCTCGATGTAGTCCAGTTCGGCCCAGCGGGACAGGAACGTCAGCCGCACCGTGTTCGTGCCGGCCGCCAGGTTGACGTCGACCGGGACCTGCCGCCAGGTCTCCCAGCCGGTGTTCGGGTAGTTCACGGTGGTGGGGGAGCCGCCGTTGACGGTCAGCGTGTGCTGGGCGTCGCCGAAGCCCGCCGCGTAGGCGACGTACACCGTGTAGGCCCCGGCTCGGGGTGCGAAGACGCTCAGCTGCACCCAGCTGTCGGCGTAGTCGATGTACGCCACGGCCTGGCCCTGCGACGCGGTGGTGGTGTTGCGGATCGCGCAGCGGTTCAGGGTGCCGCGCTCGGCCTCGGTGCGCACCCGGCTGCCCCGGACCACGGGGAAGCCGCCGGACCAGCCGAGTGCCGCGACGTACATGCCCCGGGCGCTGTAGTTGTTGATCCAGCCGTGGAACACCAGGTGGTCCCCGGCGGGGTCGCGGACCACGTCGGCACCGCCCGGCCCGCGGACCGCGCCGTTGACGCTGTCGGTGGTGAGCAGCGACCGGAACGCCTTCGTGTACGGCCCGGTCAGCGACGCCGAGGTTGCGTAGCTGGTCTGGTAGCCGTCGCCGCCGTAGCCGCCCAGCGAGTAGAACAGCACGTACTGCGAGCCGACCTTGGTCAGCACCGGGGCCTCGATGACGCCGTTCTCCTCGGGCCGCCCGCTGCGCAGCAGCTCGACGCGTGCGCCCTGGAAGGTGAGGCCGTCGGCGGCGACGCCCTGCAGCCACAGGCTCGTCGGCTGGCCGATGGCGTTGCCGTCGTCCTTGTACAGCAGGTAGCGCGCGCCGGTGCTGTCGACGAAACTCGACGCGTCGATGTCGCCGCCCTCACCGCCGTTGCAGACCAGCGGCTGGGTGCCGACCGGCGTGAACGGCCCGATCGGGGAGGTCGCCAGGGCCGCGCCGATGCACTGCCTGCCCACGGCGGTGCTGCGGGCCGTGTAGTACAGCAGGTATCGGCCGTCGGCCCGGCGGGTCACCTCGGGGGCCCAGGTCAGGCCGCCGCTCGCCCAAGCGCCGAGGCTCGGCAGAGCGTTGCCGCGCCGCGTCCACGGCCCTGTCGGCGAGGTCGCCGAGGCGACCGGCACGTTGCCGAAGCCGTTGTTGGTCGAGTAGGCGTAGTAGACGCCGTCGAAGCGGGTGACGTCGGGGTCGGCGAAGTCGCCGTTGACGACGAGCTGGGGTGCGGTCGTGGCGGCCGCCGCGGGCGCGGCGGTCACGAGCTGGGCGCCGACGAGCGTGGCGGCGATCGACGCGAGCGCGAGGCACGCGGAGACGACGGGGGATCGGGTGCGGGGCATCGCTCCTCCTCAGAACGCTTTCGTAATAGGAAAGAAAGCATCAAGAAAGAGAAGGATATCGAAGTGTGACGTTATTATCATCCGTCCGGCCGGGCGTGATCGCCGCTCGCCGCGTTGTGCTCACCAGCCGAGTCGGGCCGCCACCGGCAGGTGGTCGCTGCCGGTGGCGGGCAGCACCCACGAGCATTGCGGCTGTATGCCCTTGGTCAGGATCTGGTCGATCCGCACCACCGGGAACGCGGCCGGCCAGCTGAAGCCGAAGCCGTCCCCGGCCGCGACCTGGGCCGAGCGCAGTCGCGAGGTGAGGCCGGCCAGCGCGCGGTCGTCGACCGTGCCGTTCAGGTCGCCGAGCAGCACCACCCGCTCGTTGCGCTCGGCGGCGACGGCCTCGGCGAGCGCCTGGGCGTTGCGGTCACGGTCACCGGTCGAGAAGCCGCCCCGGGGGTTGACCCGGGCGGATCCCAGGTGGGCCACGTACACCGCCAGGGGACCCTTGCCGGTGGTCACCGTGGCGCGCAGCGCCCGGTTGTAGGCCAGTTTCTCCTCGGCCGGTTTGGCGTGCCCGAGTGGCCCGACGTCCATCCTGGTGTCGATCGGCCGGGTGTCCGACAGCGGCAGCCTGCTCCACAGCCCGACCGTGCCCTGCACCGTGTGGTACGGGTAAACCTCCGCCAGCCCCTGCTCGTAGGTTTCCCGGGCCTGCTCGGTCAGCTCCACCAGGGCCAGCACGTCCGCTCCGGAGGTGGCCAGGTCGCGGGCGGTGCCGGCCGGGTCGGGATTCTCGGCGCCGACGTTGTGCTGCACCACCGTGAGGTCGCCGCCCGGCTGGGACTTGTCGCCGAGCAGCCCGCCGAAGAGGCTCAGCCACACCGCGGCTGGCAGCAGCAGCGCGGCCCCGGCGGCGGGGGAGCGACGCCACAGCGCCCCGGCCAGCAGCACCGGTATGCCCAGGCCGAACCACGGCAGGAAGGTCTCCACCAGGCTGCCGAGGTTCCCGATCCGGTTCGGGACCAGCTCGTGAAACAGCATGAGCACACCCAGCAGCAGGGCCATTGCGGCGACCACAGGGCCGCGCTTCCACGAGTCCGGCGCGAGGGCGGCGCGGACCTTCACGCGCCAGGTCCCGGCTTCGGTCTCCTTCGTGTCCAGCTGCGTCATCGTTAGTCCTCGCTCATTGCCGACTTCCGCCGGTGATTCGATCACTCAGCGTGTTACCGGAGCGTGAGCGGGCACCGGTAGCGCGCACCTTCCTGGTGCGGTTGCCCGGTTCCTGCGTCACGAACCGGGCAATGCCGTCCTCAGCGCCAGACGGCCGTGCGAAGTCGGTGCAGCCACCGCGTACCTTCCTGGGCCGCCGCAGGCGGTACCCGAGGATCAGCGGCCGATAACGACCGGCAGCACACTAGTGTGCTGCGCCGGAAATCCGTTGTAGATATCTGGCGAGGGAGTCGAGGATTTCCTCGGCAGACTTTCTCCATACGAATGGCTGCGGGTTGG